>DAOOPK010000001.1:0-45315 GCA_035388205.1 Bacteroidales bacterium
TTTTAAGACCAAAATCTTCCGAAACTTGTTTTCCAACTTTAGTATCAGCATTATGGAATGCCGGTAAGCAATGCATAAATTTCACATTAGGATTACTAGATTTTTTCATTATTGCAGTATTTACCTGATATGGTTTTAAGAGTTTAATTCTTTCTGCCCATACTTCTTTTGGTTCGCCCATTGATACCCAAACATCTGTGTGAATATAATCAACACCTTTAACAGCTTCTTCAGGTTTTTCGGTAATTTTAACTCTTGCTCCTGATTCTTTAGCAATTTTCTGACAGGTCTTGATTAATTCTGCATCAGGCCATAGCTTTTTAGGGGCACCGATTCGCACATCCATACCTAGAATAGTTCCTATAACCAGTAATGAACGACCCATATTATAACGTGCATCACCAAGATAAGCATAAGATATCTGTTCCAATGGTTTATCAGAATGTTCGATCATTGTCAAAACATCAGCCATCATCTGAGTAGGATGCCATTCATTTGTTAGGCCATTCCAAACGGGAACGCCGGCATATTTTGCCAATTCTTCTACAATAGCATGTCCGAACCCACGATATTCAATTCCATCAAACATTCTGCCCAAAACACGAGCCGTATCTTTAACGGTTTCTTTGTGTCCCATTTGGCTGCCAGTAGGTTCCAAATATGTAACATGTGCTCCTTGGTCGTGAGCGGCTACTTCAAAAGCACAACGGGTGCGTGTAGACGTTTTTTCAAAGATCAAAGCAATGTTTTTGCCTGTTAAGCGAGGCTGCTCTGTTCCTGCATATTTTGCATTTTTCAAATCTTTCGACAAATTCAAAAGAAATACCAATTCTTCTTTTGTAAAGTCTAATTCTTTCAAGAAATTTCTGTTTCTAAGATTAAAAGCCATGATTTTATTTTATTTAAGTTATTATTCTAATTTAAGTCTCATATTAGCGTACAATTCGGGTTTGATAGATGGGTTCATCAACACTGTCGGGGAAGTGTAAAAACACACATTCACTGCCACCATTTTCGATAAAACTCACTGCACCTTTGATTTTGGGGGCCATGCCGCCGGCACTAAAAATCCCTTCTTCAATATATTTTTTTGCTTCCGCAATCGGAATAACATCCAAAACTTTTCCTTTGGTTTCTGGTGTATCAATAATAATTCTCTTTAAATCTGTGAAAATATAAAACTCATCGGCTTTTGCTTGTGAAGCAAGTAGGGCAGACGTATGGTCTTTATCGATAACGGCATCTATTCCCAGCAAGTTTTTTTGTTCATCATAATAAACGGGAATTCCTCCACCACCAGCAGCGACAACAATATGTCCATCTCGGGCTAGTTTTTCAATCACTTTGCTATTCCCAACCTGTTTGGGCAGAGGGGAAGGAACAATTTTGCGCCAACCAATTCCGTCTGGATCTTCTTTGAACAAAGAATTTGTGTCTGCAGAAAGTTTTTCTGCCTCTTCTTTTGTATAATAAGGTCCAATCGGTTTTGTTGGATTTTTAAAAGCAGGATCATTTTTATCTACCAAAACTTGAGTTATTAGATTTACAACGCCTCTTTCTAAATCTTTGGTGGGTAGAATATTTCTAAGTTGTTGTTCAATCAAATATCCTATAAAACCTTGTGAATATGCTCCACAAACATCCAAAGGCATTTCTGGAATACCATACATTTTAGCTCCCGCATTGTTTTGCAATAATATATTGCCCACTTGCGGTCCGTTTCCATGTATAATTATAAGATTATGATTTTCTTTTAGTATGCTAAATAGAATTTCGCAAGCTCTTCGCACATTTGTTTTTTGTTCGTCAATGGTGCCCTCTTGTCCGGCTCTTAAGATTGCATTCCCTCCAAAAGCAACAACAGCTAATTTCTTTTCTGCCATATATTTACAATTTTATGTTAGAACGCAAATCTAAATCATTTTTATTGAAAAAAAACAAAAATATGTTATATAGCAGTTTATTATTAATATTATGATAAAATTTTCATAAACTTAAGTTAAAAAAAGAACACAGGTGATTTATTTAAATTATTTATTTATTTTTGTGGTATGTAAATTGTAAAAATATTAAACTTTAACAATAAATTTTTAATTATGAAAACAACTTTTGGTTTATTATGTATTTTGCTAAGTCTAAGCATTACCATTTCGGGATATGCTCAGAAAGCAAAAAAAGTAAAGTCTTTTGGAGGTATCATTACTTATGATATAACATACGAAGGAGAAGGTATTGATGCCACAACTTTGGCACAGTTGCCATCGCAATTAGTAGTAAGTATAAACGGGAATAAAATCCGTAACGAACAAATTTCACCATTATATTCTATGTCTTCAATTTCAAATTTTGATGATGGTTCAACTATAGTTTTAATTGATATGATGGGGATGAAAATTGCCGTTAATCAATCAAAAGAAGAAATGGAGAAAAATTTGGCAGAAGCAGGTATTAAAGATCCTGAAATAAAAATACTGGATGAAACAAAAGTAATTGCAGGTTACAATTGTAAGAAAGCCGAAGTTACTACAGGTGAAGATGTAGTTGAAGTTTACTTTACAGACGAACTTATTGTTCCTGCTGGAATTAACGATCAAAACGGTTTTAAAGGAATTAATGGTCTTTTAATGCAATATACTGTCAATCAGCAGGGTATGATTATGACTATGACTGTTAAGGAAATTAAAAAAGCTAAAGTAAAATCGGGGATGTTTGTAATTCCTGACGATTATGAGATAAAGACTGCTGAGGAACTTGGCGGGATGCTTGGTGGATAAAATTCTTAATAAAATATTTTTTAAAGAATCCTCTGTATGAGGATTTTTTTTATTTTTACGCGATGACAAAAAGTAAAACTAAACCGTCAGATGAAAAGTCGTCCACAAAGCGAAAAAAACCTCTTATATCATTTTTTAAAGGGGTAGTTAGTTTTGTGAAGGATGAGAAATTCAGGGTAAGTCTTGGATTTCTCCTGTTGGCATTTGCTTTGGTTTTATGTTTATCCTTTACTTCATATCTTTTTACATGGAAAGCAGATCAAAGTATTTTGGGAATGGGACTTAAAGGACTATTTTCAAATAGTACTTTTCAGGTAGAAAACTGGATGGGGAAATTAGGAGCAGTCCTGTCAAATAAATTCATTTACGATTGGTTTGGAGTAGCTTCATTTGCTTTTGTTTTGACTTTTGGGGTTTTTGGTTTTAATCTGTTAAATGTTAAGTTGGCAAATCCATGGAGCTTCGCGTTCATAAGCCTTATATTTACAATCTGGACAAGTCTTGCTCTTGCCTCATTATTTTCTGATAAATATTTTATGATTGGTGGAGCACACGGATATTTTATTTTCAAATGGTTAAATGGGGTAATAGGAAAAATCGGAACATATACGATAATTGTTTTTACTGCATTTCTTATTACAGTTTACACTTTCAAAAATTCCTTACCATGGTTAAAAAATATGGTAAATAGAATTTCAAAAGTTAAAAAGGAAGATTTTGAAGAAAATTTGACAGATATTGTTGAAACTGCTCCAGAGAACATTGAAGAAGACCCTAATGAAAAAGGTGAAGTAATTTTGCTTGGAGACAACACTGATGATACGGAATTAGTCGAAGACAAACCAATAGTAAATGAAGTTACTGAAACAGAAGTCCCTGTTGAAGATACTGGTTTGTCTTTAGCTGTTAATGACATTATTGAAGAAGAGGCTCTGACTGATGAAGAAATAAATTCGGATTTCATTCAAGATTTTGACCCCACAAAGGACCTTGAATTTTATAAGATGCCTACACTAGAGTTGTTAACTGATTATCCATCAAAAAAATCAGATGTAACAAGAGATGAGTTAAATGCAAATAAAGATAAAATTGTGAAGACTTTGTTGGATTATAAAATTGAGATTTCACGAATAACAGCAACGATAGGTCCAACGGTTACTTTATATGAAATAGTTCCAGCACCGGGTGTAAGAATATCAAAAATCAAAAACCTTGAAGACGATATTGCATTGAGTCTTGCTGCATTGGGGATAAGAATAATTGCACCGATGCCCGGAAAAGGTACTATTGGTATAGAAGTACCCAATTCGAAACCGGAAACTGTATCAATGAGATCGGTAATTAAATCTGCAAAGTTTCAGGAGTCATCATATGAATTACCTGTTGCATTAGGTAAGACAATTTCAAATGAAACATATGTCTTCAATCTGGCAAAAACACCTCACCTGCTGGTTGCTGGAGCTACTGGTATGGGCAAATCAGTTGGCGTAAATGCTATAATAACTTCATTACTTTACAAAAAGCACCCATCACAATTAAAATTTGTTTTCGTAGATCCTAAAATGGTAGAGTTGTCAATTTACAGCAGGATTGAAAAACATTATCTGGCAAAATTACCTGGAGAGGATTCTGCAATCATTACCGATGTAACTAAAGTAGTTCCAGTCATGAATTCATTATGTATTGAGATGGATAGTCGTTATGCTTTATTAACACAAGCAGGAGTAAGAAATATTACTGAATACAACACAAAATTTATTTCACGAAAACTGAATCCGAACAAGGGACATTACTTTATGCCTTATATAGTTGTTGTAATAGATGAATTTGCAGATATTATTATTCAGGAAGGCAAACAAATTGAAGCTCCGATATCACGTCTTGCCGCAAAAGCCAGAGCAATTGGAATTCATCTTATTGTTGCAACACAGCGTCCTTCGACCGATGTTATCACAGGAGTAATTAAAGCGAATTTTCCGACACGTATTGCATTTAAAGTAACAAACGGTCACGATTCGAAAACTATACTGGATACAACCGGAGCAAATCAGCTTATAGGCAGGGGAGATATGTTAATTTCAGAAACCGGTAAAATAATACGTTTACAATGTGCATTTATTGATACGCCTGAAGTAGAACATCTCGTTGATCATATAAGTTCGCAGCAGGGATATCCACATGCTTTGGAATTGCCTGAACCTGAAATGCCCGAAACAGGCGGAGGAAATCTGGATCCAAATGAGAAGGATGAATTTTTTGAAGAAGCAGCTCGTATTGTTGTACGACATCAGCAAGGTTCTACATCCCTTATACAACGTAAAATGAGCATTGGTTATAATCGTGCTGGAAGAATCATTGACCAACTTGAGGCAGCCGGGATAGTCGGTCCTTACGAAGGGAGTAAAGCTCGGCAGGTATTTTATCCTGACGAAGTATCTTTGGAACAGTATTTGAATAGTCTGAACTCAAATAAATAAATTATAAAAAATGAAACAGAATCTTTTAATTATTTGCCTGTTGATTTTATCATTTACAGGTTTTAGTCAGAACGATGCAGCAGCAACAACATTATTGGATGAGGTATCAGCAAAAGCTGAGAATTACTCAAGTCTTAAAATTGAATTTACGATGTTTGTCGAAAATCTTCATAATGCAAAAAGAGAAACACATGTTGGTAGCGCTAGTTATAAATCAGGTTATTACAAACTTGACATAATGGGGCAAATAGTACATTCAGATGGAAAAACAAACTGGACATATCTGAAAGATGCTGAAGAAGTAAACATTACTAACAACGAAGACAACCAGAATATAATGATAAATCCTCAGTCTTTGCTCAAAGATTATAAAAATAATTTTAAGGTTAAATATATAGCCGATAAATTTGAGAAGAATCGTCCATTGGTTGAGATAGACCTAATTCCTAAAGTTATTGAAAATAAAAAGTATAGTAAGATTACTGTAAAAATTGATAAAACCAAAAAACAGATATATAGTGCCAGATATGTTGGTAAAGACGGCGTGAGTTATTTAATTGAGATTTCCAAATTTACAGAGAATCCTTCAATTCCGGATTCTGAAATTAAATTTAGCAATAGTCTTTATCCTGAAGCTGAAATAATTGATATGAGGTAAAATATTTCTTGTTTTAGCAATATTTTATTTTGAGATAAAAATAGAATTTGTATTTTTGCATTCTCATTTACCACATGGAGAGGTGGGTGAGTGGCTGAAACCACCAGTTTGCTAAACTGACGTACTGAGAAATCGGTACCGGGGGTTCGAATCCCCCTCTCTCCGCATCCAAAACAAATCCCCGCGATAGTGGGGATTTGTTTTAATACCAAAATTTTATGAAAGCTCGCTTTCAGATGAAATTTTGGTATTAACACAAATAAATTTTGCAAAGCAAAATTTGGTTTTGGATGCTTACCTCCCCTTTGGGATCACAAACGAGCGAAGCGAGTTTGTAATCCCAGTAAAAACATTCATCTCTGAGAAGGCAAACGAGCTGTGCGAGTTTGTCTTCTCATTATAATAGTTCATCTCTGAGAAAACAAACGAGCTGTGCGAGTTTGTATTCCTTCTTCACAAAAGTTTTAATCTATAAAATCAATTTCCTACCAAGCAATGATAAATTTATTATTTTTGTGCTTTCTAAAAACTTTAAAGTTCTTTAAAACAATATTAGATAATTGATGGAGAGATGCCGGAGTGGTCGATCGGGGCGGTCTCGAAAACCGTTGTCCGCTTTCCGCGGACCCAGGGTTCGAATCCCTGTCTCTCCGCAAATGAAAAACCCACCTAATTAAGATGGGTTTTATTTGTTTATAAAGTTTTCTTTTCCTCGCTTTTAAACAAATCAGTACTTAAATATTTTTCACCACGATCAGGGAAAATCGTCACAATTCTTCCCGAATTTATGCTTTTTGCAATTTCTACTGCTGCATACATAGCCGCTCCGCTACTCATTCCACAAAATATTCCTTCTTCTTTTACAATTCTCCTGGTCATGGCAAAAGCATCCTCTGTGTTAACCATTATTTTTATATCAATTTTATCTGGATCATATATAGCTGGTATGATAGCTTCGCTCATATTTTTTAATCCTTGTATATAATGTCCTTCTACAGGTTCGGCACAAACGATTTGAATGTTGGGATTGTATTCCTTTAATACTTTACCCACTCCCATTATAGTACCTGAAGTTCCTATTGCAGATACGAAATAATCAATTCTACCGTTTGTTTGTTTCCATATTTCCTCACCTGTGGTTTTGTAATGTGCGACTCCATTATATTTGTTTGAGAACTGATCTGTCATAAAGTACTTCACCGGATTTTCTTCAACAATTTTACGAACTTTACGAATAGCTCCGTCTGTTCCATATTTAGCATCGGTTAAAACTACTTTTGCTCCAAATGCTTCAATCATTTTAATGCGTTCAACCGAAACAGCTTCACTCATGACAATTTCAACCTTATACCCTTTAATTGCACCAATCATGGCTAAAGAAATACCTGTATTCCCCGAAGTTGCTTCAATTATTGTTTTGTCCTTTGTAAGTTGCCCTCCTGCTTCGGCAAGTTCAAGAATTTTCAGTGCTATTCTGTCTTTTATACTTCCTGTTGGATTACGACCTTCTACTTTAACAAAAATGGATGTATTTGGATTTGGATTTAAATTGTTAATTTCAATTATAGGGGTTTCCCCAATTGTCTGAAGGATGCTCTCATTAATCATAGTTATTGTTTTATTGACAAAAGTAAAAAAAATGATAGTGTAAAAAAACAACACAACTAAAAAAATGAAAAACCTAAACTAAATATCAAAAAGCATCAGTTTTTCAATTCTTGTATCTTGCAGCTTAATTATTTTGAACTTAAATGTTTTACCATTGTCATTGATTGTCAATATGCTTCCCTCTTTTGGAAAGACCCCTGTATGAAATAAAATATATCCTGCAATGGTCTCATATTCATCAGATTCGGAGAGTTCAAAACCATATTCATCATTAAATACATCAATCTCTTGACGACCTGACAAAATAAAATTTCCTTCATTTGTAATAACAACTCCCATTTCGGGCGCATCGTGTTCGTCTTCGAATTCACCAAAAATCTCTTCAAGAATATCTTCAATAGTGACCATACCGCTTGTACTTCCAAATTCGTCCACAACCACTGCAAGACTTTTGTTTTCTTTAACCAGATTTTCGAAAAGCTTCTTTGCTGACATAGTTTCAGGAACAATCAGAACCTGTCGCATAATACTGCGTAGTTTCTGAGGGTTTTTAAAAATATCCTTAACATTTACATAAGCTTCAATCTGATCAATATTGTCTTTATAAACAAGGATATTTGAATGTCCGGACTCGATGAATTTTTCTCTTAATCCTGCAATTTCAGTATTTACAGATACTGCAATAATATCATTTCTTGGAATTATGCATTCTCTTAATTTGATTGTCGAAAAATCCATGGCATTTTGGAAAATACGGAGTTCCTGTGATGATTTCGATTGCTTATTCTCTGATTTGCTTTTTTCAATAATATCCTCAATATCAAGTTTGCTAAAGACTCTTTCCTGTATTGTGTAATCAACACCTGTCTTCGAGATTATCCTGATAGCTTTAGATGAAAACCAAACTGTTGCTGATGCAATTGGATAAAACAAGTAATAGAAAACTACCAGAGGAATAGAGAATGTCTTTAAAGCAGAATTACTCACTGCTCTGAATAATGTTTTAGGGACAAATTCGCCAAACAACAATATTATCAATGTCGAAATGATTGTTTGTAATAATAATACATAAAACTCATTAGTAATATGTTGACTTAAGGGGTTTTCCAGAATGTTAGCCATTATTATACCATAAATAACCAAAACCACATTATTACCAATGAGCATAGCAGAAATATATCTTGAAGGATTATTATTAAACATGGCTAAAATCTTTGAACTTATTCCGGTTTCTTTAGATGCCAACTCAAGCCGGAGCTTGTTAGAAGCAACAAAAGCTATTTCCATCCCCGAAAAAAACGCGGAAAATAAAATAACAATGATTAAAAATATCCAATTCATTAATTTGAATTTCTTCTGTTTCTTTTTTCAAGATTTTTTCTTTGAATTCTTCTCACTCCAAACATGCCTATACTTACTACACTTAATGCATAAATAAGCCATACATTATTCAGACCGATTTTGCTGTGGTAATAAATTCCGATAATCAAACAGAATACCGCCATCAAAATCCAGGCATATTCTATCAAAATAGTAAATTTGAATTTAGTCTTATTCATCTTTTATCTTTATTGTACCTGTTGGTTTAAGAATTTTCCATTTTGTAAACTCCTGATTTGATTCAAAGCCTTCACCAAAAAGAATCTCATCAGCAGTTGTTATTCTCACGAATTTATCTGAATAGATAATCTCTTTTTTCATATCCCAATATAATAATTCAGTATTGATCTTTTCTTCTTTTTCGAGACTGTTGACTTCCACATCTGATTTAGCTTCCCAGATTTCATCAGCTATCAGATATTTGGCATAATTACATTTCAATGTCCCGATTACTTCCATATTCCAATTAAAAAACTCAACATTTATTCCTTGGGGATATTCATCATATTGTATTTCAGCTTTTTCATACCTTACAAGTTCAGGAGCATAAATCTTTATCTTTATAATGCCGGAATCACTAAAACATGTTTCCAGATTGGTTACTACAAAAGATGGCAGCTTATTGATTTCAGCAATTTTGTTTACGGTTTCTATATCATTTTTACAACAAACAAACGTGCTGATAAATAATATCAGCACGATGAATATTTTTAGATATTTTTTAGAAACGAAATCCACTATTTAATACACCTTATAGTTGTTGTTTCACCAATCCAGCATCCAACCGTAATTGATTGTCCTTCAACAAGATTTTCCCAGAATATTTCTTCTTGTGATGGGAAACTGGCTGAATATCTTCCTATAAGTTCATTTGCTTCTTGTATTACGTCAGGATCATCAGTAACACTTTTTGCTTTAACAAATTGATCAACAATTACCCAATATATACTTTTTTTCTCCACAAGTGTTTCTCCACAAGAACCACCTGCCGCATAACATCTTCCAATCAATATATAAGCCTTACCATGATTTGGATTATTGGCAATACAGCTACGGGCGGCCTGTCTTGATTTAGCAAAATTTTTAAAATTACCATAATACAGTAGTCCCAATTCATAAAACATATCAGCTTTTTTTAATAGGTCTGTTTCAAGTGCTATTGCTTCATTATAATACTTTTCGGCGTTTTCATTATCACCTCTTTTAAAATATCCCTGAGCAATCTGATGAGCAGAAGAAGCCGATTTTTCAACATTGAAAACTGCAACAGCAGCATTCATATAAAGATCCGAAAGTTTGCATTCATCACTATTCCCTCTATCTAGTAAATAGAGGATTTTCTTTGCTTGTTCAATATTTTCCGGATCAGCCAGAAATTTTGGACCAAAAAGATTAATAATAGCACCGCAATCGGCAGCCCCACTGTTTACAAACATATCTTCAACTGATTTGGCCGCTTCAACAATTTTTTCACGTTTCCCATCATCAGAAGCATTGCTAATTTGATAATTAAGAACATCGCTGATCTTAGAATAATTTTCGACTACATCCTCTTTTGTAATAACTTCGCTTGAATATAGAATAGTAGTGGTATTCATATAAAAGCCAAGTACAAAATATTCACTTTCGTTTCCTCCTAGACTAAAGGATTCGGTGAACACGTCATAAGCTTCTTTAACCAAGGCAGGTCTGTATTTTAATATTGATGCTCCTTTTCTGCCCAAAACCATAGGTTTTTGATCAAAATATTTAATTCTGTTATCATAAACCATCATCAAAGTATCTATATAAGCCTCTCTCATCAGAGAATCTGTTTGAATACCGATATAATATTCAATAATAGTTGTTCCATGAATATAAATATTTTTTGTGGCTTCGGGGCAGTTAATAAAACACCATCTCCATGCAGGCATAGCGTCTTTGAAATTCTTTTGATTGAAGAATTCGGTATAAGTTGACAAATTGATCCTACAGGATTCAGGATCTTCACCATATTTTTCATCCTGAGCCAGAACATTTAAGCTCACAAACAATCCCAACACTAAAGGTAAATAAATCTTTGTTCTCATAATTTTATATTTTAATCATATTTACTTTTTACAAACCACATATCTGCGACATTAAAACTAAGTCCAAAAATAATATAATTTTCTTTAATTAGATTATTCTCAAGAGTCCCTCTCTGCCCAAGTTGTACAGAGAAATTATATGATGTCTTAGAACGTTTCATTGGCAACCCTAAACCAAAACTTATGCCAAAGTCTGAAATTAGAGTCTCCCCTGAAGCCAACTTGAAGTATGTATTATTATAATGTAATCCTCCTCTATAGCTTACTCCATCCCAAAATTTATTGTATGATGTTTCATTAAAACCATTAGGTTTATATTCGATGCCAAATGATAAGTCCATGCCATTGCTTAGACTGTCCGAGATACCATAGAATTTCGAATCCTGCCAGTTATTTATCGTATAATCAATTCCCATAAAAAAACTATTATTGTAATTATAGCCTACCCCAAACCCTGTCTTTCTTGGTAATCCGATTGTCCCTTTTTCCTTGTCCGATTGATAAATAGTATCAACAACTTCTGAACTACCGGTACTAAGGGTATTGTATACTATTGTATTTCTTTGACTGTTTAGATTAGAATTATGACCATAAACAAAACCTAAAACACATGAGTTTTTAGAATTAAGATTAATAGTGTAATTTACACCTCCCTCAAAAGTAAGATCATTTATTTTTATTCCGTTTTGCTCTACAACATTTAAGAATGCTCCGCTGTCATCATTGAAGTCAATTGCATTTGACTGATAAATCTTACCAAAAAGATATGAAACATTAAAGCCTATGGATAAGTTTTTTAAAGGGGAAAAAGAGTTGTTAAGGACGACTCTGTTTATACCACCATATCCTGAATATAAATAATCTTTATCAACATTTAGCAGCGTATCATTTGCTCTGATAAGATAGCCTACATTGCTAAAAGGTAATAGTCCGACACTACTTTTCCACCATTTAAAAACAGAAAAACCAAACATCAAATGAGTCAATTGAAAATCGGATTTTGTATGATTTGATTTCGGTTCCAGAATACTGTATTTTCTTAATCCACCATTAAGGCCAAAATCAAAAATAAATGTCAGTGTATCAATATTACCTGTTCTGGCAGGATTTATAAAATTGAGATCATTGTTATATGGTAAAGTATAACTCAACCCTCCCAGAGCTAAATTTCGGACTGAAGTACAATTATAGATGTCACCAATGCCGTATCTTGTATATGGAGAACCAACGCGTCCCTGTGCAAAAATGGTCGCTGAAACCAAAATAATGGTTGAAAATAAAATTATTTTTTTAAACATTTAATTCTAATATTTTATTTAAGCCGATAGCTGTTAAATCCGGCGCTGCAAATATGCGATTTTTTATCAACTTTTCAAAGAAAAAGCTATATCCGCCAGTAAAAATGACCACTAAATCTTTATATTTTCTTTGATATGATTTAATAACTCCATTGACTTCAAGTAAAACTCCGTTCTGAACACCTATAATAATAGCATCGTTAGTAGTTTGTCCGAAAATCTCTTTATTATTCATATCAATATCTAATAACGGAAGTTTATTTGTAAAAGTATTTAGAGCCTTAAATCTTATACCAACTCCGGGACTTATAGTGCCACCATAATAAACATTCCCCTCAAATAGAAAATCGTATGTAATAGCTGTTCCTGCATCAATTATCAAAGCATTTGCCCCCGGATACAATAAAGAAGCCCCGGCAACAGCAGCGATTCTGTCCTGACCTAAAGTTTCCGGAGTCTTATATCGCATTTCAAATGGTAGTTTTAATTTTGTATCAAGGATTTTTACGATGAACTTACTGTTGAGATAATCTAAAAGCATATCAGAAATTTCTCTAACTTTGGAAATCATACACAAAGATATTCTATTTGAGTTGGGATTGATTTTTAAGAAATCTAAAACCTCTGTATCAGTTGTAAATAAAGATTTTTCATAGATTTGGCCATTAGAAAAAAAATACAGTTTCACATTTGTATTTCCTATGTCTAAAATAAGACTTAACATCGTTAATTTTTAAGGCTGTAAAAATACTATTTAATTATTTTAATTTCGTTGTTTAGAAATAATATTTATTTATTATCTTCGCAGCCTAAATTTATTTAGAGAAATATTAGTAAGTATTTGATTTAAAATTTATAGTAATGGCGGTATTACAAAAGATCAGAAACAGGGCAGGAGTATTAGTAATAATCTTTGTAGGTGTTGCATTGTTTTTATTTATCATAGACCCTTCTACTTTTCAGGGTTTATTTAATAAAAATAGTACAGATATAGCCGAGATCAATGGTGAAGAGGTAGATTACAAAGAGTTCATGGAGTTTTATAAGACTCATAGTGATTTCTTAAAGGTAGCCCAACGTAAAGAAAATCTTGAAGCGAGTGAAGATGAGCAAATACGTGAGCAAGCATGGAATGATATTATGCAAAAATATCTAATGGAACCATATTATGAAGAAGTAGGTTTATCGGTAAGCGAAGAAGAGATGAAAGATATGTTGTATGGAGCAAATATACATTATATAATTCTTCAGAATTTTACAAATCAGCAAACCGGACAAGTTGATACCGCATCAATCAGAAGGTTCTTTGATACGGCAGATGATGATCCTAATTATCATATCATTTCTGAATATTGGAAACAAATAATTAAAAAAGATAGAATTAGTACCAAATATAACAATATGGTAGGTAAAGGTTTTTATACACCTAAAAAAATGGCAGAAATGGAATATAAAGAAAAAAATGATTTATATGATTTCGAATTTGTATTTAAACCTTACAAGACAATTCCAGACGAACAAATTAAAATATCTGAATCAGATTACCAAAAATATTACGATGAGCATCAGTATATGTTTATCGAACAAAAAGCCAGCAGAGATATTGAATATGTTGTATTCAGCATTATTCCCTCAGCAGAAGACACATTGGCTACTCTAAACAAAATTGAGGAGCTCTACGATGAATTCAATGCTTTAGAAGAAGGTCACCTTGAATTTGCAAACAGATATACTGAGCACAGAACAATGGATGTGTTTATTGGCAAAAACGAAGAGCTTCCATCGGGATTGACAGAGAACTTTTTTGATTTGGAAGAAGGCGCAACTTCAGAAATTATACAAGATGGTAATTTATTCTATTTTGCCAGAATTGTGGAAGTTGCACAGCGTCCCGACTCTGTAATGGCAAGTCATATTTTACTTGTTCCAAATGATTCTGTCAGTATTGAACAATGTCGTGTAAAAGCGGACAGTTTAATGAAGATGGTTGAGGATGGTGAAGAATTTGCAATTTTAGCAGTTATGAATTCGGAAGATCCTGGATCAAAAAATAGTGGGGGCGATCTTGGTTGGCTGACAGAAGGAAAAACAGTCAAAGAATTCAATGATGCATGTTTTTCAAACAAGAAGGGAGATATGGTCATTGTTGAGTCTCAAATCGGAGTACATCTGATAAAAATAACAGACCAAACTAAACCTTTGAGAAAAATTAAACTTGCAATATTAAATAAAGAAATACATTCTTCCGATCGTACATCTAATTACTATTTCTCTCTTGCAAGCACTTTTGCTGCTGACAATACTACTGCAAAGAAATTTGATGATGCAATAGTAAAGAATAATTATGTTAAGAGAATTGCAAACAAACTCTCTGACCTTGATAACAAAATCAGCGGAATCGAAAATGCTAGAAACATAGTAATATGGCTTTATGATGAAAATACTAAAAAAGGTGATGTCTCAACAGTTTTCAACTTCCCTGACAAGTATATAGTGGCAAAAGTTTCAGCTATAAGAGAAAAAGGAGTTTTACCGCTGGAGGATGTTAAAGTTTTAATTGAGCCTACCATATTAAATAACAAGAAAGCTGATATGATTATGGCAGATTTTAATAAAGAACTTAATGCAAAATCTGACCTGAATAAAATTGCAGAGAAATATGAACTGAATGTAGATACATTAACTAATATCAGTTTCAGCTCACTTTCTTTGCCCGGTTTAGGTATTGAACCTAATGTTAACGGGATCATTTCAACGATATCACTAAATACAGTGTCTAAACCTATCAAAGGAAATAGTGGAGTATTTATTGTAAAAGTTTTTAATTCGGTGAAAGCTCCTGAAAAAACAGATTTCTCTTCCGAGCAGCTAAGTAGTATGAGGAATTATGCTTCGCAAACATATAAAATATTTGGTGCAATAGAAAAGAAAGCAGAGATCTCAGATTTTAGAGCAAAATATTTCTAGTTTAACCTATACTTGTAAAAACGTCTGGAAGAGACGTTTTTTTTTATAACGTTTAATTAGAATGATTATAAATAGGGGTGATGTTTGAAAAAAAGCGAATAATTGCTTTTTGGTTAAAGAAATGTAATATAAGTTTGTAAAAGTAATTTTACTATTATTAATTTAAATTATAAGAAAATGGCTTACAAAATTGGTGATGATTGTACTGCATGCGGTACATGTATTGACGAATGTCCGGTAGGGGCAATTTCTGAAGGTGATATTTATAAAATTGATCCTGATATGTGCACAGATTGTGGTGCTTGCGCAGATGTATGTCCTGTTGAAGCAATACACCCGGAATAGTCAAAAAGATTTAAATTAAAGACTGTTCTCATTCAGAGGACAGTCTTTTTTTTTGAATTAAGTCAAATCCTCAAATATTTTATAGACTAAATTTACCTATCTATAAACGGAAATAGAATTTTATAGAAAGTCTATCTCTGGACATTTCTATTTCAGATATTTATCAAGCCAAGCTTTAAATTCCCGTTGCCAAAGAATACTATTTTGTGGTTTTAATACAAAATGAGTTTCTTCAGGGAAAATCAATAATTTGCTTTCTACACCCATAAGTTGAGCTGCGTTGTATGCTTGAAGGCTTTCGGTATATGGAATGCGGAAATCATACCCTCCAGAAATTATTAAAATTGGAGTATTCCAGTTTTGAATAAAATTATGGGGAGAATTTGCATAAGAATTCTGAGCAACTTTATTACTCTTATCCCAATAAGGGCCGCCTAAATCGTGATTGACAAAGAACATTTCTTCAGTTGCAGCATATTGCGATTCTAAATTAAACATTCCACAATGTGCTATAAAAGCTTTAAACAGTTTGTTCTCATTATGACCGGCAAGCCAGTAAACAGAAAATCCACCATAACTTGCTCCAACCGCACCAATTCTTTCTCCGTCAATATAAGATTCGTTTTTAAAGGCTTCAACAGCCGAAATATAATCTTCCATGTTTTGTCCACCGTAATCGCCTGATATCTGAGCATTCCATTCTGTGCCAAATCCCGGTAAACCACGGCGATTTGGTGCTATTACAACATAACCGTTTGCTACCATCATCTGGAAATTCCATCTGTAAGAGAAGAATTGAGATACAGCACTTTGTGGACCACCTTGACA
Source organism: Bacteroidales bacterium (assembly GCA_035388205.1). GTDB lineage: Bacteria > Bacteroidota > Bacteroidia > Bacteroidales > ML635J-15 > Bact-19. Next base: position 16,405 of record DAOOPK010000001.1, read on the forward strand.
ATATAGAATTGCAGGATATTTCTTTGTAGCATCAAATTTTGGAGGTAGGATAATCCATACTAACATTTGTTTGTCGTCAGTTGTTGTTACCCATTTTTCGATTACTTTACCAAATTCGATATTGTCATAAATCTTTTTATTAGTAAATGTAATCTGTCGTTCAGTGCCGTCTTTCTTCACTGCAAAAATCTCAGTAGCCATCGACATCGACATTTTCTGAGCAATAAATGAACCGTCGTTGTATGTTAGACTAGTGTAATCGTGTGGACCTTCGGTAATCTGTCTTACTTCTCGAGTTTTTACATTTATGCTGAATATTTGTTGAGTTGCATTTATTTCTGATATGAAGTAGATTGTATTGTCATTGTTGTTTTCGGTTGGCCAAACTACATTTGATACATTATAGTCGAAACCTTCTGTTACATAGTCTTTTGCACCTGTTTCTAAATCAATAATGAATAATCGGCTTTTATCAGATTCGTAACCTGGAGTTTCCATGCTAAGCCATGAAAGTTTTTTTGAATCGGGTCCAAATACGGGATATTTATCGTAGCCAGTCATTCCTTCCGAAATGTTTTTCGTGGATTTATCATCCAAAGTATAAAGGTAAATATCTGAATCTGTACTAAGAGCATAGTCTTTGCCGCTCATTTTTTTACAAGTGTAAGCTATCATTTTTCCGTCAGGGCTCCAGATAATTTCTGCATCGTCGAAATAGGGGCTGAGAGGGCTATCAAACTTCTCATTTTTCATAATATCCAATGGATTTGTAACAGATTTGCCATCAAAATCTGCAACAAAAATATGCGAATACATATAGTCGTGCCATCCGTTCCAGTGACGATACATAAGATCATCGGCAATAATTACATTAGTCTTAGGCAGGTCTGGATAAACATTTTGAGGCGTATCGTCAAGTTTAACATCAGATAGAAATAAAACCTTGTCGCCTGTAGGAGAAATTTTAAAAACATTTACACTTGTTGCGAGATCTGATATTTTTGTTTTTTCTGATCCATCTACATTGACAGTCCAAAACTGAACGGTATCAGTTTCTGTCGACAGAAATGCAATTTTCTTTCCATCATCAATCCATCTTGGATTAATACATGAGAATTCGCCACCAGTTATTCTGATCGGCTCTCCGCCTTCTGCCGGCACAATAAAAATATGTGTATAACCTTTATTTTCTTCAATATTGTATTTTGTTACATTATATGCAATATGTTTTCCATCAGGACTTATTTGAGGATCACTTACTCTTCCGAATTTCCAGAGAATTTCAGGTGTGAGGATACCGTTTTTGATTTCTTCTTCAGTCAATTGATTTTCAGGAAAATATCCGGGATCAAAAGCCTTTTTTTCTGCTTTTGGACCACAAGAAAAAACAAATAATAAAACGATAAGTAGCAATGTCCAGTTCTTTTTCATAATAGTAAATTTTATTTTCTCATTTTATCAATTACAAGATTCAATCCTTCAACGGCAGGATCATAATTAGGCATAATTTTAAGAGCTGTTCTGTAATCAGCTTCTGCAAGTTTATAATTCCCCATCAACTCGTAAGTGTAACCCCTGTTGTAAAAAGCTTTGTAAGCACTTGAATCGCACTTTATAGCTGCAGAAAAATATTCAAGAGACTTTTTATAATCTTTCACATCATTTACAAACAAATAACCAAGATTAAAATATGCCTGATAATACATTGAATCAAGCTCTATAACTTTATTGTATTCATCAATTGCTTTTTCAATCTCTCCAAATTGCTGTAAAACATAACCTGCATTAAATCTTATTTCGCTATTTTCCGGAAATAATCTTACTGCCGTTTTAAAATATTCCATTGCCAAAGGATTATCCAGCCTTTCGTATATTATTCCTAATAAATTGTATGCCTCCCAATGGTCAGGATTATATTCAATAGCTTTCTTAAGTGCCTTAATTGCATCATCAAACATTTCGGTTTCGTTCAGGATTAATGCTTTAACAAAATATGAGTCAGCATTTTGAAGGTCATTGGCTTCAAGATTTAAAATTTCTTTCATTGCTTCGGAATACATCTGCACATATAAGTATAGTTTTGCTATACCTACCCTAGCTTCAACATTGAAAGGAAATCTGTGAAGACACAAAGTCAGAATATTTTTAGCTTTTTCAGATTTTCCATCAGATAAATACAAGTCAGACAATTTAATATAGACTTCCTGACGAAGTGTGTCAACTTTAAGAGCTATTTCAAGATCATTAATTGCTTCTTCTACATTCTTTGTTTCAAGATGCAATTCCGATCGTTTAATAAATAAATCGGCATTTTTTGGATTTTGCCGTATCAGCTTATTTAGCTTATCTATTGTTAAAGTAGTATCGTTCAACACATCATCGTTAACAGAATTATTGTTCCTATTATTACAAGATGTTAAAGAAAATATAACGATAGATATAAGAAGAATAAAAATATTTCTTAGCATTTCTTATTTAAGTTTTTCAATAATCTTTTTTTCAACTTCGGCCATTAGTTCAGGGTTATCATTTAATATTGTTTTTACAGCGTCTCTGCCCTGTCCAAGTTTAGTGTCGTTATAACTGAACCATGAACCGCTCTTTTTAATAATCTCAAAGTCAACTCCTAGATCTATAATTTCCCCCATTTTGCTAATCCCTTCACCATACAGAATGTCAAATTCGGCTTTACGGAAAGGTGGAGCAACTTTATTTTTAACAACTTTAACTTTTGTTCTGTTTCCTGTAATATCTTCACTCTCTTTTATTTGTCCGGTACGTCTTATATCGAGACGAATAGAAGCATAAAACTTAAGAGCATTTCCACCTGTGGTGGTTTCCGGATTACCGAACATTACACCGATTTTTTCACGTAATTGGTTGATAAATATGCAGCAAGTCTGAGTTTTACTGATGTTTCCGGTCAGTTTTCTTAAAGCTTGTGACATAAGTCTAGCCTGAAGTCCCATTTTTGAATCTCCCATTTCGCCTTCTATCTCAGCACGTGGTGTTAATGCGGCAACAGAATCAATAACAATAATATCAATTGCACCGGAGCGAATAAGATTGTCGGTAATTTCCAGAGCCTGTTCGCCATTGTCCGGTTGGGAAATAATTAAATTTTCAACATCTACACCTAATTTCTCTGCATAAGCTCTATCGAAGGCGTGTTCAGCATCAATTATTGCAGCTATCCCACCTGCTTTTTGTGCTTCAGCAATTGCATGAATAGCCAAAGTCGTTTTACCTGAGGACTCGGGTCCGTATATTTCAACAACTCTGCCACGTGGGTAACCACCTACTCCGAGAGCAACATCAAGACCTATTGAACCGGATTTTATGACAGGGATGTTTTCTATCGGCTGTGAGCCAAGCATCATAATTGAACCTTTGCCATAGTCTTTTTCTATTTTACCCATTGCCAACTGAACGGCTTTCATTTTCTCTTTTCTGATATCTTCAGGTGTATTTGCCATAATTTTAAATTTATTTTGTTTCTTTTAATATTTGCTGTGAATGTGCTTTAGTATCTACCTTTTCAAATATATTTTCTATTATTCCTTTACTGTTGATTACGAAAGTTTTTCGTAAAACTCCCATATATTTTTTACCATACATGGATTTTTCTCCCCAAGCTTCGTAAGAGATTAATATTTCTTTTTCTGTATCGCAAATAAGATCGAAAGGGAGATTATATTTTTCTTTAAATTTCTGATGAGATTTCTCCGAATCCGGACTTACTCCAATGACTTCATAGCCTTTTGACAGCCACATATCATAATTATCTCTCAAATCGCAGGCTTCGGTAGTACAACCCGGAGTAGAATCCTTGGGATAGAAGTATAATATGAGGTTTTCCCCTGCAAAATCTGAGAGTGTAATTTCTTTACCATTCTGATTTTTTCCTTTAAAATCAGGCGCTTTAGAACCTATCTCTAGTTTGCTCATATTTTAATCAATTTATGAATAGACAAATATAATTTTCACAATTGGTTAAACCATAAAAAAATGAAAAAGTTTATTAACAATGGGAAAAAAGTACTTAGAGTGCCTAGAGTGTCTAAAGTGCCTAGAATACTTGGCGTTGGGCGTTGGATATTTGAGAGGTGGAACATGAAATATTTCTTTAAAACTTTCGTTAATTCTAATAAATTTGCAAAAGACAAAACAATATTTTATGAAGGCATTTTTTTATTTGATTACGATTTTCTTAATGACATTTTCTTTTCCAAGAATTCTATTTTCTCAATCGGGAATTTTGCACTATTCGGGGGAAGCTTATTACTGTATGTTGACAAAAGATAGTTTATATAATGCAGCAGAATATAAAAAGGCTATAACATTTCACTTGTCCGAGATGGAGCAGAGAAATGACCTATCAGGACACAATTTATATATCGTTGCTAAATGCTATGCTATGCTCGAAATGCCAGATTCTGCTTTTTACTATCTTAACAAGTATATTGATAATTCAAATAAAGATTATCGTTACGTTTTTATTGATGAAGATTTAGAAATATTAAGAAAAGATAAAAATGAGTGGTCGAGAATTTCTAACAAAATAGAAGAAAAATTCGTCAATAATCTTGATTCTAATGCAAATAAAGAGTATGCTTATGAGTTATTTAAACTGGGAACCGAAGATTTTTTATACGTACATACAGACCTGATTTGCATAAGACATGAAAAACCAAAGCCAATTCAAATCAGAAAAAAACAAGAAAAAATCAGAAAAGACTTTGATATATTGGTCCGCAAATATGGATTCCCCACTCCATCAACTGTTGGTATAGAAGCAACTTGGTTTGCATTTGATATTATGTATCCTGTAACTGAAGAAAAACACTATTTAATGGTCAAAAAAGCTTTTAATGAAGGCGATTATTTACCTGAACACTTTGCATGGATAACAGATCGTTGGTTAGTTCAAAACGAAAAATTACAATTGTTCGGTACTCAATTCTCAGCCGAATTAAATTCTGAAGGTAAAAGAGCAACGATACTGATGCCAGTGGAAGATTTTAAAAATCTTAACAAACGAAGAGCTGAAATCGGATTGCAAACTATTGAGAAGGATGCGAAAATGATAAATGGTACAATTCCGCAAGAGTACTATGTTGAATAGACTAATTGGTAGAACCCTAAACGATTAGGCTGCACTTATCAAATCACTCCGCACTGTGAGGTCACTGAGCGAAGTCGAAGTGCCGCACTTCGAACTTTCACTTTCTTTTCTTCCCAAAGAAATCTTTCAGTAATTCCCCACATTCCTCTGCAAGCACACCTCCAGTCAGTGTAGTTTTTGGGTGTAAAATACGAGGATCAGTATTAGTAAAGCCGTGCTTTTCGTCATAAGCACCAAAAACCACATTTGAAATTTGTGCCCAAGAAAGTGCTCCGGCACACATAACGCAAGGTTCTAAAGTTACATAAATCGTACAGTCTGTCAGATATTTAGCCCCCAGATAATTTGAAGCAGCCGTTATCGCAATTATTTCGGCATGTGCAGTAACATCTTTAAGCATTTCGGTCTGATTATGTCCGCGTGCAATGATTTTGTTGTGACAAACTATTACTGCACCTATTGGCACTTCGTCCTTTTCCATCGCTTTTTGTGCTTCTAGAAGAGCCATTCTCATATATTGTTCGTGATTCATTGTTGTGTTTTATTTATAAATACAAAATTCGAATTTTACCGGTATCCGGACAATTTTTCAATAATTCCAAAATGTTTTTTTTCATAATAGGATGTATAAAATCCTTTGCAATTTCAGACATTGGCATTAGAACAAAAAGACGTTCTTGTATTTTAGGGTGTGGAATTGTCAGATTATCTGTTTTGATAATTTCTTTTCCATAGAACAAAATATCAATATCCATTGTACGTCCCTCATAACCTGTCCCGGTTCTTTGTCTTTTCATTTCAGTTTCAATTCCAGTAATAATATTAAAAACCTCATCAGCAGACATTTCTGTCTTTAACATCAAGACTGCATTTGTAAAATATTTTTTGTGTTTAAATCCCCATGGTTCAGATATATATACTGAAGATATTTTTTCGGGTACAGCAATTTTTCTCGATATCAATTTAATTGCAGTTTTGATGTTATTAAACCTGTCGCCCAAATTCCCTCCTATGCCCAAAAAAACTTCAAACATAATTGAAAACCTTTAAATTTAGCAAACTTTGGTTGCAGTAATTAGATTGAAAAAGTGACTTTAGGAATGGGGCATGGGGCAAGGAGCAAGGTGAGTCTGCTCCATGCCCTATGCTCCATGCTCCATGCAAAATGTTATAATTCATCATTAATTAAATTTCTGTACAATTCCTACACATTTCAATACTTTTACGTTGCGAAAATACAGTTTTTATAAATTGTTTACACTTTTCAGAGTTACGAATTTCATTTACGGTTTGCGAATTTGCATCTCCAAATACAAATTCTGCATCTTTATCGAAGCAACATGGTATTAGTTTCCCATCCCAGGTTATAACCGAACCAAAAACAATCCTTTTGCATCTGTTTTTAAATTCAGATTTCAATTGAAACTTATTACCATTAATTCTATAGCGAGAATAATTCTCATTTCTTGGTAACATTGGAATTTGGCTGCTTTCATAAATTTGAGCAGTTTTAAGTCTGATTCTGTCAATTTTAAATTGTGATTTGATTTTTTTAAGTTTTGGAATTTCATCCTCATTATGACTAAAAACCAAAAATTGAACTTCTACATAAGGTCTTTTCTTTTTTGGCAATTGGGAAAGTAATTTTAGTGCATCAAATACTTTGTTTTTATCTCCATTTACACGATACTTGTTATAAGTTTCCTGAGTTAATCCGTCAAGGGAAATAATAATCTTGTCCGGTAAGGAGTGTTTAATTTGCTCAAAGATGTCCGGTAAATTATTTGCATTTGTTGAAAGCTCAGTAAAAATCCTGTTTTTTCGTGCATAACTAATCATTTCACCAATTTGCTTATGAAGCAGCGGTTCTCCTTGAAAATGGAGCAAAATATTAATCAGACAATTTTTGTTTTCGTCAACGAGTTTTTTGAAAAGCAAAATATCGGCAAATCCTTTATCTCTGGTTAAAACGCCAGATCCCGTAGGACAAGCAGGACATTTGAGATTACAATAATTTGTTGGCTCAAATGACAGAAAAGATGGTGGTGGCAATGCAAAAGCTCCTTTGTTTCGATTTATTTTTTTCAGTTTACGAAAACAGCATTTTAATCTGAGATAATTCAGGATTTTAGTAAATGTAAGACATTTTATATAAGAAAATACTTGCAAGTTTTTTTGTGCAAGTTAGTAATTTTTCTACAAATAATACTTCCAGATCAGACTTGCCAGCAACATAATAAATGCAAATATCAGAAAGCCTCTGATAACGCCTTCGCCACGTTTTATCGCAAGACGACTGCCAAGAAAATTGCCTGCCATATTTGCAATAGCGATTGGCAAAGCAAGTAGAAAAAGTACTTTGCCCCCTATTATAAAAGCAGTCAAACCACCCACATTCGACATAAGATTAAAAACCTTGGCATTTGCTGTTGAGTCAATCAGTCTCATTTTAGTAAAAAAGAAGAAAGCAAGAGTGAGAAAAGATCCTGTTCCGGGACCGAAAAAGCCATCGTAAAACCCTATAATTGTACAAATTATCGGAATTTTAAAATAGAAATCTCTTTTGGTAAGTTCTGCTCCCGAAACTATCCCTTTACGTGGGATAAGGGTTGCGACAACACCAAGTGGAAGCATAAAAATAATTACTTTGCCTACAATTTCCTGATTTAAGACAAGAACTGTTTTTGAACCTATGAATGAACCTATTAGAGAAAAAGCTATTCCAAAAGCTATAACTTTCCAGTTTACTTTTTTACTCCTTACAAAGTTAAATACAGCAGTGCCGGTACCAAACGTACTTGCAAGTTTGTTTGTGCCGAGTGCAAACTGTGGAGGGACTCCGGCAAATAGTAAAGATGGTAAAGTGATTAGCCCACCCCCTCCGGCAATACTGTCAATAAATCCTGCTATGAAAAATGCAAGACAGAGAAGTAGTATTGTGGATAACTCTAAATCCATTATTAAAATTTTCGCAAAACTAATTTATTTCCAAACATACGAGCATTTCTGATTATCAAAAATACTGATGTTACTCAGAAACTTTTAAATCTGTATCATTAATTTGCTTTATATAAAGGCAATTTTTAGAATGGAAGCTAAAATGAATTTCTATCATATCATTTTGCTCGTATGTCATATAATTGTGAGGATTTACGCCCACATTGTGCTCGCCAACTTTAAAATAGTAATAGATCCTGTTGCCATGTCCTATCCTAATATTACTGAATCTTGAGAATTTTTCAAGGAGAGGTCCTTTATAAACATATTTTTTCCCTTCTTTGTATTCACGAGTAAAAATATAATTAGCAAAAATGGCAAAAGCTAAAAATATAAATTCAAAACACAATACTTCAAAAACAACAAAGGGCTTCTTATTAAAAAAAACTAAAACAACTATTATTGCTATTATAATTAAAACTGAATAAACAATAAATGATATATTCTTCAGTAATCTATAATTTGATAATTCTTTTTCCGACAGTGGAACAATTTCGATAGTATTCATGATTATTTTTTATAGTAATTTAACAAATTTTCGAGTTTCCCTGCCGAATCTTTTAATCCCCCCGGTTTGTTTCGTACTATCCAGAGTTTTTTGTAATTTTCTATTAATGGGTTTAATTCAGCTATCAGTTCCTTTTTAACTTCTTTTGGGATATTTTCAGTTGATTTGTCTTTGGCGTACAGTCTAGCTATTCCCAGATGTATACCATGTAATGCCAAATTTGCAGCTTGCTCAGTCTCTGAAATTATTATCGCAGAATCCTTCGATTGAGGTTTAGCATCTTTAAGTATGTCTAGTGCAGCAATAATTTCTTTTTCTGCTTCTTCGAGTCCTTCTATATTAAGTTCTTTTGTTTGATAAAAACCATCCATTGTCCATTTATATCTGTAAAGCATCAGGTGAAAAGCATTTGCGTTACCATTAGGGATATTTGTTTTTGTTTCTGCATAACCAAGCTTTAGTATAGCTTTGGCAGTATTTCCCGCATTGTCTTTAAAGACATAATGATTTAATAAGAATTCCAGATTTTTCAAGGTGTTTTCATTATAATTCCACGCATAAGCAGTGCCGAGAAGCAGTGCCGGATAAGTTACAGACATAGGTTGCCAGTGTCCGTTATCTCCCCAGCTTGTAATTAAATATCCTTTGGCAAAATATTTTTTCCCTTGTATTGCAGCATTTTTAAGATTTTCAAATGCATTTTGATTTCTTCCTATAAGCGAATTCCAAGCCGAAGTCCCGGGACAAACATAGAAATCAAGTCCCGCAGCAACAAATTTCGATAAATCTTTCCCGGCTGAAAACTTGTCATCATAACCCCAGACAAGTGCAATCATGTTTTTAGGTAACTCATCTATTAGTTCAGGATGATTTACTATAATATCTCCCCAGAATTGAGTTTTTTTACCTTGTTTGTTTACTTCTTCATTCAGTTTAAGGAGATAATCAAGATATACTCTCCCCTTACCTTGTTTTTTGCATTGAGGTGCAGAACGCCCTAATCCTAATTCTACTGTTTCGTCACAACCTATATTAAAATATTCGCTGGTAAAATTGGGTAATAGCTCATTGTAAAGTTCTTGCATTAATTCAAATGACTTTGGATTGGTAGGGTCGAGGCTATGTCTTTTACTTGGACCCCAAATTGTTTTAACTGTTGTTGTGCATTCTGCAAGTTCAAGATATTCATCATGCTTTAACCAATTTTCCATGTGACCGAATGAATTCTGATTTGGAACAAGATCTATGTATCTTTCTTTACAGTAAATGTCAAGTTCCTGAATTTCTTCTGCAGTCATCGGACTGGAATTTTCCCAAACCACTTTATGATTTTTATATGCAAAAGTATGTTCTGTATATAGCTGAAATTCATTGATTTTCAGACTTGCCAGCAAGTCAATTAAAGAATACAATGTTTCCATTGTCGGAACCTTGTCACGACTTATATCAAGCATATATCCCCGGCGTTCAAAATCAGGATAATCTTTTATTGACACACATGGGATCGGTTGTTTCTCTGTCTTACAATATGACAATAACTGCAGGATGGTTTGTTTTGCATAAAATATTGCTGCTTCACTCTGACCAAGAATGGAAATTGTATTCTTGTCAATTTTTATATAATATGCCTGTGTCGGAAGATTTATCGAATCAATACCCATTTTTAGGGAATGCAAGTCATAAATCAGATTTGGCAATATTAATTTACTTGTTGAATTATATTCTTTTATTGAAGTAAATATTTCGAGAACTTCAACAGCTTCTGCATCACAATAAACGGGTTTATTATTTTCGTCAACAATTTTAATGTTTTTCGGGAATGGTATCAGATATTTGTCGAAACTGTTAGAATAACCTGATAATGAGAGTATTAAGAAGATAATATACAGAGTTTTTTTCATATTATTTTTGTTTTAATTGGTAAAAGATGCCACGTTCTTGTTTTACTGTTGTGATTTTTCCATCTGCTTCCAAAACATCAAGGTATTTGTTAATTTCATTAATATGCTTGCCAAGAATTTTAGAAATGTCGTCAACAGTGCAAGGCCTTCTGGAAATGGTCTCAAGTATTACGTTTTCAGTATCTGTTCGGTATGATTTAATGTTTTTTCGTGTTGGCGAAGCTGCGATAATTATTACGTTGTCAAGCCCCCAAAAATCAACAATATGTTTTAATTCTGTATGACTTGCTCCGCGTATATCTTGCACAGTTCCCGGACGGTCCAGCGTATTTAACTGAACAGAGGATGGGCTTATTTTAAGTATTAGTTCTTTCAACTTTTTCAGTTCTGATTCTGTATCGTTGTATCCCGGCAAAATAAATATTTCTAGCCATATTTTACCCTTAAACTCCTCACTGAATTTTATTAAACCTTCAATATGTTTTTCTATTGTTAGATTTTGAGCTGGACGATTTATTTTATTAAAAACTTCCTTACTGGCTGCGTCGAGAGATGGTAAAACTACATCTGCAAGCATAAGAGATTCCCTTACTTCTGAATCAAAAAGTAATGTTCCGTTTGTTAATACAGCTACCGGAATCTTAGGTTTGATTTGTTTAATGAATTTTAGAATTTCACCAATTTTAATATTTAAAACTGGTTCTCCATATCCTGAAAATGTTACAAAGTCAGGATCCGGATTGTTCTTAAAATAATCAATGAGCTCATTTTTAACCTGTTCAGCTTTTATGTATTCTTTTCTATCTAGTGTAAGTTTTGTTGTTTTCCCTACTTCACAATATACGCAATCAAGTGAGCATACTTTTTTGGGTATAAGATCAACCCCCAAAGACATTCCGAGTCGGCGTGATGGAACAGGACCAAATAGATATTTGTACATTTTAATCGTTTTTTACAAAACTAATAATTTAATTTGATTTTGATGAAAATGAAATATACTACAAATTGTGAATAAGTACTTATTGAATCCGAAATACTTCTTTTAATAATTCCGTATATTTAGCAGCATTAGCTTGTAACTGACCATCTTTCGATTGCGATAGAAAAGATTCTTTGTTGGGGATTAGTATTTGTTGACCGCTCGTTTTTTCGATAAAAGAATCTTGAGTAAAATAATATTTTCCTTCAAAATCATAAGAAACATCCTTATAATCAACTGTTCCGTCAGGGCTTATAAATACACTTGGGCTGTAATTTTCTGATTCCTCAACATATATCAGTTTACCTTTTTCAAAATAATAAGTCACTACTGCTATATCAGTAGGGGTGTTGATTCCGTAAACTTCCTCTATCATTACTATTTCCTCTTTACTAAAAAATCCAGTTAGAGTGCCAAATCCTTCACCAGGTTGATTTATAAACGCAGAATCTAGAAAATCATCTTCTTCTAATACAACAAAAGATAAATTAGAGTGCTCGTTTATTTCATTTACTATTTTGTTTATACTATCTATAGAATTGTTATTGACTTGTGCATAAATGCTTGAAATTACAAATAATCCTATTATTGATAAACACATACTTTTTCTTAAAACAAATTTCATATATGTAAGTTTTTTAGAGGTTATTTTATTAAAACAGAACTAAATATTTGCAATTCTTCAACAAAGATTAAACCCTTTTTATAATATTAAATATTTGGATTAAATGGCAATGATGAATGATGAATATCAATTTTCAAATCTCCATTTACTAATTTATAACCAAAGGTGTACTCAGCTTTTGTTTCTTCTCCCTTCATGTCCATAAAATAGTAATTACCCATCGCGAAAGCTCTATTTTCGTCCAATATAATATTTGAATTCTCGAACCTGACCTTAGTCCATGGGTGTATTGCAAAACCATGGTCTTCAGGGTATTTTGAGTTTCCACCAATAAAATAAGATTTTGCTCCTTCCTTATCAGTTCTAAATTGTACAATTGAAGCTTTTGTTGGTTTAAATAATATAGTACCGATATTAAAGGCATAATATTTATCGATAAATTCACCGATAAATTGCTCACACTTATTTCTGTTCGATTTTAGTGTTCCGGTTTTTACTACTCCTTGTCCCCATTCTTCCTGAGCTTTTAAAACTTGTTTTTTGGTAATCATAACAAATGATTTTTAATAATTTATAATTTTTGAGAAAGTTTTTTTCGCAGTAAAAATACAAATTTTACATTAGATATTTAATTATGCACTCATCAAATCTTTAATTTATTTTCAATCTTTTTTTTACCTTTGCCGACAATATTTCAAAAATGAAATTGAATTCATTTATAATATTGATTATTTTAATTGGTTGCTCTGTAAATATCTCGGCGCAACTGGTTTATTCCGGTCAATTTGTCAAATGTTTGGATAAAAATCTTTGTTCATTGTATTCTAATGATAAAATATATAAGGAGTATTGTCTTGTAAATGATGATTCTGACAGTAGATTATCTATTGCAAATAATATAATTCTGATTGGAAGCGAGGAATATACTCAGGGTGAAATTTCTTTGGATTATTATAAAGGATTCAACACATTAAATGATAATTCAAAATGCCGCTTAAAATATGCATGGGCTGAGATCAGGAAACAGGTATTTATTTACTGTAAAGAATTAAGCATGCCTGAAGAACTAGCCTCTTTGCCGGTGGTTATTTCATCAATGAATAAGTTTTACTGCAATGAAACCGGAGCATTTGGACTTTGGGGATTACAGTATGTCCCGGCAGTTCGTTATGGCATTGTCGCAGATTCAAATTATGATGAGAGACTTGATATGTCAAAAAGCTCTTTTGCTGCTTTGTCATATCTCAATCAACTACACAAATCATTTGGCACGTGGGATTACGCAATAACTGCTTATGTATGCGGTCCTGCTATTGTCCGAAAAGCTATGATGAATACAAATGATTTTAACGAAGTTGTTAAAAACATTAATTCTCCTGATAGATATGTTTTTTATTCATTTATTGCTTGTTTGAAGTGGATGCATGAAAATGAGATTCGTAATCCTACTCAGACATTGTATACTGCGAACAAAACTGTTGATACTGTTGTTGTTACTGATAAAATTCACTTCGAACAAATTGCTGGGGTTTTAAATTTGGATTTGAATGAATTGCTAGATCTTAACGAACTTTTTGTTGATAAAGTCATTGATGGCAGACTTAAGCCTAAAACCATCTATCTTCCATTAAATTATGGTGAATTATATGACTTGCAAAAGGATTCAATTATACATTTTAAAGATAGTATATTTTTCCCAAAATATAAGATTGAAATTGTTGAAGAACCTGTTTATAATTACGGATATAATTCGAACTATGTAAGTGTAAGTCCCGGAGATGATTTTGAAGAAATCAAATACAGTATTGTAACAGGTGATAATCTGGGTTGCATAGCTGAAAAATATAAAGTAAAGATCTCAGATTTGCAGGAATGGAATAACATTAGTGGAACTATAATATATGCCGGTCAGGTAATAAGTATTTGGGTAAAAAAAGGGACGGCAGCAAGTTTTAATAAAACTGCCCCAATTGACAAGAACAAGAAAAAGGAGAGTTTTAACGATAATGTTAAACTACCCGAACCTGAAAAAAAGTCTTTCGATTCTAAAAATTTTACTCTGGTTGAAACTTATATTGTTAAATCAGGGGATTCCCCATACAAAATAGCCTTAGCATATTCGTGGGCAACAGCCGAAGATATAATGTTATGGAATAATATTTCAGATCCTTCAAAATTACAGGTAGGACAAAAATTAAAAATTTATAAAAAGAAATGAAAGCAAAACACGTATTATATTTCGTGCTGGGAGTGATTTTAATTCTTGCAATAATTATGTTGGTATTTCCAAAGGATGGTATAAGAATTAATGATCAGTGGGTTTTCTATTTTCCTACTTTTGAAGAGATGTTTTCCTCCGATGAAGATAATCAAGTAGATACTGATTCAATTATTAATAATCAATTCAATATCGATGACATTGATTTTAATGATAGCCTAGCTAATATTGATATTGAAGAGATAAAAAAATTGGTTACCCCGCTGGAATTTCCTGAAAATAATGAATTTGCTCTTGATGATTTCTTTGCAAAACTTAATGATATTGAGACAGAGGGAAAAGTTAGAATTATGCATTATGGAGATTCTCAAATAGAGGGAGACAGGATAAGTGCATTTATTAGAAGCAAACTTCAGGCTAAATTCGGTGGAATGGGAATGGGTTTGTGTGCCCCTGTTCCGGTTTATTCACAATTCAGTATTCAACAAAGTAGTTCGGCTAATTGGAACAGATACACCGGTTTTGGTTATGGAACTGCTAATTCAAAGAGCAACAGATTTGGTCCTATGATAGCATTTGCACGTTATGCTCCGGAAACAGATTCTTTATGGAAAAAGCCTTCGTCTAAATATTCGGCATGGATAAGTTTTTCGAAATCTGACGTGGGATATTCAAATACTGCTCAATATACAAATGTTTCAATATATTATGGAAATTCAAAAACATCAGTTAAAATAACATTAAAATCTAACGAAATTGTCCTTGCGACAGATTCTTTAAAAGCGGGACAGGAGTTCTTTGTATATACTTATAAATCAGAAAACTATATTGATAATCTGACTATTGAATTTGAAGGATATGACAGTCCTGATGTTTACGCAATATCTTTTGAAGATGAAGCAGGAATTTATGTGGATAATATTGCTTTGAGGGGGAGCAGTGGTACTGTGTTTACAACGACTGACGGGGCTTTATTGACAGAAGCATTTACTCATATAGGAGTGGATTTATTTATTTTGCAATTTGGCGGAAATTCAGTGCCATATATTCTTGATAAAAAGTCTGCCGAACAGTTTGCAAACCATTTTTATTATCAAATATTGTTTCTCAAGCGAATTGTTCCGGATGCCTGTATAATTGTTATCGGGCCAAGCGATATGGCTTATAAGGAAAAGGACTATTATATTACATATCCAAACCTTGAAAACATAATAAATGCATTGAGAAATGCAACTCATAAAGCCGGTGGTGTATATTGGGATATGTACACTGCTATGGGTGGTAAAAACTCTATGAGAGCATGGGTAAATGCAAATCCACAAATGGCAGGTCCTGATTTTATACATTTTACTCCTTATGGAACGCAGGTTATATCAAATATGTTTTATAATGCCTTCATTCTTGAATATACCGAATATTGTGAAAGAAATAAGAAATAGAACATATTTTGCTTTGGTTTTTTCCCTTTGTTTTTTGTCTCAGCAATTTGTTGTAGCTCAGGAAAACAGAATACCCTATTCTTCAAACATCTACGGATATATAAATTATGATTCCTGTTTTTTGGAGAATTATGGTAGTAATGCTCAGATGGAAAAGTTCTATGATAAATTGGACAAATTATGTTTCGATGGTGTCGGGCAAATATCCATTTTACATTTGGGTGGTTCTCATATTCAGGCTGGAATATGGTCATGGGAATTACGAAAGAAATTTGAAAGTCTTTGCCCCGGAATGGAAGGCGCTCCTGGAATGGTTTTCCCGTTTAGTATTGCTGCAACAAATCATCCATATTACTATAAGTCAAGTTTTACTGGAGATTGGGAGATAAGTAAAATTACTGATAAAGAACCTTCTGAAAAAATCGGTCTGTCAGGAATTACCGCATATACTTATGATTCTGTTGCTGAAATAATAATTTCGTTTACCCCTGCTGCAAATATTGAAAAACATAAGTTTAATAAAATCAGCATTTTTCACAATGTTGAAGATACTGCCTATTTATTGTCAGTCTCCCCTGAAGAATTTTTGGATTCTTGTATAGAAAATCTTATCTCCGGCACCTCAGAGTATTATTTTTCAGAGTATCTAGATTCTGTTAAGATCAAAATTGTTAAACAAGATACTTCATTTAGTAAATTCTGTTTTTATGGTGCATATCTTCAAAATTCTTTGCCGGGAATCAATTATACGGGAATTGGGATTAATGGAGCATCGACACATTCATATCTTAAAGCAGAATCTTTTAAACAGCATTTAACTTTACTAAATCCCGATTTAGCAATTTTGTCAATTGGAGTTAATGACGCATCAGGACCGGCATTTTCAGAAGATAATTACATCAAAAATTATTCAAAAATACTCTATATGATAAGAGAGGTAAATCCTGATTGTGCAATAATTTTCACGACAAATAATGATTTCTATTATTACAGGGGTGGTTCAAATATGCATTATAACGAAGTATATTCAGGGATGTTAAAAATAGCTGAAAATTATGGGTGTTCTGTATGGAATATGTTTAGAGTTATGGGGGGTCTAAAATCAATAAATTTGTGGAAAAAAGATAAATTAGCTAATAACGATCGAATTCATTTTACTCGAGATGGATACAGTCTTATTGCAGGTTTGTTTTTTGATGCAATACTGAGAGACTATGAAACTCATTTGCTAAAAAATAATGGTAAAAATGATTTAAAAGATTAAGATGGAATACATTAGTAGCATATTTTCTTACGATCCTGCTTCCCCGATGATCTTTACAAGATTCTTTTTCTGGGGATTTTTTGCACTTGCATTGTTAGGCTACTCGTTTATGTCCAACAAGATTACATTTAGGACTGTTTATTTACTTATTCTGAGCTTGTTTTTCTATTATAAATCCAGTGGCTTTTTCTTCTTTCTGTTAGTATTTAGCACAGCTGTGGATTTTTATTTGGGGAAATGGATATATAGTTCTCAAAATGATAATAAAAGGAGAATCTTACTGGCTTTAAGTGTATTTATAAACCTTTTATTATTGTCATATTTTAAATATACTTTCTTCTTTACGGA
The DNA here is from genome assembly GCA_035388205.1 of Bacteroidales bacterium. Lineage (GTDB taxonomy): Bacteria > Bacteroidota > Bacteroidia > Bacteroidales > ML635J-15 > Bact-19. Next base: position 33,809 of record DAOOPK010000001.1, read on the forward strand.
AGCATTTAATGAAATGTTTGGGACAAGTTTTGTTGCCAAAGATTATCTGTCGGAATTTGCAAATTTACTCACAGGATCTCATTTTGACACTTCAAAAATATTTTTACCGGTAGGGATATCATTTTTTACGTTTCAAACAATGTCCTATACTTTAGATATTTATAATAGAAAACTTGAGCCTGTAAAAAATATTATTGATTTCGGATTTTATGTTTCGTTCTTTCCTCAATTGGTGGCAGGACCTATTGTCAGGGCAAAAGATTTTATTCCTCAAATATATAAGAAGTTTGAGCTGTCAAGATATGAGTTTGGATTAGCTCTGTTCATGATACTTAAGGGACTGATGAAGAAAATCATGATAGGCGATTACATTGCCGTAAATTTTGTAGACAGAGTTTTCTCAAATCCTAATATGTACACAGGTTTCGAAAGTCTGATGGCAATGATAGGATATTCTCTTCAGGTTTACGTTGATTTTTCTGGATATACCGATATCGCAATTGGAGTAGCATTGCTGATGGGTTTCAGACTTAATCAGAATTTTAATTCCCCTTACAAGGCAAAAAACTGTGGTGAATTCTGGTCGCGCTGGCATATTTCGTTGTCTTCATGGTTAAAGGATTACCTGTACATTCCCTTAGGTGGGAACAGAAACGCTTCAAAAGGAACCTGGATAAATCTGGCTCTAATACTCGGAATCTTTATTCTGTTAGCCTCAAACAAATGGGCAACTATTGCAATTATTGCATTTGCAATTGTTATATTGTTACTGGTCAGGTTTTTACCATCTGCAAGAAAAAACATTATTGCCAACATCAACCTGATGATAACCATGTTGTTTGGGGGACTTTGGCATGGCTCAAGCTGGAATTTTCTTATCTGGGGTGGATTGAACGGACTTGGTATTGTAGTCTATAAATACTGGCGAAAAATAAGTCCATGGGAGAAATACAACAATGTTATTGCAACTATTTGGAAAATTGCACTGACGTTTGGATTTATCACTTTAACTAGGGTTTTCTTCAGAGCTCCTGATATTATAACAGCAAAAACGATGTTGTTCAGAATTGTAAATAATTTTAGTTATGAATTTATCCCAAAGATAATGTCTGCATATTATAAAGTCTGGTTAATGATGTTGTTCGGATTTATAACACATTGGCTAAGTTATAGTTTTAAAGACAAGTGGCGAGATAAATTTATTAAAATGCCTCACTGGTCTCAAGCAATTGTTTCAGCAGTTATTATATTTATTATTTATCAGTCAATTTGTGCTGATATGCAGGCATTTATTTATTTCCAATTCTAGATTTAGTGGATTTAATTCCTTATAACTTTACCTGTGAATATTTCAGATTCAGTTTCTATTTTCAACAAGTAAACTCCTTCGGGAATATCAGGATTAAAAGTAAAATCTAATTTATTTGTGCCCTTAACAAAGTTTTGATTTTCGACAGGAACCATAATTATTTTACCTGTAATGTCGTAAATATATACACTTCCAGTACATTCCGTGTCACTTGTTAAAATGATATTGACATCCGAATTTGAAGGATTTGGGAAAATTTCGAAGCCGTTTTCATTACATATAATTTCATTATTTGCAGTGAAATCAATTGTTAGTTCAACAGGAATGGTCAGTATTGTATAAGCATCCGAAATTTCAATGTTTGCATAATAAACTCCTTCTGCCATATCTGTTGTGTTATAAATCAGCGAGAGTTCAAATTCAGAATCATAAGGAATTTCGCCAAACATTGGAGATATGTTTAACCAGAATGAGTTTTCATTAGTCAGTTCGATAGAAGATGATATCGAATGAGGTTCATCGCCATAAATATCACCTGAAATTGTAAATGGAATTTCGGAAGTCAATCCTGTAAATGATTCGTCGAAAGTTATATTTACACTGCATGTTGCTGTTTCAGTATCATGGATTTGCCCCCAAGTCTCTGTCGTTGTCCAGACAAGATCAGCTCCGGCTCCCGTTTCACTATTTGAAAATAACGTACCTGAAGGTCCTGTAAGATCTGTTGAACTATTTACTATCACTTCATCCGGAAAATTTATATTAAGGGTTTTAATCCACTCTTGATCGGGAGATTGGGCATTCAGAGTAAAGCTAACATCGTAAGTGCTACCCGGATTATAGGTTTCGATGTTTGCAGTCAAAGTTGAGCCACTAATGTTTTTTAAACTTTTTGCTACCGGAATAATGTCAATATCAAAATAAACAACACCTCCTCCAATATTAGAAATAAATAGAGGGTCGCTGTTTAATTGATTTGTGTTCATTGTTTTATGGATTTCTGTTACTGCACAGTCTAATACTGGCGGAATATTATTTACAGCAGGGAAAGTAATATTATCAATCCATGCAGCGTCTGAGCCTCCAATATCCATAACGTCTTTTCTGTACCTCCATTTAAAATTATGCTGACCTGTACTTACATCACATGAATATATAGCCCATGGAACCTCACCGCTTAAACTTAGTTTTACAACATCATCAATCAAAAACTCAAAAAAGTCATAATAGTTTTCACTCGACACTTTTCTTGCAAAACTAATTTCTCCGTCAGCAACAACAAACATATCTATTTCGAGAACAGAATTTTGACTGTCGCTGATATCTCCTGATTTCAGACTATATTCACCCTCATAAACATTATCACTTACAATATACCAAGGCAGGTTACCGCTACTTGTCCATTCAAATGCTTCAAGTCCACCGGTTTCAAATGTTTCCATTAAAATACCAATTATCAAATAGCATGGCAAATCAATATTAAGCCCATTATCGGCAGTTACGTTAATATTTAATTCAACTAGATGTGCCATATCACATTCTGTATCTATACTTAGATTATATGTCAGTATTTCGTCGGCTCCACCTGATAATGAACCCAAATTAATCGGTGATGAATTTATTGTAACAAAAGGATCTTCGGTTGTTAATGTTGCAGTCAAATTCGTTGCAGGAACCAATCCAATGTTTTTCAGATTAAAAAGTACATCAGCAGTTTCCCCGGGATCAAGACAATTATCGTCTCCATCATCAACAAAATTATTTGTTATCGTAAGTATTGCAGTATTAATTGTTACAGTTAAATGTAAATTCTGAACGAAACCGTTATCCCCGACTATTTCAAGATCTATAATCGCTTCATGTTGATTAGGAACCTCACTCGCGGATGTTATATTAAAAATTGCATCATCCGATTCTTCAGGTTCAAGAGCTGTTATATTATGAATATTGTCATTTATGATTATATATTCATCAGTAGTTGATGCGGTAACAACAAGATTATGGACGTCAGACCCTCCAGTATTTGTAATACCAACAATAATATCAGCAGTCTCATTCACAGCGAGTGTATTATCATTTCCGTCATCAATTTCGGGTAATCCGGTTAGTATATTTGGTGCGAATGCAGTAAAAGTGAAATAATAATCCCAGGTATCCTGATCAGAGCTAACCGTAAAGTGCAAAACAAAGTTATAATTGTCAGGAACCAGTGGGCTTACATCAAAACTGAATGCGTCTGTAATAAGAGAAAAGTTCCCTGCATTCAAATCAGGACATATAGCCTCACCGTCAGTTATTGTTATATACGAATCGGAACATGACATATCTATTTCTATTCCTGTTACAGGAGTTACCAGTGGATTTGTGGCAGTAAGATCAATACTTACATTTTCAGCATATTCAATTATATCGTCATCGATTGTATGGGTTTCGAAACTAAGTATTAAACCATCTGTTACAAACGGTAAAGTTACTTTGTCTGTTAATCCATTATTGTCGGTAACTTTAAAATGAAAGTTTTCAGCTATATATTCGACAGTTGGAAATCCTGTAAGTAGTCCGTTTTTACTTATTTCGAACTCTTCCGGTATAGAGTATGGGACAAGTGTATATGTATATCCTGAACTTACCGAATTCGGATCATCGAAATGTAGTCTTTGATAATTTATTTCATCTCCGTTTGATACTCCGCAGGTATATTCGATCAAATTGGTAAGAGCAGAATTATCATAAACAAAACTTATACTCCCGTCATCATAAATTGTCATAGCATAATCAATAGTAGTATTATCCCAGATTATTGTTTTGTACCCTGTTCCGGTTATTGTTTTTAAACTTGAAGTAATTGAATTTGAATAAAAAGGAGCTATGCAACGGTTATGTATAAAAACAATTTCATCATGTGAAGAAAGATATGGATAGGTTTCGCTAAAACCACTTTCAAATACTGCAAGTCCGTTATTTTTTACATATATTGTAGAATAATCGTTTCCGTAATAGTTAAAAGTGAAGCCCAAAGGTACGGCAATAAAGCCTGAGCCTGATAAGGCTGTTCCACCTGTGGGGAAAGTAGATGTACTTTCTGCGATGTTAAAATCCATTTCAAAAGACCAAGTATATGGTTCTGTCCCTCCTTCTGCCACAAGTTGCTGAGAAAATGGACTCATAATAGCTCCGCTCGATAATTCTGTTGTTGTTATTTGAACCGGATCGTAATTTTCACCACTAACAATGCTTAAAGTGGCAACTCCGTTTTGTGGAATAGTTTGAGCAGGATCTGTACTTGCTGTTTCTACAGGAGAGCCTGAGCTGTAATTAATCAATGAAAATGTATTTAATGTGCCTGAGCCCCAACTATCGGCATCGTTTTCATAAACCTGAATAAAGTATTTTGCTTCCTGTTCAGGATTGATAAAATTGAGCAAAGGAGTGAGGTCTAACCCAAATTCAATAGTTTTGTCAATTTCGGCTGTGCCCCCTGTCATAGGTCTGTCTCCGCCCTGAAAATCAAGAATAGGAAAATCTATAACATATTCAGGCACATTGTCAGCTATGTTTGTTGAAATTCCTGCATATACTTTTATCCTTTTTCTGTTGGAATATGTAAGGTTGACTTTGGCAGTCAGTAATGGTTCATAAGTAGGATTTACAGTCATTACATGAACGACATCGTGCCAGAAGGCTCCTGTTGCAAGAGCTTTATACATAATATAGCAAAACCCTCCATCAGCCCAGTCAGGACCCCCGCTGTAAGTATTACACATTTTAATACCGCCGATTTCCCAATCAGCCATGGTAACAAAACCATCTCCCGTAATGTCTATATTATTTGTATATTGATCGTCACCATTATAATCATATCTGATTGAATCATTATATCCCAGTATTGCCATCGAGTGACTTGTACTGGCAGATAATTCTGTTATTACTTGTTTGCCTGCATCTTCGGTACCGGCAGGTAATGTGGCATCAGGATAGGGTACAGTAGAATAGAATATTGCACAGCCTCCGTCTTCATCTCCAGTTAAATGATCATTCATCCAGTTTTTTAGGATTAATAACCCATCTTCATTTGCAATATTTATTTTGTAAGCATGACTTATTTTGTTATGCATCGCACTGTAATACAGATCATAACCTGTTATCCATCTCAGGTTTCCACCTGCATCAATTGTTCCGCCATATTCTTCCTGATTAGGAGTGCCAACCAGTCTAAGAACTTCCAATGTATGATAATAACTTACACCACTGCTGCCCCAATCACCGGCATCCCAATTATAAACAAATCCGGTTGGATATAGATGGGAATTTACATCAGCATTCAGGTCGCGTGCAGCATTCATCTCATAAGTAAAACAAATACCTGTTGATGAGGCTTGCCCGCAACTCATTCCCGATTGTACAAACATATCACGAAAATGGGGACTCTCCGAATGGTCAACTTTATATGGTATTGACTTGCTTTTGTATGAGTCCGGCATTATAAGGTCGGGCAAACTTAATAAAAGCTGTTCGTCTTTGTAATTTAATGGTTGCGGGCTTAAAGATTTCTGTAATTCCTGTGAAATTCCTGAAATGCTTATTAAGCACAAAGATAAAAGTAATAAAAGCGATCTCATATAATGATAATTTCTATTTGCGAAAGTTACGTAAAAATTTATTATGATGACGCTAAACTTTGTAAAAAGTAATTAAAAATTAAAAAAATACTTTCAAGTATTAAATATTCTTTGGAGTTACAAAGCTTTTCAAATCACCCAATCCGGGCTCAATATCACTCCACCTGAACAAATCCAGTTCTATGTGAGCAACTCCGCAAGTGGGGATATTGTCAATATTTTCATTTGCCAGCATGTTCGCAAGTGCTGTTGTCCCCGGATTATGAGCAATTATACAGATGTGATTGTTTTTATGGTTTTGTTTTAAAAGTATTTCAATAAACTCAGGGACACTGCATAAATATAATTGATCTACATAATGAATTTTTTCGGCAGGGTAATCAAGTTTCTTGGCAATAGTTTCTGCTGTTGTTGCAGTTCTTACCGAAGGGCTAGAAATTATTAAATCCGGCTTAGGAAGATTTTTTGTGATATATTCTCCTATTTTTGCTGCATCTATTTGGCCTTTTTCATTTAATGGCCTGTCAAAATCTGATAAATCATTGTCATGGTCTGATTTTGCATGACGAATCAATGTTAAAAGTTTCATTTTAATGTTTTGTGTGGTGTTTTAATTAATAATGTTTATCAATTAGTGTTTTCTAATGCAATTTTATGAAAAAAATCATTATCATCAAAAATTATTTCTGAAATATCCAAAAATGGCATAAAGTTTAAAGATTAACTTATCACCGAACCATTCCCACAATTGTTTTCCGGGCTAATAAATTTTAAACTGCCATCTTTATCTTCAGCCATTAAAATCATTCCGTTTGATTCTATTCCCCTTAAATTTCTGGGAGCTAAATTTACCAGTACACAAACTTGTTTTCCTACAATCTCTTCCGGGCTATAATATTTTGCAATCCCCGAAACAATTGTACGTTTGTCAATGCCCGTATCAACAAGTAGCTTTAGCAATTTATCTGCTTTTGGCACTTTTTCAGCTTCAAGTATTGTAGCAATTCGTATATCCTGTTTCACAAAATCATCGTAGGTTATAGTATCTTTTTGTGGGATAACTGTTTTTTTTTCCTGTTCGTTCATTTCTTTGGATTTTAATAATTTCTGTACCTGAAATTCAATTTTATCGTCTTCGATAATACTGAATAGCAACTCGGGTTGATTTAGTTGATGTCCACTATTGATAATGTCGAAGTTCTCGGTAGTGTCCCATGTTGGCTTGTCAATGTTTAACATTTTTAACAGCTTAGTACTGGTAAAGGGCAGAAATGGTTCTGACAAAATTGCCGATATTGCGGAAATCTGAATTGAATAATAAAGAACAGTTTTTAATCTGGCTTCATCTGTTTTAATCAATTTCCATGGTTCGGTATCTGCTAGGTATTTATTGCCTAAACGGGTAATACTCATTACATCTTTTAATGCTTCTCTGAATTTGTAGTTTTCTATATTTTTTTCAATGTTTTGCTTTATCTTTTTTATTTCCAATCTTATTTCTTTTTCATACTCAGAATCTTTGTCAGGCTGAGGAATAATTCCATTAAAGTATTTATGAGTCAAAACCATAGAGCGATTTATAAAATTGCCCATTATTGCAACCAGTTCGCTATTGTTCTTAGTCTGAAAATCTTTCCATGTAAAGTCGTTGTCTTTTGTTTCAGGAGCATTCGAGCATAAAACATATCTTAATACATCCTGCTGACCCGGGAATTCTTCGAGATATTCGTGTAACCAAACTGCCCAGTTGCGAGAAGTACTTATTTTATCACCTTCGAGATTAAGAAATTCATTCGCCGGGACATTGTCAGGTAAAATAAAACTACCTTCATGCCTTAACATTGACGGAAATATTATACAATGAAAAACTATATTATCTTTTCCAATAAAATGAACCAATTTTGTGTCTTTGTCTTTCCAGTATTTTTCCCAATCATCCGTTAATTCACGTGTAGCTGAAATATAACCTATCGGAGCATCAAACCAAACATATAAAACTTTGTTTTTGGCTTCTTCGAGAGGAACAGGCACACCCCAATCCAAATCACGAGTGACGGCTCTGGGGAACAAACCAGAGTCAAGCCATGATTTACATTGTCCGTAAACATTTGCTTTCCAGTCTTTATGATCTTCCAGTATCCATTGTTTTAGTTCAGTTTCGTATTTATCCAAGGGTAAAAACCAATGTTTGGTTTCTCTCAATACAGGTTTATTACCACTAATAACTGAACGAGGATTTATCAATTCTTCAGAACTTAAAGAAGAACCGCATTTTTCGCATTGATCACCATAGGCATCTTCGGCACCACATTTCGGACATGTTCCCATTATATAACGGTCGGCTAAAAATTGATTTTCAGCTTCGTCGTAAAACTGCATACTTGTTTTTTCGATAAATTCGCCTTTGTTATAGAGAGTAGTAAAAAACTCTGATGCGGTTTGATGATGTATTTTATTGCTGGTACGACTATAAATATCGAATGAAATCCCAAAATCTTCAAACGACTTTTTGATAATCTTATGATATCTGTCAACAATTTGTTGAGGCGAAACGCCTTCTTTTCTGGCTTTTAATGTTATTGGAACACCATGTTCGTCTGAACCACCGATAAAAATTACGTCTTGATTTTTCAACCTGAGGTATCTGACATAAATATCAGCAGGAACATAAACCCCTGCAAGATGACCTATATGAACAGGTCCATTTGCATAAGGCAGTGCAGTGGTAACATTATATCTTTTAAATTTCTTCATTGAATAAATTTTTTGCGAAGATACAAAAAGACATGAAACTGAATAGTGAAGAATAAAAAAAAGCTGTCCATAAATTTACAGACAGCTTATATTTAATAATAAAAACCTATTTGCTTATTTTATTTTTGCCAGTCTTGCTTTTACAACTGTGCGTGTTTTTTGATACAACATAGGAATACCAGTCATTTGAGTTTCATATTGTGGATAAAACACAACATCATAACCCGAATTTTTTTGCATTAAATCGTTAATTGCAAATGCCTGTGAACCACCCATAGGTAAATTACCAATTACAGGGATATTAAATGCATTTGCCTCAACTATTGATGCAGTTTCACTTTTAAATAAATGAGCCCAGTCAATTCCTAAAATTCTTGTTTGAGTTCCTTCGCCTGTGAGCTGCTCAGAAAAAGTAAAATCATCTTTTTGGAATTCAACATAATTGTTTGAGGTTTTCATTGATTTCATGGTGTAGTTACAACCTGAAAAACTCAATGCAAAAATTGCAAGTAAAGAAAGTACAATTGTTCTCGTTTTCATAATATTTATTTTTTAAGTTTGAATATGACAAAAGTAATGTATTTTTCAAATAGTTGGAAATTATTTTAGAGAAAAATAAAATTGCGAAATAACGAGTTGTTTCATAGTCCGTTAGGACTAATATGTCCTCGCTCGGCGAAGCTTCCGAGCTTCGTCGTAACCTCTGTTCGGCGAAGCATCCGAGCCTCGTCGTAACCCATACAGTAAACCAAAAAATAAATTTAATCTTTTACTACATAAAAGTAAAAATTGTATCTTTACAAAATGACGACAGGTTACCAGATAAAAGAACAATCGGAATTACACTATTTAACATTACAGGTTGTTGAATGGGTTGATATATTTACAAGAATCATTTACAAGGAAATTATTATAGACAGCTTAAAATTCTGTCAAAAAAATAAAGGATTGCAGATTTTTGGATATGTAATAATGACAAATCATATTCATTTGATAGCGAATAGTGTTGATGGTTGTTTAAGTGATACTTTAAGAGATTTTAAAAGGTTTACATCAAATAAAATATTAAAAGAAATACAAGAAAATACTCAGGAAAGCAGGAAAGATTGGATGTTGAAAGTATTTCAAAATAAAGCTATACAGCACAGTCGAAATGAGAAGTATCAATTTTGGACACACGAAAATCATGCAATACATCTTTATACACCAAAATTTACATGGGAAAAATTAGAATATATACATAATAATCCTGTTAGAGCAGGAATAGTTCAATATCCGGAACATTATTTATTTTCAAGTGCAAGAAACTATGCTGAGTTAGATAGTTCGATTGATGTAATTATTTTAGACAGAATTGTAAAAACATATTGAATGTTAAATTTATTTGAATTTGAAAGACGAAGTTCGGAAACTTCGCCGAACAGTAGGCAAAGAATTTTGAAATACAAAAAACTAATGATTAGAGAATTGATAATAAATGTTTTAAAAATTTAGCTCATGAAATTATATACATTATTGATGTTTATTATAATTGCAATAACTTTAAAATCACAATCAGATACATGTATTCTTGTCCCAAACAAAGGAATAGGGAATATTATTCTAGATTGTTCTTCAGATTATGACATTATTGCAAAATACGGAAAAACTAAATTAAAAAAACTAAAAGGATGGGAGTCTGATAAAAGTTGGGAGTTAAAATACAATGATATAGGTTTAAGATTTTGGCTTATTGGAAAATCTCGTAAAAATTTACAAGTAGCATGGATTACTATTACTTTTCCTTCAAACTGTACATTAGTAAACGGACTAAAGATTGGTTCTACAAAAAACGAAGTTTTAGAACTCTTAGATGCACCAGATTCAATTTTAAGTATGCCAAAATTTGATATTTACTCTTATTATAATGAAACACTTTCAATATGCATTTCGACAACATCTGCAGATAAAGACCAAATTATTGAAATAACTTTAAAATAAGTAACATAGCTGGGATTTTAGTATGAAACGATTATCAGTATTATTATTATTATCTATAGGATTGAAAATGTTTTCTCAACCCATTATAATTGAAATTGAAATAGATTCTGTGAATTATTACCGTCCATTTGGAGTATTCCCGCCTGTAAGCGATAAAGATAAGTATGTTTTTGGAACAGTGAGTTTGAAAAATAATTCCAAAAAGACTATTGTTTTGCCCCATACTTTTGATTTATTTCCCCATATTGAAGATACTCTTGGAAATAGTATTAAATGGGAAATTACTACTGTAAGTGTTCACGGAGCCTTTACTTTCAGTTTTAAACGAAGTCTTTTTAATAGAAGACCTAGATTACGATCTGGAGAATCCGTTGAAACGGTGTTTGTTGAAGTCAGACTATTGGAATTTGAAATGGAATTAGGTGAGGAGTATTATTTCAACTATTATTTGCCCACAATTCATTATAAGGAGTTTCGAAAACAATTTGGAAATGAATTTTTTATGTCAAATGCTGTCAGATTTAGATATTAAAATCTTTACAAATCCCCGCTTCCGCAAGACTACGTCTTTTGGTTAAGCTTAACTCTGCTTTTCCAAGACGCATATTGTGTTCTAAAAAAATCTCTTTTACAAACGTCATCCAAAACAAAATTTCATTATCTTTACACCATGCCCGAAGTATTAACAACATATAATTTTCAAAACATTTTTACGTTAACTCAGTTGTTACAGGATGATTTTCGGGTATATGGATATAAAGATTGTTACACTATAAATAGAACAACAGTAGCAGGGCTTCAAGGTAGCTTGACTAAATTTGGTTATTTTAACAATCGTGGCTATT
>DAOOPK010000002.1:0-34753 GCA_035388205.1 Bacteroidales bacterium
ATTTTTAGCCAATAGTTTTAATACATTTAACCATGAAAAAATCATTATTCATTTTATCAATTCTTATAGTTTTATTTATTTCTTCGTGCAAGACCACATCAGTATATATTGAAGTTTTAAAACCTGCCGAAATTAATATTCCAGGAAAGCATGAAAAAATAACAGTAATTAACAGAAGTCTGCCCGGAAAAGGAGAAAAAGGAGGTAATTTTTTTGAAGGCTTATTTTCTGGTGAAGGAATACATCAAGATAGAAATGCTTCTGATAACTGTATAAATAACTTTTCGATAACAGTAAACGAAGCTCCAAAGTATTTGACTGTTGTTGGGGATATGTTTGATGTAAGAGGTACTGGAACAAAGGAGTGGCCTTTACCTCTGGATTGGGATACTGTATCAAAAATAACCGATTATTACAAAACAGACTTATTGATAGTTCTCGAGACATTTGATTCTGACACTAGGTATTTTTCGCGAGTGGAAACAAAAACAAAAACTGTTGATGGAGAAAAAATCTCTGTAAATAACTATACCGAAGGTCTCGAAGTGTTTATTGATGCAGGTTGGAGAATTTATGATCCAGCAAAGAAATCAATTCTAGATCAGAATACTTTTAGAGATGCAAAATTATGGGAATATACTGATGAAAATCAAAGTACTGCTAAAAATAGAATACCATCTAAACGAGATGCTGTTATAGAAGCAGGGGCATTTGCAGGTTTTATGTATGCTAAACGTATTTCTCCTGTTTGGGTAACCGAATCAAGAACACTTTTCCGCACACGAAACGAACAAATGAAGCAAGCAATAGAATATGTCCGTAAAAATAATTGGAAAGATGCTTATCAGATATGGAGCCAATTAAAAACATCAGAAGACCCTAAAATTGCTGCTTATGCACTTCATAATCTTGCATTATATCACGAATTTAATGACAATGTTGAGCTTGCTTTAAAGTATGCTAATGAAGCTTATAATAAATTCAACAATGACCATACAGCGAGATATATCAATATTTTGACAGGAAGACAGGCCGAAATAAATAGATTAAATGAACAATTGAAATAGTTGTTCATTTATAACATACTAAGACTATTTATTTAATCTATTTTTTAAACGGTTGCTGATATATAGCGTGCGGAAAAGGAATCGCGAATCCACTTGAGTACAAGCTGTGAGCAGAATTTTATAATTTTGTTTTCATTTTTTCATGTTATAAAAGCCAATTTTTAAATCACGAACACCATTAAAATCATAATATGGTGAATAAATTATATAATTTGGCGGAGGAACGGAAATACGATTCCCAGTATTACTTGCATTAAACTCCGTATGGTATATAGGTGTTGTTACAAACTGGTGGTGGTTGTTTATCAAATTAGATTTTAAGTTTCTTTGGGTTTTGTCTGTTATCAAATATTGAAACAATATTTAGCGTGTCTTGACTAATACTGTAATAAAGAGTAGTTTGTTTTGTTACTACTGATCTACGTACATTATAATTTTTAGCTTTTGGAAAAGAATCTGGTTGTGTTTGGATAATTGAAATATGTTTATCAAGCTTTTTTAGAAATTTTTCGATCTCTCTATTTGTCCAATTCTCTTCCAAATATTTGATAATGCTACTTAAGTTTTTATTGGCTTCTTCTGTCCAAAGAACTTTAGATATATTTTTCATATTGTTTCATGACGTCAGAGTGATTAATAACTTTGTTTTCTGAAATGTCTTTCAATCCTCTTTCAATTGAGTCACGCTCTGCTTGGCTTATTTCAGTCCACCAATCAGACTTTTCCGCAATACTTAGAAGTTTGTCAATCATTTGAGTGTCACGCAAATTCATAATCCACTCCATTAGCTGGTATTTCTTTGAATATATGTCCATTTTCGTTCTTTTTACAAAAATACAAATTTCTATCAAACAAAACGGAAACGTGAACTAAAATATTTCTTTTTTAGCAATGTAATTGGGTATTGAGTTGGCTTTTCCCACTTGTTTGTAACTACTTTGGAATAGTTTTACCTAATTAAATCAATCTTCACTTCTTAACATTTTCATCAAATTTATGTTTATAGTTATAAAGATTTAACTATTATGAAAACCTATACATTTTTACTGCTATTTGTGATAGCGTTTTCGTCAATTAAATGCCAGACAGATATGAAAAATGAATATAATAAATTGACAAAAGAAGAAGAAAATGTAATCTTACATAAGGGAACCGAACGACCATATACTGGCGAATATGACAATTTTTATGAAGATGGCACTTATGTTTGTAAAAGATGCAATTCTCCACTTTATTATTCCGACAGCAAATTCAATTCCGGCTGTGGATGGCCTGCTTTTGATAGCGAAATTAAAGATGCTGTAAAACGAATACCCGATAAAGACGGTTTAAGAACTGAAATTGTTTGTGCTAACTGCGGTGCTCATTTAGGACATGTTTTCGAGGGCGAAGCTTTTACCGAAACTAACACTCGCCACTGTGTAAATTCTATTTCTTTGAAATTTATTCCAAATGATAAGACAACAGAATCTTCTCAAAACTATGAAACTGCAATATTTGCAGCAGGTTGTTTTTGGGGTGTTGAACATCATTTGAAACTTGCAAAAGGAGTAATTTCAACAGAAGTAGGTTATATTGGAGGCAAAACTAAAAATCCTACTTATAAAGAAGTTTGCTATTTAGAAACAGGACATGCCGAAGCTGTAAAAGTTGTTTATGACACAAGTCAGACAAATTTCGAGAGCTTAGCAAAATTGTTCTTCGAAATACATGATCCCGGACAATTAAACCGACAAGGGCCGGATGTTGGTTCTCAGTATAGATCCGAGATTTTCCACACAACTCCCGAACAGGCAGAAATTGCTAAAAATCTTATTAAAGTATTAGAATTAAAGGGTTATAGTGTTGTAACAAAAATAAGTCCTGCTTTAGATTTTTATCCTGCAGAAGATTATCATCAGGATTATTACGATAAAACTAATTCAAATCCTTATTGTCATTTTTATCAGAAGAAATTTTAATGAGTTTGGAGGTTGTTTTTAACTTAGCAATTCTACTTCCTTAAAATTATACAAGCGTGTTGTTGATTCTTTATCACTGATAATAAGCTGTCCGCTTTCATTAACATTCTTAATATAACCTGAGAATTCTTTGTCCTTGTCCTTAAATTTAGAGAATAAACCAAATCTGTATAGCTTTTTGTTATAATATTTTAAAACTGTTGTGAAATTTTTAGATTTAAACTGTTCTAGCTTATCAATTAAAATCTGAGCTATAAGTTTTGCTTCTATATCAATATCATAAACGGTATTTTTAATCTGTTTAAGCGATATAGGATTTTTTAATTCTGAAGGAAACTCTGTTTGATTTAAATTTAAACCTACACCAATAATAGAGGATTCTATTAAATTGCCATAAATATTGTTTTCAATTAGTATTCCGGCTATTTTTTTATTCTGACAATAAATGTCATTAGGCCACTTAATTTTTACTTCTATGCCCTTTAAAAGAAGAAATTCGCATATTGACAAAGAGACAATCATATTTAATTTGAAATGTTCTTCAGCTTTTATGTCAGAAAAAACAACCAGAGAGAAAAGCAAATTTTTACCTGCTTGCGAATGCCATGTATTTTGACCTAGGCCTTTTCCGGAGTTTTGTTGCAGAGTATAGATCAGCGTAGGTTTTTCGATTTTTTTATCAGCTATAAGCCCAGCAGCATATTTATTTGTCGAATCTGTTTCTAATAATTTTACTATTTCAATAGTATTTGGTTTTGCTTTTGGTAAAGTCATTTATATTAATGTAAAATGCCACTAAGATATGAAGACACAAAGATAGTCAAATTTATCAGAATCTTAATAACTTAGTGGCAAACAAATGTTTTATTCGAAGAAATAGACCAATCCTAATTTCAAACCGCCATATAAGGGGTTAGTTTTAAAATTAACTCTTTCTGAATCTGAGATAAAACTTGTATTTTCTTTATTCAGACCCAAACCATTTACTCCTTGCAGGTCTGTAATTATATAATTAAATCTCATTCCAAAATTCAACTTCAGTACGTCTTCAATCAGATTGAAATTTGCTCCAAAACCCATACAAACACCTATACCTATACCGTTAAAATCAGACTTGACAGCTTTATTTACTTCATTTGAAAAAGTATAAAAATGATCGTTATACCAACCTAAATTAGCTGTTTCGTCAAAAGTACGAGTATAAGTTGCTTTATTAACGAACTGAAACATCGGGCCAAATTCAAAATAAGAATTTTTCCCGAATTTCATTAAAATTGGTATATCTGTAGTTTTTAGTACAGTAGAAGCATTGTAATTATTTCTTTCATCTCCTATTACATAATCTATACTGCCTGAATATTTCTGTTCGATTTTATTTGAATTAAAATTAATTTCCAATCCAAAATTGTCAGAGAAATAATAACCTGCGATTAAACCGTAATAATGACCGAAAGAAGCAGCCACATCCATTTCGGCACCTTCGTCAAATACCTGTTTATTCATTAACCAGGTACTGTTATAGGCAAAATGACCTCCTAAAGTCAACTGAGCAAAGCTGATTGTCGAAACAGCCGCAAAAACTAAAATTAAAACTATCTTTTTCATATTAAAACTTTTAAATTAATAAATTATCCAAACTCTTATTTTAAAATTCAAAACTATAAAAAATTTCAATAAAATCAGCCTGAGCTAAATTTACTTTTAAATTTATTCCAACAACAGATTTAAATTCTTCAGCATCAATTATTCTGTATCTTAAACCTAACTTATTGCTATTTATTGATTTAAGAATATCCTTTGCACCAAATTTATCGCCATAAATTGTTACAAAATATCTGTAAAATGGCTTATAAATATCCAAACCAAGCTCGGTATATAAGCCAAATTTCCCAAACATAAATTCATGAGCTCCAAATACTGTAACTGCCGAACTTTTCAGAAATGGATCTCCTATATTCAATTCCTGATCAATTATAAATTTCTTAAAACTGCCATAATTCAACAAATTAAATCCAAGATAGAACTTATGAATTAAATTTATTTGTTTAGAAATACCAAAACCCAGATCATAAACTCTGTATTTAGGTCCATTCGCAGGTTTTGTTGACGAACCATATTCATGCATTCCTACTGCAACAAAAGCAAAATAATTCCAATTATTATTTAATAAAATATCTTTCTCATTTTTTTCTAAAATTGATATTTCGTCTAACCTGTATTTATAATAAATATTTACAGCCGGAAGATTCATTCCTATATTCGGCAATTTACAATGTCCATTCGAAAAATGTAAAGCGCCCAGACCAAATCCAATAAAACTGTTTTTAACAAATTCAAAATTAAACCCAGCTTCAATATTTGCAATTGCTGTAAGATGTGAACCAATTAACATGTTCGAAGCGTTATCAGTTACATCATAAACATTAGTGTGATAAGCAATACTCAGACCTGTTTTTAAATTAAAGAATAATTTATCATTTAATGGTTTTGTAAATAAAAACTGAGGACTTAAACTAAAAAAATATCCATATTCCTTATTGCCCGGATATCCTCCAAAAACTGAAACATAAAATGTCGGATAATTATAATATTTATGCCATGATTTTTCACCATTCAAATTTTGTCCAATAGAAAACTCAGCAGCATAGCCCGGTTTTATCGGAGGTAATTTGCTATAATTACGAACCACATAACAGTTATAAACAGATACTCTATATTCGTTAGTATTTTGTGAAATTAATGAAAAACTGAGAAATAAGAATAATATTAAATTAACCAATTTCATTTTTACAAACCAAGTTTTGCGGATATTTCCAACATTCGTTTTATTGATTTTTCAGCTTTCAATCTTATTTTTTCATCCACTACAACTTCGGGTAATTCATATTTGAGACAATTATATAATTTTTCAATTGTGTTTAATTTCATAAAATTACAATCATTACATTCACAAGTAGAATCGAGAGCAGGAGCGGGAATAAATACTTTTTTCGGACTTGCTTTTTTCATCTGGTGCAAAATTCCTGATTCTGTTGCAACAATATATTTGTTTGATTTGTCAGTTTGTGTAAATTTCAACAAACTTGCGGTACTTCCAATATGTTCGGCAACAATAAGCACAGGTTGTTCACATTCGGGATGAGCAATAATTTTAGCATCAGGATTTTCCTTTTTTAAACGTAAAATTGCTTCCAGATCAAATTGTTTATGTACATGACAGGCTCCATCCCACAATAACATATTTCGACCTGTTACACTGTTTATATAATTTCCAAGATTCCTGTCAGGGCCAAAAATTATCTTTTCATTTTTAGGAAGACTGTTTACAATTTCTTTTGCATTCGATGAAGTAACAATAATATCTGTTAAAGCTTTAATATCTGCAGTAGTATTTACATAAGAAATAACAGTATGATCGGGATACTTTTTTACAAACTTCTCAAAATCTTTAGCATCACACGAATCAGCCAATGAGCAACCTGCCTTAATATCCGGAATAATTACTTTCTTTTCAGGCGACAATATTTTTGCTGTTTCAGCCATAAAGTGAACACCAAGAAATACAATTATATCAGCCTGAATTTTTGCTGCTTGTTGCGACAATTGTAAACTATCACCAACAAAATCAGAAATATCCTGTAAGTCTGCTTCTATATAAAAGTGACCTAGTATAATTGCGTTTTTTTCTTTACGCAACTTATTTATTTCTTCTGCCAAATTTATATCTTTGGGGATTGGAATATTTAAAAATCCAAAATTTTTTAAATTCGTTTTATTCATAATCATATTAATTTTATAAATTAATTTAAAAAAATATGATGATTATTAATGTTTGTTAATACTGTTGAAATATTTATTAAAATTTTCATTTTAGCTATTGCAAAGATGATTTATTATCTTTTATAAACAATGAAAAAATTAAACTTTATTTGATTTTCAGTATTTTAAATTTTTAATTAACAACTGTTAGTATTAATTAGTAACCATCAAAAATGATTAAATTTTTGGATTTTGAGTTAATAAATTGGTTAATTAAAAGATAGAAAATTGTTAATTTAATATTTGGAAAATAGAAAGTA
The DNA here is from genome assembly GCA_035388205.1 of Bacteroidales bacterium. Lineage (GTDB taxonomy): Bacteria > Bacteroidota > Bacteroidia > Bacteroidales > ML635J-15 > Bact-19. The sequence continues at coordinate 7,108 of DAOOPK010000002.1, forward strand.
TTTTATAATCAGAATTCACTTAGAAAATCCAAATTAATTTTTTTATTTTTTTTCGACAAATATTAACTTTTTTTATAAAAACTGTTAATAATTTACCATATTGTAAATCAACGATTTAACAATTTTGGACCAAATTAAAGCTATGATTTTCAATAAATTAACAAGAAAAAATAATCTGTTAATAAAAAATGTTTGGACAAATCTAAGAGGTTGAAATAGACGATTATAGGTAAATTATGAACGCTATTTTACGCTAAATACTTGCATAGTGTTTGTGCCCTAAATTATTATTAATAAAGTCAGTCAGTTATGATAATTTTCTTTGTTGCAATTATTTTATTGTCCTTAATTAAACGAACCAAATATATTCCGCATGGAAGATTATTACGCGAGAATGTAAATGTATGTTCACTGACATTTTTTATTTGACTTATAGTCTGTCCAAAAATGTCTTCAATGTTTAATGATATGTTTGTTAAAGGTGGCGTTATTTGAATAGTTGTTTGTGTGTTAAAAGGATTTGGAAAAATATTAATTTCATTTAAATCAAAGCTAACATTTTTTACAGAATTGGAATTAAGTATTTTAAATCGCATAATATTTGCATGCCAGCTATTTCCTTCAGAATAAATATGAGGTGGACCATAAGAATTTAAAGTATAATTATCAACATCATATGATACATATAGTGTGTCATTTACTTTTAAAAGAAATGGTCTATTTGCATTATACTGTGTAGTACCTATTTCAGGGCTGGTTCCAATTATAAATGGTTGGTTATTTGTTATTGTTGTGTCATATACTTTTGACCAATTAACATCATAAATAGCAACAACAATATTCCCGGATCTATGCTCGTGACCAGAATGATATGAAACGTAATAGTAATTACCATCCCAGAGTACTCCTTGACTCCATTGTCCATCATTATTTAAATTGATATTATTAATATAATTCCATGTTGCATCGTATCGATATACATTTAATTTATACACAGTATCAATCATTACAGTAGTTTTAGCACATGTAATAATTTGATAAATGTCATTATTAAATAAACAACTGGCTCCCCATGGAGTATATATTTGATTAAAAACTGTATCATTTGAAAGTGGGTTAAGATTTAAATCATACTCCCATTTATGTAAACGAGGCAACCAGGTTGCTTGTTGGGTTGGCATTGACGGATGATAATATCCAGGTTGTCTGAAAACACCGATCACGAGACGATTATTAGTGTAATCAAACATCATGTCAGCTTGACTGTCGCATGTGTCCAGAGCAAGCACAGTCGAATTTATAAGATTAAAATCGTCATCATATTTTGATAATCTTAAACTCCAATCATTTGTAGGTGCTATATGGTAATAATATGTTCCAACCATTTGCATTGCAAAATCACCAGCAGAAAAAGCTCCTGTAAGCGTTCCGTGGTTTCCAGTATATTCAAAATTTGAGTTATACTCTCGCCACCTGAAATACTGCATTGTACCTGATGTTGTAGGTCTGCCCGCATAAACAACATAAAATTTATTTTTAACCGAATGATGGAATATTCTGCAGAATACACCATTAGAATCTTCAGCATTAGGAGTCACCTGATAATGATTTAAAAAACTAAGTGAAATTTGAGCATTTACATTCTGTATTGAGATAATAATAATTGAAAGCAATAAAATTGTTCTTGTCAGTATGGTGATTTTCATAACAGTTTTTCTAGTTAATAGTATTTTTTAAGGTTTAAATTGTCAATTAAACTGTATATAAGCATTGACTATAAAACATTGTCGTTATAGAGTTTCTCTATAATTTTCATTTTACTTTCATGTCTTTTTCTGTCGGCTCGTGTGTCTGCCGTTTTTTATTCGTTTATTTTCCAATGCCCTGTTTTATCACTGCCAATACGTTCAATTTTTCCGTTGTTTCTGAGTTCTTTAATTCTTCGTCTTACGGTGCTTAAACTCAATTTCAATCGTTCGCTGATTTCATTAGCTGTTATTTTGTTGTCTTGCTTAATCAATGAAAATACAGTGTCATTTACAGTGTCAAACTGTGATTTTACAGTGTCATTTACAGTGTCAGCGAGAATGTGTGCGTCACGATTTTTTAGCGAATAATTTTCTTTTAGTAATAAGTTTGAAAGAAAGCGAATCAAAAACTTTTCTGTCCTGTGAATCCCTCTTGATAAGTCTTCGAAGTTAGCTCTTACTAGTGCATTTCGGAAATACCAAGAGTTGTGGGCAAACAAGTCGTTATTAACGTTTTTAAATCCTAATTTTCGCAAATATTTGATAAAGAAAATGGCTGTTGTTCGTGTGTTGCCTTCGCCAAAAATGTGAATTTGCCACAAGTATGAAATAAAGTGTGCTATGTGTTCTATTATGTCCTGTTCGCTTAATCCTTTGTAGCTAAATATTCTTTCTTGTTCAAAATCATATTCCAAGCTTGCTTTCAAACTGTCGGCACTTGCATAGAGTACGGTTTCACCATTCAACACCCATTCTATTTTCGTAATGTTGTAATCACGAATTTTTCCTGCAAATTTGTAAATGCCAGTAAACAATCTACGATGAATAGACAAGTATTCTGCCGGTGAAAAACTAAAGGTTTGCTCACTTAATATTTCAGTAATTCGTGCAGAAACCTTGTCCGCTTCTTCAGTGCGGTCTTCGTCTGTTTTGGTCGGGTTTTGTTGATAGTAACTGTCAATACGGCTTTTTACTTCGTCAATAGTTATAAGGCCTTCAATATTTTGTTTGGCAGTTTCGATGAGATATTCAGACGGTTTTAAGCCGTCCACTTGTTGCAAGCCGATAGCCATTTTCCAAACTTTTGCTTTCTCTGCTTTGTCTGGCTCACCTTGTCTTAAATATTCATCAAAGTTTTCCGTTGTTTTCATTTCAAATCTGCCGTTTTTTCTGTTGGCTATCTCTATTAATTATCTCTAAAAAGTTTTCAAGGTCTTTGTCTTTAATAATCTTTCTAACTGCCTGTACAAGTAATAAAGACAGTTTAATATTTTAGTCAGTATTTCCTACAAAATTATTGAAATATTTCATAAATCAAAACAATGGTCGCTGGATTATTAATTTGCATTTCTTTGCTTGTATGATTTTTAAAAGCTAAATCTATTTTCATTTTCTCCAATCCTATTTTTTTCTCTATCTTTACACTCGCAAAAAAAGAATTATTATAGTATGACAAAAACTATTTTTATTACAGGTGGGGCAGGCTTTATAGGTTCGCATGTTGTGCGTTTATTTGTCAATAAATATTCGGATTATCGTATTGTAAATATTGATAAACTGACTTATGCAGGTAATCTCGAAAATCTTAAAGATATCGAAAATGCTCCAAATTATATTTTCGAAAAAGCAGATATTGTTAATACAGAGCAAATAAATAACTTATTTGCAAAATATAATCCCGATGGAGTTATTCACTTGGCTGCAGAATCGCATGTTGATCGTAGTATTTCTAATCCTACCGAGTTTATTTTTACAAATATAGTTGGAACTGTGAATTTGCTTAATGCTGCACGTAATTGCTGGAAAGGTAATTCCGAAGGCAAACGTTTTTACCATATTTCGACGGACGAAGTTTATGGTTCCCTTGGCAACGAAGGATTTTTTACCGAAGAAACAGCTTATGATCCAAAATCTCCCTACTCTGCCGCAAAAGCTAGTTCCGACCATCTGGTACGTGCCTATAATCATACTTTTGGCTTACCGGCAGTAATCTCAAATTGTTCAAATAACTACGGACCAAATCATTTTCCCGAAAAACTGATTCCGCTGGCAATTAACAATATCAAAAACATGAAACCAATTCCAATTTATGGGAAAGGCGAAAATGTTCGCGACTGGCTTTTTGTTTTAGACCATGCAAGAGCAATTGATATTATATTTCACAAAGGACGCACCGGTGAAACTTACAATATCGGCGGAAATAACGAATGGACAAATATTGCATTGATAAAAAAACTTTGCGAAGTAATGGATAAAAAACTTGACAGAAAACCCGGGACTTCAGCATCGCTTATTACTTTCGTTCAGGATAGAGCAGGACACGATTTGCGTTATGCTATTGACAGCACCAAACTAATGACAGAACTCGGCTGGAAACCATCTTTGAAGTTTGAGGAAGGACTCGAAAAAACCGTTGACTGGTACCTCGAAAACGAAGAATGGCTGGACAATGTAGTGTCCGGCGGCTATCAAAAGTATTATGAAGATATGTATGGGAAATAGTAAGAATTATTTAGTAAGTAGTAGGTAGGAAATAGTGGTCAACCATATTGGCTTCAGTTCGGCCATGCTCACTGCATCGCGCCGAGCTAAAGGTTCAGGCATTAAGATACAGATCACCGATTAGCGATTACTGATTACAAAAACCTTTAATATGACAGAACAAATTTTCAAATCTCTTCCTTTTGCAGTAACAGCTTGCGATAAAGATGGGATTATTATTTACATGAACGAAAAATCAATTTCAACTTTTGTTAAAAATGCAGGAGAATCTTTGATAGGCAAATCACTTTTTGATTGTCATGGCGAAAAATCAGCGGCCAAAATACGCGACTTACTCGCAACCGGCGATACAAATGCTTACACTATTGAAAAAAATGGATTAAAAAAGATGATTTATCAATGCCCTTGGTATAAAGATGATAAAATAGCTGGACTGGTTGAAATATCATTAGTTATTCCATTTGAAATTGATCATTTTATAAGATAATAGAGGATAGTAAAAAATACAGTTTAGAATTTGTAACAGTATAAATTATTTAATAACCCCTGCCCGCAGTTTATATGTATAATCTGCATTTTGCAGGATCATATAATCCAAATCAACTCCCAACTCCTCCGCTTGTATGATAATTTTGTTTTTCCATTTCTCATTTGCATTAATTTCTTTAACAATCTTGTTTATCTCCCTGTTACGGAACTCCAGATAAAGGCTGTCAACTGTTGTAAGTGTGTCCGAAATGGTTTTATTTATAAATTCAGATTCATAAGTAATAAGATATTTTTCGCAGAAATCATAAGGGAATAAATGATTTGTTGCTTCAGATGTTACAAGAAATACAAAATCCTGACTTTCAATTTCCTGTTTATAATCAAGTTCATCAACATTCTTTACAGGATTACGTACAGGATAAACAGTTTTATTATAAAACCAGAATCCGCCGTTTGAAAAAATATTTTGTGGTATTGCAACACTTTCAGCATAAATAGTCCACCAATATGAATCTGATATTGCAAGTACTTTAGGTTTGATTTTTTCTTTTCCGTTATTGAATTTTAAAACAGGATACGAAATCTTTTTATATGGAGGATAGAAAAGCAAGTTCATGGTTTTGTACAGATCGTCATCCTGATTTCTAAGAGTATCGGGGGTTTCCATTTTTAGTATTGAAAAATCAGCATAATCTTTATTTGTAATATTTTCCATATATTTAATTACAGTATCCATTGCAATTGAAGCTGCCCAAATTGTCCAGTGTGCACCCAGATCACAGTATATTTCGTATGTTGCCGTATCTTTCATCGAAACAATATAGCTATTTAAATCAATGATATTAATCCCTTTTTTATTAAAATTTTCCATGTAAGCCTCATAATTATTCTTTGATTTCTTTGATGGTTTATACTTGTCCGGTATCAGTTCAGGATAATATGAGGCTTTACCGGGAGAGAAAATGATGATCAGGTTTACTCCTTTTGTTTTTAAAATTTCCTGAGTCGCCAATAAGTTGTTTGTATTGTTTTCAATCTCTTCATCACCAATAAAAGTTCTACCGAGATAACTAATTATATATGATTCCTCAAATAAAACACCATCTTTTCCAATAACAGGTCCTTTTATGGGGGATTCACGTAATACAGAAAATATCATTTGATTGTTAAATCTGACTAAAAAGTTGTGAAATCCGATGTTTTCTTCTATGTATTTGATACATGAATCCTGATATGTTTCGTTCCAGATTGATTTGATCGAGATTTTCGGTTTAACTGCCGGAATATAGGCTCCATTTAATGGTTTTTCGTGAAACCAGCCCGTAAAATTCTGAATCATAGGAACAGATAAGAGTACCATAAAAAATAGAAACCATATTTTCTTAAATTTTTCCATCAGAATCTGAAATAAATAAACGGGTTAAATCCACCTTTTGTAACAAATGACAATGATATGATTGATAAGAAAAGCAATATAGTACCAACAAAAATATATTGTTTTATGTTATAATCGCTGTAAAAGAAGAACTTCTCGAGTCTGCTGCCAAATTTAGATATGCCGATAAAAGCAAATAAACTACCAATAAATAGGAATACCCAAAATTTTTTGTCCATATAGTTAGGAAAAAGATTGCCATCAAATTTGAACATGCTTTGAATATATGCGATAGCATATTTGAGGCTTTCGGCGCGGAAAATAACCCAACCAATGAGAGTAATAATATAAGTAATAAATATCCTTGTGAATGTACCGATTTTACTAAATAGTTTTATAAGAAATAGCCTGTCTAGAACAAGGAATAAGCCGTGGAATGCTCCCCAAACTACAAAATTCCAAGCGGCACCGTGCCATAAACCAGAAATGATGAAAACTATCCAAAGGTTAAAATATAGGCGGTATTTTGATTTTACTTTATTTCCTCCCAGAGGAATATAAAGATAGTCTTTCATCCACGAACCGAGAGTCATGTGCCAGCGTCTCCAAAACTCAGAGATATTTTGGCTGATATATGGATTGTTAAAATTTTCTGGAAATTTAAATCCTATCATTCTTCCGATACCTATGCCCATGTCTGAATAACCAGAAAAATCGTAGTATATCTGAAAAGAGTATGCAATAATGCCGATCCAGGCGGTTAGAGTCCCTATTTCTGCTGCAGGTCCAGCGAAGATTGTGTCAACGACTTGGCCTAAAGTATTTGCTATTAGAACTTTTTTTGCTAACCCAATCATAAAACGGTAAAGTCCAAGTATCCTATTGTCTATATTTTCATTCTTCTTTCTATCTACAAGTTCAATAGCAATTTCATTATATCTTACTATTGGGCCAGCAATAAGCTGAGGGAACAGTAAAATAAACAGTAGGTAATCAAAAATAGAATCCAGACGCTTACTCTTTCCACGATAAATATCAATCGAATAACTTAATTTTTGAAAAGTATAAAATGAAATTCCTATTGGTAAAATAACTTTTGTCCAGCTTATCCCCTCTATACCAATTCTCCATAAAATATAATTCAGATTTTCGACGAAAAAATTGGCATATTTAAAATATGCAAGTAAGCCTATATTTAATACAACAGAGGCAAAGAGCAACCATTTCCTTTCTTTTTGATTTTGGGAGATATCAATTCGTTTAACAATAAAAAAATCAATAGCTACAGAGAAAAAGATAATAAACAAAAACTTAGGTGCTCCAAATCCATAAAAAATCAAACTTGCAATAAGCGCAATCCAATTTTTGTACTTTACATCAGCAATGTAATAAAAGAAAAAGAATAGCGGTAAAAAATAAAGTAAAAATATGCTACTGCTAAAAACCATTAATACCTTGAAGTTTTAAGGACGCAAATATAGAAAAATAAAAATATTTAATGAGGTATTAGAAGTTTCTTCCAATGAAATATGTTCCCGTAATGTTAAATACTGAATTATTCATCGAATAGAATTCAGAAGACGAAAGATCAACAAATCCAAACGAATAATTTGCTTTAACCTGAAATTGTTTAAAATCAACACCACCACCAAAAGTTAAACCGGAATCAAATCTTTTATAACCATATTCAGGGTCAAATTCAACCTCATGTTCAAACTCTTCGTCCATAACTTCAGAATGGTAAATAGATTTGCCCGCAATAGCTACACATGTATAAGGCCCAATGTTTCCAAATACACTTAAATTCCCAATAGGTACTTTATATCCTATTGTTATAGGAATATCAATACAACCTAGATTTAATCTTGATGTTCCAAACTCGTCAACAACCTTATTTCCCTTGTTGAAAAATGTTACTGCTGCTCCGACGTATAAGAAACTCATGATTTCCAGTTCTGCAGCAGCACCAATCTGATAACCCATCTTGAAACTTTGTTTAACGGTTTCATCCAAAGAGTTTTTTTCTATATAACTAGTGTGGCTTAATCCGATTTGAGGTCCAAAATATAAACCTTGTGCATTAAGTGTTGTAAAAACACTTAACAAGATAAAGATAAATAATATTTTTTTCATATTTATGAATTTTATGTTAATTTAGCCTTAATTTTGTAATTTAATTTAACTAATTAGTATAATTTTTTATACAGAAAAGCAAAAATATTAAAAAAAACCATATTAACAATATTCTATGAAAAAAATATTATTTGTTACACTTTTATGTATTCCTGTAAGCATCTTTGCTCAACAGATCATTCGGGGTTATTCGGCTTCGTTCTCTTACGGACTGCTTGCAAAAGGCGATGATTTTACCATACATTATTCAGGCGATGATTATACTGCCACAGCCAGGAAAACCGAAGGAGGCAGTCTGGGATTGGGCTTTCCATTCGATTTTGGCTATAAGCGAAGCAGATTGGTAATTACTCCGGGACTTGATTTTTTGACATCAAATTATCAACTTGATTTAGAAACAGACATTCCAGGTATAGACTCCGACAGCGACAGCCTCAAGTTGTCTTCATTTATGATCATCCCGAAAGTCGGGATAATGTATAAATTTCATTTTTATGTTAAATCTGTTCACATAGCTTTTGGTTTAGGAGCAGATGCCAACTATCCTGTTTCAAATAATATTACTTTAAAAACAAAAGATAAGGCCGAAATAATTGAGTATAATGCTGATTATAATGAAAACCCTCCAGAAGATTCCAATATTGACTATATGGTATTTAAACCTAACACTGTTTATTCAAATATGGCAGATCTTGGTTTTCATATAAATCCAAAAATAGGATTAGATATTTATGTAACAAAATATCTGATTACTAATATAACAATTCATATTTCGCCACTGACAACTTACTCTGATAAGCCTATAATAAGGGGATATGCTGGTTTTGGTGCAAGTTATCTTATGCCATTGGGCAAAGAAGATGATTCGAGATTATTACAATATTATAAACAGTAGTTAAATCAATTGATTATAAAATATTAGTTATATGAAAAAAATAATTATAATAACAACAATAGTTCTGGCCGCGTTATCAGTTATTAAAGCTCAAGATGTTGTTCCGGTTGTTCAGGCAGGACACTCGGGTAGTATTTTATTTGTAGAGTGGGATCCCACGAGTCGTTATCTTGCAAGTGTTGATGCCAATAATGAATTGGTAATTAATGACCTTGTTTCAGGAAAAATGTTTTATAGAATGAAAATTCCGGGAGACGAAACTGTAAATGCTCTGAATTTTGAAAATGAAAATAAGCTTGTAGTTGCTACTTCAGCACAGATATTTAAATTTAATATGCGAAATCTTGAACTTGAAAAATCTTCAGGAAATGTCAATAAGAAAAAAATGACTGAAGATTTGAAAATTTATGGAGCTGTTCTAAAAAAAGGAGGGAAGTCATTATTTAACCGCGATGCATATACTTGGTTTACTTATGCTGCAAATTCAAATGATAATAAATATGTTTTAGCCGGAGACGAAAAAGGGCGTTTATATTATTGTAATTCAAATTTGAATACCAAAAAATTTGAAAACACTCATTTTTTAAGTATCAATGATATTGATTTTTCGGCTGACGGAAAGTTTGTTGCCGTTGCTTCTGCTGACAGGTCTATCTCGGTATGGAGATTGCCTGAATTTAAGTTTGAAAAAAGAATAATTCCTCGCAGCTTCAATGTTTGCGCTATTGATTCTCATCCAACAGACAGTCTTATCGCATTTGGTGACGAATTGGGATTTGTGTATTTGCTTAAATTCGAAAATGATAAAGTAACCTGCGAAGGCATAAACGGACATAATGGGAAAATAAATGATATTTGCTTTTCTCCAAACCCTCTTATTGTTGGTACTGCCGGAAGTGATAATCGTGCTGCTGTTGTTGACTTCGAAAACAAAAGTGTTCTTCAATATTTTACTCTTCATCCAAGAGCATCGAAAGTAAAACAAACATTTAATATAAAAAGTATTCAGGAAAAAGTAACAAACACAGAAAAAGGGAAACTATGGTTCGATGAAAATGTGTATTCTGTTGCCATTAGTCCTGATGGAAAAACTATTGCTTATTCCGGTGGAAAATGGGGTCTTACAAATCCTGTTTTAAAAGTGTCATCAATATCAAATTTAAATATTTTTGAGCCCAAAGAAAACAGAAAACCCAAAAAAGCAGATTTGGGATTAATGTCAAAAGAAAATCAACATATTTTTAAACAGTTATATTTTGCTAGCGACAAGGAATTTTATGGTTTTGGCGAAGAAGATAGAGATAAGGGCGTTAGATTTAATACAACAATTACAGGTTATTCCGAGAAAGATAAAACTACAATTGAATCCGTTTACAGAAATAACAGACCTCAAAATACTCTTGTTCTTCAGGCGTTCTATCCTAAAAATTCTGAATCTGATTATATAATTAAAACCGACCCTATCACAAAGGATGTTTATACTTGTCGTGGTTTTGATATTGAAAGACAGACTGGCGGAAAAACAATTAAATTTACCGGACACAGGGGCTATATTAATGATTTTGAAATTGTAAAAGGTAAGGGTTATCTTGTAAGCTCTGCCGAAGATGCTTCAATGAACATCTGGGATATTAACACAGGAGAAAAGTTGTTGAGTATTTTTGTCGTTGATATGGGTAAACTGGTTTTTATTACTCCGGACAATTATTATATGGCAACTGGAGACGCTCTAACAGGCCTAGGATTTAATTTTGAAGGAAAAGTTTTTCCGGCCGAGCAATTTGATATCAAATATAATAGACCGGATTATATTTTGGAATCTTTCGGTTATTTTGATGAGGACATGATCGAACTATACCACAAAGCCTATTTAAAAAGAATATCAAAATTAGGATTTACGGAAGAAATGCTTAACGGAAAAATCAATTTGCCAGAAATAGAGATAACAAATCTGAATAATATTCAATTAAAAACCACCCAACCCGAAGCTCTTATCCAATTAAAGATGAAAGATGAAAATTATATTCTGGATAGAATAAATGTTTATGTAAATGATGTTCCGTTATATGGTACAAGAGGCTTGTCTGTAAAAGATAAGTCTGTGAAATCACTTATGCAAGATATAAACATTCCGCTTTCTGCAGGACGTAATATTATTTATATTTCTTGCCTGAATGAAAAAGGTATAGAATCTTTAAAAGAGGAATTGGAAATAGTATATGATAAAACCGACAAGAAAAAGCCGGATTTGTATCTAATTTCTTTGGCAGTTGCTGAATATGAACAGTCTCAATATAATCTAAGATATACAATAAATGATGGTCTTGGTTTTATAAAATTATTTTCCGAAAACAGTAAGAATTTTGATAAGGTACACATACTTAAGTTTCATAATCAGGAATGTACAAGAGATAATGTACTTGCAATAAAAGAAGAGTTGATGAAATCGGATGTTGATGATTATGTATATGTACATATTGCAGGACATGGGTTGCTTGATGATAATCTTGATTTTTATTTTGCAACTGCAAATATTGATTTTTCAAATCCAGCAAAAAATGGATTAAAGTATGACGAAATAGAAGGCTTGTTGGATGGAATACCGGCTCGCAACAAACTATTGCTAATGGATGCCTGTCATTCGGGCGAAGTTGATAAAGACGATGAATTTGCCATAAATACTGTTGGGGATGATGAAAATACCAGAGGTGTTACGATGTTTGCCACAAAGAACGAAAATAAACCTAAAACAGGCTTACAAAATTCATATGAATTAATGAAGCTTTTATTTGCCGATTTAAAGAAAGGAACCGGTGCCGTGGTGATTTCTGCAGCATCGGGAGGTGGATATGCTCTGGAAAACGAAGATATTGAAAACGGGATCTTTACATATTGTTTAATTCAGGCTGTTGGAAAAAGTAAAGCAGATACTGACGGAGATAAACAAATCTCGGTGTCTGAATTGAGAAACTATATTTTCGACGGAGTAAAAAGACTAAGTAACGGTAAACAGCAGCCAACTTCACGTAAAGAGAATTTAATGAATGATTTTATTATTAAATAAATTAGTTATTGAAATAGTATTAACAAAACCATGAATTATGAAAAAGTTATTATTGACAATAATTTTGATTTTCACAATATTTTTACTTAATGCACAATTTCCAACTTATGTAAAAGAACTTAAGATCGAACCGAATGGAAATATTAAAGTATCCGGAAATTTGGCTCAAGGGAAGGTAATCAATGACTTAACTTGGGCGAGCAATAGTGCTGTAGCATGTTTCCCAAGCACTCAAAATTTAAAATTTAATGGAAAACATGTTTTATATTGGACAAGTATTCCGCCAAGAGCCGAGTTATTTATCAAAGTTATACCAGATAATCCGTCTGCAAATTTTAGCATTTATGCTTATCAGATCAGTACAAACGATTATTCTGTCGTACCGAATCTGAATTCATGCGTTTCTTGTGAGGCGGAACACAAATGGGATTACCCGAAAGTTGGCAAAACACAAGATCATACAAGAGAAATTTCATTAAACTCTGTTGACAATTCGTATAAAATTGTCATCGGTGTTGTCGGTGCAGATGGATTATCTGAAGGCTCATACAAACTTGAATTAAGATTAGTTGGAGGAGAGGAGCAAGTAGTTATTCCACAGGAAACAGTAAAGGTATATGAAGTAGAAAGTAAAGCCAATAGTACAGTATCATATAAAGGCAATCTTAACACTGGAGTGAAAATACATGATCTGTCATGGGCATCATCAAGTTCAAATGCATGTTGGCCCTCTACACAAGACCTCAAATTTAACGGTAATCATGTTTTATATAAAACAGTTATACCCCCGAGATCAGAAATGTATGTAAAAGTAATCCCCACAGACAAAAATGCAAACTTTAGTATTTATGCATATCAGGTAGGGGTTACCAATAATTCAATTGTTCCCAATCTGGCATCATGTATAACCTGTGAGGCAGAACACAAATGGGATTATCCGAAAGTTGGCAAAACACAGGACCATACAAGAGAAGTATATCTAAATGCGATTACGGAACCATATAACGTATTTATTGGCGTAGTAGGAGCAGACGGATTAACGACCGGAGAATATACCTTAGAAATAAAGATAGTAGGAGGGGAGAAGGAGGAGATTTTAGACCAAGCTGAAGTTAATGTAAACAATATAGAGTGTAAAGCTAATAATACCGTATCGTATAAAGGCAATTTAAATAATGGAGTAAAAATACATGATCTTTCATGGGCATCAACTAGCTCAAACGCATGTTGGCCATCTACACAAAATCTCAAATTTAACGGTAATCATGTTTTATATAAAACAGTAATCCCGCCCAGAGCCGAAATGTATGTTAAAGTAATACCCACAGATAAAAATGCAAACTTTAGTATTTATGCATATCAGGTAGGACTTAACAACAATTCTGTAGTTCCTAATTTGGCATCATGTGTTACTTGCGAGGCAGAGCACAAGTGGGATTATCCTAAAGTAGGAAAAACCCAGGATCACACACGTGAGATATATCTTAATTCAATTGATAATTCGTATAATATTTATATCGGTGTTGTTGGAGCAGATGGGTTAACGACAGGAGAATATACTCTCGAAATAATGGTAGTAGGAGGGGAGGAATCAAATGAGGTGCAAGAAGAGGTAAAAGTAAGGACTTTTGAATCTGCTAAAAATAAAGTTACAGAGGTTAAAGGAAACTTGTTAGAAGGTGTGAAGATACATGACCTGTCATGGGCATCAACAAGTTCAAATGCATGTTGGCCAGGAACACAAAATGAAAAATTTACAGGAAATCATGTCTTGTATTCCACAGAACTTCCGGCAAATTCGGAAATGACAATAACTGTTATTCCTGATGACAAAAAAGCAAATTTCAGCATTTATGCATATCAGGTTGGTGTTGATAATAATGCTATTGTTCCGAATCTGCCATCTTGCGTAACTTGTGAGGCAGAACATAAATGGGATTATCCTAAAGTTGGAAAAACTCAGGATCACACAAGAACAATTTCGGGATTTACAGCTCTTAATAGTCCATATAAAGTTGTTATCGGAGTTGTTGGGTCTAACGGTCTGACAGAGGGGTCTTATACACTTAAAGTAGAAGTAAAATCGAGGTAGATTTTACCTAATCCAAAATATCAGATGTTATTTTGGATTTGATGACATGATTAATTTATTTCTGAACGAACAGATAAATTATCCCTAATCTTATTTGGGTGTAATAGAAGCTAATGTCATTACCTAAGTTATCATCAAAAGAATTCTTTTTGTAAAAGCGACTTAGAGATCTATAAGCTTCGATTGAAATGACATATTTGTCATTAATAGAATACTTTCCGCCTATATTTATACCGGCTTCAAAGATATTGATATTGTTCTTATTATTGTAACTACTATCAACATCAGGTAAAAGCCCTCCTTCTCCTATTTTGACATTAATATCTACATCATCCGACATATATGCATTGTAGGAACTATATATTCCAGTAGTTATAGCCATTTTATCCGAAAAAGAATACATAAAAGGAATTTCAATATAGAAACCAACAAGTCGAACTTTTCCTGTAATATTTGCAGTATAATATGTTGGTATATTTGCAGGCATACCCGATATATTAGTTAAAACTACAGTGTCTTTTTTTTGACTTGCATAATAATTAAACCAACGAAAATCAGTAGAAATTTGAGGGATAAATTTAATTTTATCTGTTATTTTGATATTTTTTCCAAAACTAACATAAGCTCCTGGAAATATTTTTGCTGATGAGTTTTCTGTTATTTGTGTTGGCATTGCCCCTCCATAATTTGTTCCAATTCCAAAATAAATCTGAGAGAAAAGAGCCTGCGGCAGATACAAAAGAAATATTAAAGATAAGATAATGAATAGCTTATTCATATTCAAAGTTTAGTTTATCTATAAACAGAACAGACCCTGCGTGTCCTTTCATCTCTTTTCCCGAAACACTAGAAAGCAAAATTACATGAACGCTATCAGGAATGGTATTTATTAAATAATCTATATTAACTGAGAAAGGACTATAAGAATTAATTTCTCCCGAATAGGTATATTCACCTTTTGCAATAGTATCTCTTACTTCATTAGTGCCGTTATATTTTGTGAGAGTGATAAAGATAACCAAAGTATCATTATCGGCAGGAAAGTACTTAAAGTAGCCGTTTAGTTTTGAGGGCTTTTTCGTAAAAGGCTTACCAATAACAAGGTTTTCGCCTATTGGTAAATCGGGATTGAAATACCCCGAAGCAAGTATTCCTGGAATGGTTAAATCTTCACCCCACCATTTAGTCTCGAGTCTTAGGGCATAGCTTCCCGAATAAGAATCTGTAGTTTTAGTTACAGTAATGGGACCACCAATTACAGACAAATAATTTAGTCCGTCCCACCAGTCTCCCGAAGGCTTATCAAAACTAACTTCTCCTTGAGTTTGGGTAGTCCATACTTCAAAATCGCCTCCTGCCAGAGCTTCAGTAACTGTGGTTTCAGGTGGATCAAGAGGATCTTTATCGCAAGCGATGAAAGAAAATGTTGAGAGAAAAAACAATGCTATTATTATAAAAGATTTCATTGTTTAATAAATTTTTGAGAATGTATAATGTCATAATATTCCACAGAAATAATATATGTACCTTCTATCAGATTGGAAATATTTATAAGTTGATTATATTGATTTTGAATGAGTTTATTGCCATTAAGGTCGGAAATATAGTAATTACAATTTATAAAGCGATCGTTTAGCATAATAAAATCGCTTGTTGGATTTGGGTAAACCTGAAAGTCTGAAAACGTTTCATCTATAATTCCTGTATTATAATCAAGTTCTATTTTATCAATATACAAAACACTTTCTGCTATAGGGTCATCAGGATTTGATGAAACTGCCATGATATTTAAAATCTCTGGCTCATATTCATTACGGTATTCTATGTCAAGTATTAACTCAGTATAATTATTTTGAGGTTCATAACTCTCATATAATGCAGTTGCAACAGTGTCGGGGACGTCTGTTCCGTCATTTCTTAACATCCACATACCTATTCTCATTTTATCATTGTCAATAGGTAAATATTTATACCAAAGCTTTAATTTATTGGGTTTTAAATTGAAATCTATTCCACCCGTAATACTCGTTTCCTGAGTCCAAAGATCAATATCAAAATCACCCAAAGTAATAAATCCTGGAGCGACAAAAGTTAACACAGTTTTAGATATGAGTTTAACCGCATATTCACCCTCATACGAATCTGTAGTCTTTTCGGTTGTGATTTTATATATGGGCATAACATTAGTTGTAGAATTTGCAGTATTCCATGAAACAGGATCTTCATGTCCCTGTTCTGCGGTATGCCATTCATCAAAACTGTTGTTGGGAATAGTCTGGGAAAACACTAATACTGTCAATGACAAAAAAATACAAATGTTGAATATTTTAACCATAAGTTAATTTTTTCAAATAACATGGTAATAACAGAAATAATGGCGAAAAGTTCAATTCAAAGATTGAATTACCTCAAATTTTTAAAGCCATTTTCTATTTCGAAGCTAATTTTTTCGAACACTTCCTCAAAACTACCAATACCGCTTATTTTAACCACTCCATGAAGTTCGTTGTATTTTTCGATAACGGGTACAGTTTTAATTTCATGATCTTGTAATCTTTGAACAATCTTGGCAGTGCTTGAGTCGTAAGGCATACAATCTTTTGTTTTACTTCTTTCGTCAAGTCGGCGGATTAGTTCGAGTGTTGGGACTTCGATTTCTATAATTTTTGATAATGATGATCTGTGTTTTTTTAATAATCCGTCAAGAATATAAGACTGAACCAAGGTACGTGGAAAGCCTTTAAAAATGAAACCTTTTACGCCCTTAGAGTATTCAAGTTTTTGTTCTATAAGTTTTACAACAATCTCATCAGGAATAAGCTGCCCGTTATTATATAAATCCTGAACCTGTTTGCCTATTTTGGATTGTTTTGAAATTTCTTCACCGAGCATCGGACCTGTAGCTACATATTCAAGACCATATTTTTTGGAGATGGCTTTACCCTGTGAACCTCGCCCTGAACCCGGATAGCCGAACAAAACTATATTTAACAAACGTTTGCTTAATTCTGTTTTAATGATTTTGTTTATTTTGCCTCTTACATTTTCAATTGTATCTATTCCCTTAATGTTAAAAAACACGCCCTTATCTTTATAAAAATTCAATACCGGCAATGTTTTCTGATTGTATTCTTTCAACCTGTTACGGATAACCATTTCATTGTCATCCGAACGCCCTGAAGATTCTCCTCGTTTAAGTAAACGTCTCACGGATTCTTCTTCAGGAACTTCGAGGCTTATAAGACAATTTAAAGAAGTATTGAGTTTTATCATTAAGCCTTCGAGAATATATGCCTGAATATAAGTTCTGGGAAAACCATCAAATAAAAATCCGTTGACATTTGGATTGTCAGTTATTGTTTTTTCGATGATTTGAACGATTATTTCATCAGAAACCAAACCCCCGGAGGCAATAATGCTTTGAGCTTCTTTCCCCAGTTTGGATTGTTCTTTTATTTCTTTACGTAATAAGTCGCCTGTTGAAATATAAAACAAGTTGTACTCTTTAATCAGAAATTCGGATTGAGTACCCTTACCGGCACCCGGAGGTCCAAACAATGCAATATTTAACATAATGGTGTCTAATTAATTATAATATGCAAATTACAAAAATAAATTAGAACGATGAGGTTTTGTGTAAAATATTTGAAATAATTAATAGGCTCTTTCGTTTTTTCGCTCATAAAAGTTTATGAATGAAGTATTTGCAACTTTATTTCCACCGGCAGTAGGATAATTTCCAGTGAAATACCAGTCTCCGTGATTATCGGGGCAGGCTTTATGCAAATTTTCAATACTTTGAAATATTACTGCGACTTTAGCATTTATGCATTCATTTTTTATTATTGTTGCAACTTCTGAAGATATTTGTTCAGGAGTAAACTCTTTATAGAGATTTCTGACATAATTCACAATGTCTTCTTTAGGAAGGTTTTGCTGAGATTTGCATTGTTTGTAAGTCTCATCAATGATTTTTTGTTTATTATTTTTCTTAAGCAAATCAATTGTAGCCTGAAATGCAACAAAATCACCAATCTTTGCCATATCAATGCCATAACAATCGGGATATCTTATCTGTGGGGCAGATGATACAATAATTATTTTTTTAGGATGAAGTCTGTCTAATATTTTTAAAATGCTCTGTCTTAGTGTCGTGCCTCTTACTATGCTGTCATCAATAATTACAAGATTGTCTAGGTCTTTGATAATTGTGCCGTAAGTAATATCATAAACATGCTCTACCAGTTCGTTACGATCTTCATCCTGAGTTATAAAAGTACGCATTTTAGCGTCTTTAACTGCGATTTTTTCAACACGGGGTCTTAATTCCAACAATTTTTTCAATTCAGCATCGCGTAAATTTCCATTTTTCTTTTTTATTTCATCTTGTTTATAATTATTCAGATGTGTTTCCAGACCTTTAAGCATTCCGTAAAATGCAGTCTCGGCAGTATTTGGAATAAAAGAAAAAACAGTATTTTCGAAATCGTAATCAATTTCTTTTAAGATATCAGGAACTAACAATTCACCCAGTTTTTTTCTTTCGCTGTAAATGTCTTTATCTGTTCCACGGGAAAAATATATTCTTTCAAAACTGCATGGGGATTTCTTCTCAGGCAGTCTTATCATTTGCTTGCTTATTTCTCCATTCTTTCTAACTATAATTGCAGCTCCGGGATCAACTTCTTTAACATCTTCGGTAAATACATTCAAGGTAGTTTGAATTACAGGTCTTTCGGAGGCAGCAACAAAGATTTCATCATCATAGTAGTAATATGCAGGTCTTATTCCCCATGGGTCGCGGACAATAAAGCTGTCTCCGTGTCCCATCACTCCACCCATGACATAACCACCATCCCAATTTTGAGTTGACTCTCTTAATACTTTTGCAATATCAATTTTTTTCTCTATCAATCCACTTATTTCACGATTTTTATAACCCTGATTTTTGTATTCTCTTAAAAGCTTTTGATTTTCCTCATCCATAAATAATCCTATCAATTCTAAAGCCGTTACCGTATCAGAATATTCTTTTGGATGTTGACCAAATTCGATTAGATATTTAAAAAGTTCATCAACATTCGTTAAATTGAAATTTCCAGCAAGTGCAAGTGTTTTTGTTCTCCAGTTACTTGTTCTGAGTACAGGATGTACTAATTCAACATTGTTTTTTCCAAAAGTGCCATATCTTAAATGCCCTAAGTATAATTCAGCTGCAAAATCAAGATTTTCTTTAGCCCATTGTGGGTCGTCAATTTTATCAGGATTCTTCTTAATGAGATTGTCAAGTTCGTAATAAATTTCGTTAAAGCAATTTATAATTGGTGTTGATGAGGCCGACCTTTTCCGGCTCATATATTTCAATCCTGGGGGCATATCAATTTTTAGACTTAATATTCCTGCACCATCCTGACCACGATTGTGTTGTTTTTCCATCAATAAATACAATTTATTGATTCCATATCTCCATGTTCCGTATTTTTTCTGATAATATGATAATGGTTTTAATAACCTTAAAATTGCTATTCCGCATTCATGTTTAATCTGGTCGCTCATATAAAATGTCTAATTATAAGATAGTTACAAGTCTTTTGACTGTCCGGACAAATCTATATTTTTTTAAGGATACTTTAATGATATTTTTTTGAAAGAATTTAACAAAATTTCAAAACCTGTTATCAACACTATTTTGTTGTGTTTATAAATATTTGTAAAGAACTTTAATTTAGCATCAATATTAATTTTGTTAATTTACAGAAATATAATTTCGATGAGCGGTTTGTATATTCATATTCCTTTTTGTAAAAGCAAATGCAGCTATTGTGATTTTTATTCCATTGCAAACAATTCATTTATACCGAATTATCTAAAAATGCTGTTGAGGGAAATTGAATTAAGAAAGAATGAAATTGATAATAAAACAATTGAAACAATATATTTTGGAGGAGGGACTCCATCAATTTTACGAGTTGCTGTAGTTAATGCAATCATCGAACAAATAATAAAATATTATAAAATATCGGGAAGTGCTGAAATAAGTTTTGAGGCTAATCCCGAAGACCTAAATAAATTATATCTGACAGAACTTAAAAAAAGCGGAATTAACAGATTGAGTATTGGCTTACAAAGTACAGATGATGAAACTTTGAAAATGATGAGAAGAAGGCATAATGTTGTTGAGGCAATTAATTCTGTATATAATGCTTTTGAAACAGGTTTTGAAAATATTAGCGTGGACTTTATCTATGGTATCGAAGGCATATCTTATGAAAGCTTTGTGAATCAGTTGAGAAAAATTGTAAATTTGCCTGTAAAACATATTTCAGCATATCATTTAAGTGTAGAAAAAGGAACATTGCTGTACAGAAGATTGAATGAGGGGAGATTTGCAATTATGAACGAAACATCAAGCTACGATCAATATTGTAAATTGCTTGATATTACTTCCGAAAAGGGATTTTTTCAGTATGAAATTTCAAATTTTGCCAAAAATGGATTTATTTCAAGGCATAACTCATCTTACTGGACAAGAAAAGAATATCTAGGGTTTGGTCCTTCGGCTCATTCTTTTGTTAAAAATGTCAGAACAAGTAATTATGCTGATGTTACAGATTATATCAAAAGTATGAACAAAGGAGAATATTCCCAGAATACAGACTTATTGACTAGAGATGATATTATTAATGAAAGTATTATGCTCGGATTAAGAACCGTAAAAGGGATAGATCTGATTCAGTTTCAGAATTTGTTTGGCCTGCAAGAATATAATAGTCTTTTGGAAAAGCTGAAAATAATCAATAAGAAATCTTATGTAATTAGTAATGGGTTTCTGAAACTATCTAGAAATGGAATGTTTGTTTCGGATAATATAATATCAAAGCTTTTCAAATAGTTAAGGAATCTAGTTATTAGAAATTTCTGTATTTTCAGAGTTTTCTGATTCGTCGTTCAACTCATTGGTAATTATAGGAAACAAAACTTCTGCAATTTGCTCAGCAATGATGTTATTTCCTTTTTTATTTAAATGACATTCATCTGTAAACGAATTTTCTTCATCAGCAATAGCAAATAACAAGTTTTTGTGATATTGCAAATCCGACAAACTATCATTTAAGCAAAAATAAATACTTGCAAGTTGCTTTTCACGTTCATTTAACGGATTATCAACAAACTGTAAAGGCTGTAAGAAATGATAGTATTTTATTCCTTTGGCACGGCAAAAAGCTTCAATATCTTTTACTCTTTGAGAGTAGGTCAAGGCAATTATTTCTTTATTATCAGCCAATGAGGAATATGAATTTCTATTGTGATGCGTATTGCGATAGAAAAAATCAAACAATCTTGAAATATTTGGAAACATTCCCAAAAAACGACCAGACAAAGAACGGGAATTTTCATTTTTACTAATTATTCTGAAATCTCGCCAATTATGAGGTGGCAATACATCAGGACAAGGATAAAAACGATTTATCTCTGTCGAGATGAGATCATTATATCCATCAATTGAAATTATCATATCAGGTTCGTAGTACTGTAAAACAAGTTGTATAAGGATAAATTCCTGTTCGATCACATAAGCAGGCACTCCCGCATTAAGAACTTCGATATTTCTATCAGGAAAGCTATCTCTTAAAATTTTTTCAAAATTGGCAGATATTGTATTTTCAGGATCTAAGCCATAAACTACACTTCCACCTGCAATAATAATTCTAAAAGTATTATCCGGTTTGTTTTTACTTCGAAAAATTTTTAGTCCGTCTTCATTCCTGTATCCCTTGCATTCTGTTAGTTTGAAATATAAATACGGATAATCATGTGTTTCAGCATCAATTAATTTTCTATCTTTAATCTTGAAAAAAATACCAAGACTAATTTCAAGTAATAATAATGTTATAACAGAAATTAGAGATACTTGTAGAAATATCCTACAAATGCTTTTAGCTCGATTGTTAAAATCTTTCATTTAACATTATTCCTGAGCAGGATTTTTGGCTTCTTCTTCAGGGGTCTCAGAGTTTTTTACATACAACATCCAATTCTGATTTCCACTACGCCAATGATATCCCAAAGAAAAATCCAGAGGTTTAACTTCTGAAGTTTTATAGGCTTCATCAAGGTCTTTTTGGAATAAATATGTTGACTGAAAATCCGAAATGGGTTTTTCATATATTCCAAAAAGATAATATGTCCAGTCATCAACAAAGTATCTGAAAGGGATACCCGTATCGTCTTCTAGGACAGACCCAGAATTATTCAGTACCATATCCCTTATATTTGAAAATGTTTCATAATGACTTAAATATGAAGCAGATTTGATAAATGTATTACATGTTCTTAAATTTTGTAAATATTGTAAGAATACAGGATTTTTTACGAAACCGTCATCAGAAATGTCTCCATAAAAATAAAACAGATTTTTCAGCTTCTTATCACCTTTTTTCTTAATTTTAAACCAAATACATTCTGATACTTCCAGAGAATTAGTTGGACTTTCAATTTTAGTAAAACTTATTGCATCATTTTCAAGCCTGTAGTAGCCAAATTCATAAATTTCATGTCCGGTGCGATTTAAAAATACATAAAGCAAAGGCAAAACCCCATCAACTTTTTGTTTACGCAGGTCCTGATCCATATTTCCAGTAATGAAATAGCTACGTTTGTAAATATCTCTTAAACCGAAATTTACTGCATCTAGATATGACTCAAGGTCCTTTTCTGTCATAGAATACAAATCAGGAATAGTGCCTAATTTTTCCATTGCAACCAAAACATAATCATTTGCATTTGGGAATAAATAAAACGCGTTGAGAAAATCAGGTCCTGAAAATGGGTAGAATAGCAAAGAGGTATCATTTATTTTTGTGCTGACCTCATTTTTTGTCCATTTATCCATTCTCGAAAGTCTTTCATCAGTAATTCTTTGCCATGGAGTGTCTATGGATGTTTTATAGTCATTCCAAAAAACCATTTTGTCAGTAAAAACATCTTTAAAAGCATCGGCATTGTCTCCAGCCAATAATGCAGCTATTTGGTCCAAAGTTGTATCTTTCGGATAATTAATTTTATCAGATTCAACATTTACTGTATCATTATTTTTGTCAGACTTATTGTTTTTACCAGAATTACAGGAAAAGATAATTACATTTGTAGTTGTAAGAACAATAATTAAAATAAGAGATTTTATAAATTTCATAAAATAATATTTAAAAAACGGTGTAAAAATACATTTTTTCTCCAGAAAGACAACCTAAATCTAATGTTTTCGTCAATAAAATGTTTTGTATTTAAAAAAATTGTATATTTACATTTTATAAAATAGGGCTATTTTATTAAAAGGAGGACATTTGAATGAAAAGATTATTGACATTGTCTTTATTACTGTACGCAGTATTTTGTAGCGCACAGTTTCCCTCGGACTCAATAATTAAGAACTTCAGTTCTATTGAAGCTGATTTTACTTATAACGAGGAAGAAGTAGTATTAATTCCGGGGACACATATTAAAATGCAACCACCGGAACATTTTCTTGTTAGTAAAGAAATTCCGGGATTGATTCACCCGGGAACATCTACCACAGTTCAAGTGCAGGAAATTACCGGGACATCCTATGTTATGATTCAACAGGCAATGACCCCTGAACATTTTGAGAGCCAAGGGGTGAGTTTGATTACTTCTTACCCTGTTAAGATGCTTGACGGTAAAACAGGAATCATTTATTTGGTTGAATTTATTGTTAATGGGTTTAATTATGAAAGAATAATGCTTTTTGCGGGTGATTATAATAATACTATCTGGATTAATGCCAATTATCCAAAATCTGCAAAAGAATTATTACAAGATATTTTAATAAAGAGTTTATTAACAGCACAATATACTGATCAATTATGATAAAAAAGTTACTATTATTAGGCAGTTTTTTGGCTGTATTTGGGATTTCCGCTATGCAGTCGCAAAACATTCTTATACACGAAATACCCTATAGCACTCACCATCAGGACATGTGGGGTGCTGGCGATGCTTTCAGTCTTGATATGGATTATGATTTATTCAATATAGCAGTTCAAGATGGATTCTCTGAAGGATGGATAGAGGAAATTCTCGGTTCTCAATGGGGTATAGGTGTTGAAATGAACATCTGGATGTTTTTAAGATCAACATTCAGTATTCATGGCTTCACTTTAGGCTCGGTTGATGTTGACTATCCGGTGGAAATTACTCTGGATTTTCCTGATGATTATACTTTTGATCATGGTGAAACAGTGCCTATTCATTCATCCTATGAAGTACTTGATGGCTGGGCTTTGGAAACACACTTTCCAACAGCCGGAGTTATTGCATTAGATTTGGAATACGGCTTCGGTTTGAATTTCGATATCATAGTCTGTATGGTAGATTGCGAAACAATTCCAATAATACCATCAATTAGCATACCTATAGATCCATATTCTACCGACCCCTTACCACACGATTCAATAGCAATTTTTTATCTTAACGGACAAACAGGAGAAGTTGTATATCCATGTATTGATGAAGTTACTGGATTACCAATGATTTGCGAAGATGATGTCTTACCTATTGTTATTCCGGACTGGTTTGGAATTGGTTTAACAGGTGAAATTGATCTTCCCTATGTTGAAACTGAAGATTGGCTCGACCCCACCACACAATGTTTACATGCACATGGTAATGATGAATGGTTGTGGTTTAACTTAAATATAATGCAGTTCCTTTCATTTATAGCAGGACTGATTCCGCCCCCTGAAGGTCCGGCCATACAGGAAGCAATCGACTTTTTAGATGGAGGAGTAATAGAATACGAAATTATTTCAGGTGTAACTGCAGTTATCGAGTACTTTATTCTTCATCTTGATCTACACATGTCAAGTTATATGACTCAGGATTTTGCATTTTGTCCGACTATTTGGGCAACTTTGGCATTTGAAACAGAGCTTGCATATACCGAAACAGATCCCGCCAATGGAAATGCTTTAATTGCTGAAGGTGTTTCAGATACAATAACATTTGCTATTAATAACGACCTGAATATTACTTACCCGTGTTATGAATGGGATTCGATGGAGGTTTATGATGTTACTTATAATATTACTAGCGGATTTTCAAATCATACATGGGATTCAATTGCTTTCGATTTTATACTGGAAGCAATTTTCTTTCAGGTCACAATTCCAACGGGAGGCATTTTCCCTATAGCAGCAATGCCAGAATTTTGTCTTCCAGACATTCATATTGATAATGCTGATCTGGGGATGACACAAACCATAACTGCTTGTTCTCCTTCTTATCCTGTTCCTCAGGTGCTACTTGAAGATTACATGCCCGAAGAACAACAAAAGGGTGGGGAGTCCCAGACAAAAGACATTGAGTTCTGTTTCCCGACAAATTGCGAGCCTTTAATATCTGAAACGTTTCCATTAGGATATATTCCTCTTACATGGTATGATGAGGAATGGGATCTTCAAGGCTTTGTTCAGGATACTGTTTTCCCGGGTACATGGTTGTTCCCATTACCAGAACTAGATATTGATATTTCAGGACAGGATGTTGTTTGTTTCGGAGACACTTCCGGAGTTATTACTGTGACAGCAATAAATAGTACAGGAGAGTTTACATTTGAATATTCATGGGGTTCTGTAAATACCCACATGGATCCGGTAGATAATATTACCGTGCCTTCAGGTTATTACTTTATCACTTTAACAGACGTATATGGTTGTCAGGTATTTGGTGAAATGAATATTGCAGATGACAACCCACCATTATTATCAAATTTGTATGCAGATGATGTTTTGTGTGCTGGAGAACCTACGGGTAATCTTTATTCATACGTAAGCGGAGGAGTTCCCCCATATACATATAACTGGCAACCAAGCGGAAGCACAGATGCAAATCCTGTCGGAGTTTATGCCGGTTGGCATTATCTGACTATTACAGATGATGTAGGTTGTGAACACGAAGATTCAGTATTTATAGATGAACCTGATGCCCCACTATCTCTGACAGCAGAAACAGGTATGGTATCTTGCTACGGCTACTCTGACGGATTTATTAATATAACTGCTGCGGGTGGTACCCCTCCTTATTATTATATTTGGTCTAATAGTATGCAGGTGCAGGATCAGATCAACATCCCCGCCGGCACTTATATAGTTACTGTTATTGATTCACACGAATGTGATCTTGAAGAAACATTTGTTATTACGCAACCTGAGCCACTGGAATTAGCGACATATACTCAAGATGTTTTATGTTATGGCGAAAATACTGGAAGTATAGATTTGGTTGTTACAGGAGGAACTCCGCCATATACATATGAATGGAGTAATGGTGCCGGGTCGCAGGATTTATGGGATATTTTTGCAGGCATTTATATTGTTACGGTAACTGACGCACATAATTGTGTTAACTATACAATGGTTCAAATCGAACAGCCTGACTTACCGTTGCATGGCGATATTACTCCTACTCATGTCAGATGTTTTGGCGAAGGAAACGGAATAGCCGATCTTAATGTTTTCGGAGGAACACCGCCATATTATTTCAGCTGGAGTAACGGAGAAATAAGCGAAGATATTTATGATTTAATACCCGGGATTTATAGTGTTACCATAAACGATGCTCACGATTGTCTTGCTTATGATACAGTGCAGATTTTCCAACCTGATGCTCCAATGAATGGTATGATCAGTGGTACTCATAATATGTGTAACGGAGACGAAAATGGAAATGTGTATATTACGGTCACTGGCGGAAGACCTCCATACAATTTTGAATGGTCTAACGGAAGCTGGCAGGAAGATTTAATAGGAGTTCCTGCAGGTAATTATACAGTAACAGCTACCGATCAAAGTTATTGCCATTATTCTATGACATTTGAAGTGACCGAACCAGAGCCATTTTATATTCAGGCAATGGATGATCCTACAATTTGTTATGGTATGAGTACCGAGATAGGTGTTGGTATTATTAGTGGCTCTGTACCACCATATACGATTGTATGGAGTAACGATGATAGTGGAATGACCACAACCGTCAATCCGACTGAAACAACTGTATTTACTGCTCATGTTATAGATGCAATGAATTGTGTAAGTGAAGATATAGAAATAACTGTTAATGTATTAAAACCAGTTGTAATGGAAGTTACTACACTTGAAGATACAGTATGTCCGGGAACAACGGTGGACTTTGATGTAATGATTGACGGAGGTGGTTTAATAGGTGATCAGGTTTTGGTTAATGATTCTCTTATGTCAATACCGATTTCTCTGGATGTATTTAATGATACTGTATTTAATTTCCTTGTTTATGATGTATGTAATTTTGATAG
>DAOOPK010000003.1:0-34228 GCA_035388205.1 Bacteroidales bacterium
TTTATACAACAACTGCACGTTTTACCGCAGAGGGCGCAGAGTTCCGCAGAGTTAATTTTTTATACTTTTTTTCTCAGAGACTCTTCAGCGTTCTCAGCGGTTAATTTCTTTTTATACAACAACTGCACGTTTTACCGCAGAGGGCGCAGAGTTCCGCAGAGTTAAAATTATATCACTTATTTTCTCAGCGACTCCTCAGCGTTCTCAGCGTTCTCAGCGGTTATTTTCTTTTAAACAACAACTGCACGTTTTACCGCAGAGGGCGCAGAGTTCCGCAGAGTTAGAAACAATTAACACTTATTTTCTCAGCAATTTCTCCGTGTTCTCAGCGTTCTCAGCGGTTAATTTTTAAACTCACTTTTAAGAAACTTTAAACTACATACTTTATCCCCATTGATAATTAAAACACAATATAATCCACTACTCAGATTTTCAACATTAATTTCAACTTCTGTATCAAATATATAAATATCATAAGCAGATACTGATTTTCCTGTAATTTCGTAAATTCTAATTTCAGATGAGTAATAACGAGCATCAGGAAATTTTATTCTTATTTGGTCAGTAACCGGATTTGGATACAATTTTACACAGGAACAATAATCACTATCTGCAACAATATCATTTTCACAAATTCCAAAAGCATAATTATTACTATCTATGTTGAAATATTCTTTTAGCATTTCACGAATTTCACAAGGTCGTAATATTGCGAAAGTTTTCATCTGGTCAATACTATGATGCCAATCAGCTATATCATAGAAATCTCCTGTCCATCTTTCCAGATGATATGGCATTACCTGTTCAACATTTTCAACAAGACTATCAATGATAGGTACAGTAATTGACGGATTGAAAGTATTCATCAAGTGATATTCAAATTTTTGAAGGAACAAATTTTTGAATTCTGTGTTTTTAATTAAATTTCGGAATAAATATGTTGACGATGGCTCATTTCCAAAACTAGTTGACTCTTCATCCATAAGATATTCAATAGTATTTCTTTGATAATCTGGTGAGAAATCATGTAGTCCAAATCCCAAATCAGTATCAGACATAATCCACCTCCAACGTCCGTCATGTCCATATTCAGCACCAGCTTCGTAATAGTATGTTTTTTTTCGCCAAAACATCATATTATTCTCCGGCCAATCGGTATTATGAACAAATATCTCTGCTATCATATAGTCAATATAATTTTCTATATCCATTTGTTCAGAAATGTGCACATAATGTTGCTGCGATTCAGTACCATGAATAGAAATATAATTTATCAGATTGTTATAATGCCAGTTTGCTCCTTCTATTACACTGCCAATATCAGATAAATATTCCAAATCATCATATTCAATATTACAAACTCTTTTAAAATACTCTTTATCATATTTCTCTCTTAAATTATGTAATCCCCAAAATTCGCCATTAAGAAAAACAATTACCGGCTGATATGCTTGAGTTTCCAAATTCATATTCCTGCAGATGAATTGAATATATGCATCTCTGATCATCGTTCTGGAAAAGCTGGCTGGTTCCCACAAATCTGTTGGAAAATCATTGCCCGAATTTCTCAATACAAGAAATGAAAAAGAAGTATCTTCAATTTTATTAAAAAATTTATAATTCAATTTATCATCTCCATATTTAACATCAGGACACAATCTTAATGATTTCATTGGAAACGAACGTGTTTCACCTCCATTTATTCTTAATCCCGACAAAGTATTAACGACTGAGCTATCACAATTCTCAATAAAATACTCAATATTAACAGCAATCTCATTCTCACTTCCCCTGCGTTTAAAATTTCCATGAATTGGCCAAATAGTCTCTTCGTATGGATTTCGTAATCGCCAATTGTCAAAATCTACACCTGCTGTGTATATTCCTTTATTATAATCGAACAAATCATTACTATTACAGTTTATCGAAACTATAGGTAAACCTAAAAACTTAGCAATTGTCTTTTTATAAAAATAAGTCTCTGTTTTGCACTCACTATCCTCCATACCAAACTTAACTGCTTTAGCTCTAATTACATTTGCCTTTACAACAGATTCTTCCGGGAAGTAATTCGCATCCTGAACTGTGGATGATTTATTAGTATTTCTATTGTTTGTCACTGTAAATTCAGATATTCTAATTGGTTCGTGATAAACAAATGTAAACATTGTATCTGTTACATAATCATACGGAATTTCACCAGCACCAACAGGATAATAATTT
This sequence comes from Bacteroidales bacterium, assembly GCA_035388205.1. Taxonomy (GTDB): domain Bacteria; phylum Bacteroidota; class Bacteroidia; order Bacteroidales; family ML635J-15; genus Bact-19. Next base: position 2,224 of record DAOOPK010000003.1, read on the forward strand.
TTGTATGGATATGTTTTGTATGGAATATTATCTAATGATGGTTCAGAGCCATCAGTGGTATAAAGAATAATGGCATTTGGGTCGGCATGACTCAAAACAAGAGAAAAATCATTTTCGTAAATCCCTCCATTTACCGAAAAGTCAACGGATTGAAGTCTTGAGTGACTCAAACTGTTATTATTAGATTCTCCAGGACTTGGTTGATCAAAATAGACCATTTCTGTACTCTCGTCAGGTTTTGAGCCAAAAGATATATCATCAGAGAGTTTAACAGGTAAGATTCTTTGAATTAATACTCCATTACTATCGCTCAGAATTAATTCTTCTCCATCCGAATCAATTGAGAAATTTGTATGTATTTCGGACTGTATGGTTTTATCTTTTACTGATGCAAATACAAGTTTATATTCACCCGGATAAATTCTTCTCTGAGGGAATCGCCATTTTTTAATATTATCATAATTGTCTGATAGAAAATATCCGCTAAGATTTATGGTATCACTTCCTGCATTGTATATTTCAATCCAGTCTGGTGTTTCACCATCTAAATCATAAACAGTAGATGTATTAACTGACATAATTTCATTTATCCATAATTGCTGTGCTTTCAAACAATTAAAAGATATGATTAAGATTATTAGAGTCAGCAAAATATATTTCAGATTACAATTCATCCTTAATTATCTACATATAAATACAAAACATTTGATTTTTATTGTGTTTTGCATTAAATATTATCGCACAATCGGCTTTTTTTCAAAACACTGAAACAGCAGAAGCTTTAAAACTTAGCCACATTTTTTTCCCTTCCATAACGCCCAACTCATTAAATGAGTTTTCGGTAATTTTTATCCAAACGGGAATTCCTATATTTAGTTCCACTTCGTATGCAGATTCAAGATAAAAAACGCTTTGTACAAAACCTTCAAAACTATTTCTGGCACTACTTACCAGTTTATTTTCTGATAGGATTATATTACTACTGTCAATAATCAATGAATTTAGTTCATTATCAGCATTTTCGGGAATCTCAAATCTTACAGTTGTTTCAGGATTATTCTCAGCAGCGATATCAACAAAACATGAATCACCCTCTCGAACTGTATTTTTCACTTTATAGAAGTTCTTATAACCGCTAAAACCTGCCATAAACATATTCAATGGCTTGGAAAAAACTTCTTTATAAGTACCACTACTTAAAATTTCACCATTTTCTACTACAGTAATTTTATTAGCCAGACTTATTGCCTCTTCAGGATTGTGTGTTACATGAATAATGGTTACTCCAGCATCAGATATCTTTTTCAAAAGCTTTTTCAATGATAATTTTAATTGTGTATCAATTGCCGAAAAAGGCTCGTCAAGCATCAAAATACCGGATTCTGTAATCAGATTGCGTGCCAAAGCAACTCTTTGTTTTTCCCCACCCGATAGTTTTGAAATATTCCTGTCTTTTAAATGATGAACCTCAGTAAAATCCAAATATTTTTTTACTTTTTCCTCAATTTCATTTTTGTTTAGTTTTCTGACAACCAAAGGGAAAGCCACATTTTCGTAAACAGTCATATTGGGAAACAAAGCCAAATCCTGAAATAAATATGAAACATTTCTTATTTGGGGATTAAATCCCGAAATATCAATCTTGTTTAATATAACCTGACCTGTATCAGCTTTAACAAACCCTGCTATAATGTTAAGCATCAGCGTTTTACCCGACCCAGAAGGCCCAACCAGCATATGATATTCTCCTTTTTCAATTCTAAGCGAGATATCCTTAAGCTCAAAATCCTTTAATTTTAGATTTATGTTTTTAAGTTCCAGCATCAGTCCCTCCTTTTTTTATTGGTTAGTAAATAGAAGAACAGAAAAACTGCGAGGCATATCAAAACAAAGATTACTGCTACCGGTCGTGCATAAGTCAATCCGAATGAGGCAAATCTATCGTAAATAAGAATTGGAGTAATTGTTGGGAAATAAGCAATCATAATAACAGCACCAAATTCGCTTATACCTCTTGAGAACATTAGTATCAGACCAGAAAACACAGATTGTTTTGCAAGAGGAAGCGAGACTTTAAAAAATGTCTGCCAGCGAGAAGCACCGAGATTCATCGCAGCATTTTCGAGTTTATCAGGAACTTCAGAAAAACCGTTAATAGCTGAGATTATCAAAAACGGCAAACTCACATAAGCCATTGCGACACCAATACCCAGTGGACTGTCAATAAAGCTAAGACCTACAGATGCTGCAGCTTTTCCAAGAATTGTATCCCGAGAAATCAATCCAAGAACTGCAATCCCTGCTGCTGAATGTGGTATAACGATTGGAATATTTATTATTCCCATTAAGAGAGTTTTAAACCTGAAAGATTTTTTTGCTATCAAATAAGCCAGTGGAACTGCAAATGCTGCACATAAGATTGTGGCTGCCAACGATACCCATAATGTCAGAAAAATACTTTTTTTAACTTCAGAATCTCGTGCAGTTTGAAAAAAAACATCCAGCTCAGTTGCAAAAAACATATTTATGATAGGCACTATTATAAATAGCAGCGCCAGTCCTCCAAAAAGATAAAGTATAATATGTTTTTTACCAAGATTCATATTTGCCTTAACAGACTGCGAATATATTAAAAACCTATGTAATATTTCTATTACAGGAATAAAAACTAAACAATCAATTTCAAATCTAAAATTTTTATCTTTGCACCACAGACCGACATTGAAATGAAAGAAGCATTGGATGTTATTATTTTTTTCGGAGTTGTTATAATTATCACAGCATTAATAGGCTATATAGTTATTTACGGAAAAGAAACATACCTTAGACTAAGGCTAACGAAAATGCCGGATAGTCGCAAACTGATTCTCGGTTCCGAAGTACGATACTACACAAATCTTAGTGTTGATAATAAACGGCTTTTTGAATCTTCAGTAGAAAGATTTCTGAAAAATTGCAAATTCACAGGTGTTGATACTAGTATAACAGAAAAAGACAGAGTTTTGGTAGCTGCTTCGGCAATAATTCCTGTATTTGCTTATCCCGATTGGAAGTACAGTGTATTAAATGAAGTCATAATTTATCCTGATAATTTCAATGAAGAATTTGAGACTACAGGTCCTGACAGATATTTTCGCGGACTCGTTGGTTTTGGACATCTAGAAGGAAAATTGCTAGTCTCCCGCACTGCTTTATACGAAGGCTTTGATGATTTTTCGGATGCACGTAATACATGTATTCACGAGTTTATTCACTTGATTGATAAAGAAGATGGCAAAGTTGATGGAATTCCTAAAAAACTACTGGAGAACAAATACATTATTCCATGGATGTTCATTATGAATCAAGAAATGAGAAATATTAAAGATGGAAAATCCGATATACATCCATATGCAACAAAAAACAGTGCTGAGTTTTTTTCGGTATGTTGCGAATACTTCTTCGAGAGACCTGATGATTTCAGAAAAAACCATCCGGAATTGTACAGGGTTTTGGTAAATATTTTCGAACAATCAGCATCAAAATAAGCCATAGCTTAACTCATACATTTTTTTTAACCATAAATTTAGCCTATCTTTGCAACGAAATTTCCTGTGCGGCTTTGTTTGTCAATCAGATAAAAGATTTTTCCATTATTTATGCAATTCAAATCACTTAATATAATAGAACCGATATTAAAGGCAGTAGAAGAAGAAGGTTACATCACTCCCACTCCAATTCAGGAGCAATCAATACCAATTATTTTAAACGGAAACGATCTTTTAGGTTGTGCTCAAACCGGAACCGGCAAAACAGCGGCATTTGCAATTCCAATTTTGCAAATTTTACGTTCTTCACAAACCAACGAACGAAAACGCAAAATTAGAAGTCTGATTCTCACTCCTACGCGTGAACTCGCTATTCAAATAGGAGAAAGTTTTAATTCTTATGGCAGACATACCGGAATAACAAATACAGTAGTTTTTGGAGGAGTAAATCAAAATCCACAAACAGCAACATTGCGAGGCAGTATTGATGTGCTTGTAGCAACACCAGGTCGTCTTCTGGATTTAATAAATCAGGGTTTTATCAGCTTATCGAATGTGGAAATATTTGTTCTTGACGAAGCCGACCGTATGCTGGATATGGGATTTATTCACGATGTGAAACGAATAATTGCACTTCTGCCTCGAAAACGTCAGACCTTATTCTTTTCGGCAACCATGCCACCCGAAATTGTAAAGCTTGCCGACACAATTCTATTCAAACCTCAAAAAGTAGCTGTAACACCAATTTCTTCAACAGTTGACATAGTAAATCAATATGTTTACTTTGTGGATAAAGGAAATAAGAATTCTTTGTTACTTGAAATATTAAAGGATAAAAATATTAAGACAGCACTTGTTTTTACACGCACTAAGCATGGAGCTGACAAAGTGGTTAAAATGCTTATTAAAAACAATATCAAAGCTGAAGCCATTCACGGTAATAAAGCACAAAATGCAAGACAAAGGGCACTATCAAACTTTAAGGCACAAACAACCCGTGTACTTGTAGCGACAGATATTGCTGCCAGAGGTATTGATGTTGATGATTTAGAATATGTAATTAACTTCGAAATGTCAAATATTGCCGAAACTTATGTCCATCGTATTGGTCGAACCGGACGTGCAGGAGCTAATGGTACGGCGATATCTTTTTGTGATGCTGAGGAAAAAGCATATTTGCGAGATGTAGAAAAATTAATTGCCAAAAAAATCACAGTTATTGATAATCATCCTTTTCCTTTAATGGATCACAATCCAGTTAAGGAAGCAAAACAGCAAAGACCTCCACGCAGGAATAATCAGGAACAGGGAAAGCAAAAAGCTTCAAATCCTAGCAATAATCAACTTAAACAGAAGACTGCAAATACTCCTTCGCAAAGCGGATTCACGAAGCAGAAGTTTTTGAATAAAAGATCAAGGTAAGTAGAAAAAATAAAGACTTGACACACAATGACAGACCGTCTTCACTCCTTCACAAACTTTCCTGTAAAAATCTTTCCTCCACCCCAAAATTGTATCATGTAGTAGCCGGAGGGCAAATCATCAACTTCAACATCAAAAGTTTCGGTCACTTTTTCTGATTTCCCTTCCATTAAAAGCTGCCCGTTTAGGTTATAAATTTTGTATGTGAATTCAGTTACTGCTCCTGAATAATCAAAACTAACACTTATTTTGTTGCTTGCCGGATTTGGGAAAATACTTGCTTCAGGCATTGTTACAAAATACTCTGCATAACTGTCGGCACAATGTGAGTTACAGCCTTCGGCATCGAAACAACCACAGGAATCTGTTTTAAACACACAGGATGCAATCATGCCGGATGGAAACAATGTGCTAGAAGTACTGTAAAACTTACCCGTTAACATAAAGCCATTATCTTCCGTTGGACAAATACCATATAAAGCAGTTTCCGTGATATCTGCATCATCATCAGGATAGCACTGATAAGTTCGAAGCCAAGCTCCTACTCCGCTTGAGTGAATTTTTACAAAGGCACTATTATATCCCCAGTAATTTTGTACTAAAAGATAAATATCCCCATTCTCAGCCTGATAAGAATCGTTGATTAAATAATAATTTAGCGACGGATTCTCAAGTTCTGTTATTAAGTTCTTCTCTCCTGTAAATACACAGCCAGTTATTGTATCTTCTAATTTTGCAATTCGAATTGAACTATTAGGATTACTTTGCAAATTTGGGGATATTGGAACAAGTGGATCTGTCCATACAACCCAATAATTGCCATCCAGTGCATTAAAAATTCGAGGTCTGAATGTTGCAGGTTCAAAATCTGGCCATGGAGACTGACCTAGTTGACCATGTATAATATATCTCCATTGTTCGTCTCCATTATTATCTATTTTTAAGATACAGGCATAAACTTTTTTTTCAAGTTGATAAGTCATATCTTGCTCACATGCTATAAGATATCCCCCATCTGGTGTTGGCAATGCCTGATAGGGAGTCATAACACAATGTGAGGGCTTTGAATAATCCTTCATTGTAAAATCACCAGTTTCAGGATCGTAAACAGCGAAAAAGGTCTTTTCATTCCATTCTGCATCATACATTGATGTCCCAAACAAATGTATTTTATTATTTACCTCCCGATGAAAACGAATTATTGTTGATCTTTCATCAAAATCGCTTTTAAATTCTTTTATCGAATCACAATAATAGTTAGTATTATTAAAATACATCAAAATCGGATTTAATACATAGTCCTTTAAAAATTCTTTATACACTCCACTAGCCATAGTATAACCATCATGAATACTGTAACTATCTGATGAATAAATTGAAAATCCGTAAATGGAATCGCTTACATAACGAAAAGATTCGAGATATTCACCCATTTTATTAATCTTAATTCTAATTGGTGTATTAGAATACCCTGAATAGAGTGTGTCAGAACCATATAATAAGTAATCATCAAAATACTCATCAACATAATTAATCTTCCAACCCGGATACGAATTAAAAAATCTTTCCTGTGCTTCAGAAAAAACTATATAATAAAAAAGTATTGTAAAAAGAAACAATTTCTTCATAATTATATTATGTAAAATCAAGGAGACTTAAGCCTCCTTGATTATTTAAAAAACTATTCAACTATTATTTTACCATTATAAACAGATTTGTTCCCGTTGTATAATGTGCAATTATATGTTCCCGGCAGTAAATCTGCTGTTTTAATTATTATTATATCCCTCGGTTCATATATCTGCTTTTGCATAAGCATCTTACCGGATATGTTTGAAACAACAACCTGCATTGTACCCAGTATTTCAGGCAAAGAATATTCCAGATAAAAATATTCTTTTGCAGGATTGGGATAAACCGAAAAGTAAGGATTACTGTTATTTATAATATCAGATTTAATGCTTCTGTTTTCTAATGGAGCTACCGGAGTATAAACGGCCTCACGGTAGTCGGTGGCATTATTATAAATTAAAATTGCTCTTGCTTTTGTACCGGCTAATCCACCCTTCATCTCAAATTCCTTTAATTGATTAATATGTAAAGGATTAGTAATGCTAGAGAGATCATTACTATATTTCTTCATTAAATTTGCATATAGGTTATAAAAATCATATAGATCACGATTCTCTCTCAATTCATCTTCAGATAGTTCGCAAAATTGTCTTATCCTATTAAGCTCAATTTTTGCTTTAGGGTATTCATATTTTGATAAATAATAATCAGACAATAGATACATAAAACGTGGGTCTTTGCTACCATCAAGAAGATTGTAAATACTATCTTCAGCCCAAGGTTTATAATCACTGATGCTCATATAAAATTGAACAAGTGTCTTTAAATTTTCCTCGTAAATAAGTTGCTGTTCAGCTAATTGTATCTCTAAATTTTCTTTAGCAGAAATAATCCCAAGTCCGGATTCAATCTGTTCTATCATATAATCAGGCAGTGGATTATCTCTGTCTTTTAGCATTTTTTGTATATCTTTATTTTTTATTCCTTGCGGATTTGCAAAAAGAATATCCCTTATCATTGGGGCGGTTAATCCCTGTTCTTTTTTTGCAACTTCTTTTAAAACAGTATCACTGAGATATGGAGAATAATCCATAAGCTCGTAATAGGTCAACCATGCCGAATTATCATCTAAATGAAGTATAGATGATAATATTTGTCCAGTATTACCGCCATCAACTATATCGTTAAGCATTGTTTTAATAGCTGTTTCAAGTTTTTTTGCATTTGACATTTCTATCCTCATCAACTCTTCATCAATAGGTATCGGTAGCTTGGTCGTATTGTCAGGACATGCATTAGAGGAGATATTCCCAAAATACAAAGGAATAATACTGATTTTACTCGAAATAGTGTCAGGCCATTCTCTTGGGTTCCAGTAAGGGTCTATGTTTGATCTGGTGAAATAAGTAATCTGACTTGCTTCATTATTGTATGTAAAACAGTCTGGTGGAGTATTTGTTGAGAAAAGATTTGAAGCAGGTGATGAAGGCGAGCCTTGATAAGCGGCAATTCCCCAATTAGTATATGTATCATCTGCTTCAGATGTTACATAAATATCTGTCTTAATATTGTTAAAATTATTGCATAAAATCTGAAGACCATTTGTATTCCCATTTGAGGTATTTCTATTTAGATTTATTGACTGAACAGCATTCTCTAAATTTACAAAATTGTTACGATATAATTCTTTTGCCATTGCCCCGTTGTGATTTACAACAATGCCGTATTTAGTTATTTGGCTACCACCTTCAGCTAAAAAAGTATTTCCTTCAATCTGATATTTATCTGTTTGCTCATCAATATAAATACCGTAAGGTCTGTAAAGATATTCATCTTCAGGTGGCACAGGATCTTGTATAGGAAGTTTTGTGGAATCTGGAACTATCGGGAAGTAAAAATTTTTAATATTAAAAGTATTATTAGTAATTTCATTTGGGAAAAATCCCATGTAATTATACATATAAATTCCACGAACAGCTTCAAAATCGCAGTTTTTAACAACCAATATATCATTTTGAGCTCCGGAAATAGCTTTAATGCCATAGTGCATATTCTTAAATGTTGAACGCCAAAACCCAATTTTTGGGTCTGGTAACACATATATCGAATCAACATTTTCAGCATAAATCCCAGTTTTATTAGGGGGATTTCCATATTGGCGCTTATCTTCGAAATGGCAGTTTATGAATGTAATGTTTTGAGACCATTCCAGACTTACATGATTATCACATGAGTTACTCACTGAAAAATTTTCAAGTGCATCTTCTGTAATAGTGAAATCACAATTTTTGAAAATTACTTTAGTATTATTTAGCTTGATATATACATCCCGATAATTATTGATAAATTTAGTCCCATTAAGTAGAATATGATTATCATAATGTGAACTAATTCCTTGTGTAGCATTTGCAATTATTGTTTTTCCGCTAGATTCAAGGTAAGAATCTGGAAAATAATCTAAATTATTAAAGTTCAACATAGTAATCCCAAACCAGTATTTATGTATCGCGGTAAGTACAGCACCGTCTTCAAGAATTACTTTACCTCCAGGGTAAACTTTCAACTGAGAGTCATCGTTAAATGCAACAGTGGTACTAATCTTTAATACTCCTCCATTGTAAACATTTATATTCCCCGAAATCATAGTTGGTTTTTCAATAATTTTCGTTTGTCCTGAATTGACGGAAATAGAGTATATAGGTTGCTGTTTCGCTGGTAAAGATTGATATGTTAAAATATATGGATTGTCATCCACATGTAGTGGATGTCCAGAATGAAAAACATTTGAATTGCTTACAGTATTGTAACCGTATTTTGTTACCCGAATTGTAGCCATATTATCTGATGTAGGTATATTCATCGAAAAATGACCTGCCGAATTTGTAAATGTAAAAAAATCATATAACTTTAAATCATCTGGATTATCACTTGCAGGATCATCATACAAAACACTAATTCTTACAATCGCATCTGGTATTGGGAATAAATCACTGTTAACAACTAATCCATCCCATGTTTTATATTCGTGTCCGTATGTAATCGGAAAAAATTGGTAATATTCATCCATTGGAAAAAAACAATTATTCGAGGTATTATCAATGTTGTAAAATACACTTTGACCTAAATCGTTGGTTGTAAAATAATCTACAGCTTTTTTATATTGTCCGTATATTTCTACCGATTCATTATTGTTCAAAATAACTTGTTCACTGCCTGGTCTTTTTAATAATCCCCATTTAGTACCCCAATCTTCATCATACATTTGCCACCAGCTATATCCTATAGAATTACAGCTCGCACTCATTCCTCCTGTTATTCCAATATAACTCCTTTGATTAATTTCGCTCACAGTTGTAGTGTCAGTACCATATCCTGTTTCTCCTATCATCCATGGAAAATTCAATGTACTAAAATATTTTAGTTGCCTGTTAATTTCAGCTCCAATCGGAATAGAATGCAAGTCATATTCGCCTTCGTATATGTGAAAACTATATACATCTGTATGGTAAAAAGATTTTACCCCTAATGTGAAAAATGAATTTATTGAGGTTAAACCAACTGTAATAAAGTGGTTTATATCTTTGGACTTAATTGCAGCAACAATTTTTTTTACAGAATTACTTAAATCGTAATAATTTATGTCTGATGGATTATTATTAAAAGTATGTAACTCGTTAAAAAGATCATATCCTATTAAAGATGTATTATATTTAAATACTTCAGCAACTTCTCCAACAAAACTTTTAAACTGATTAAATATTGTTGTGTTTTCTGAAGTTAATAAACTTCGGTAATGCCTAACTCCGTATTCATCAACATAATCCCATTCACCACCCAGAACCCATATTACTTTCATATCACACTCTTTGGCTATCTCTAAAACAATGTGCATTGTTTGTATATAGTATTCTTTTCGGTTTCAGCTTCAAGGTCCGTAAGAACTTCCCATTTTCTGATTCCAAATTCTTCTTTAGCTCGTTCTGGATCCGGGTTAGTCACTGTCTCGAAGTTTTTAAAATAAAGCCTAGTCGTCAGAATATCGCTATCCCATCTTGTCCGTACTTGACAATTCATAATTCTTACAGAATTGAAACCCATGTCTTTTAGTGCCTTAAAGTGAGCCTTTATCTGATTACTGGCAATATTCTGATTTGTTGGATAAGCTGTTGCTTCATTCGTCTCCCAATCGCTATTAAAATATTTAAAATTCGGACAAACTATCAACTCATTACTCTCATTTAAGTACATACTAACAAGATAATTACATGTCTTAAGAAAAAAGTCTTCCCCTTGATAGTAAAACTTGTTATCATGCATATAAACAAATGGATTATGAGGGACTTGTGTTTGACTAAATAGATTGCCCCCCCCCTACAATCATTATGCCAACAATACCAATTGTTACAAAACTTTTAATTGCTCTTTTCATGGTTTTTAATTTTAAGATTAGTAATTTAAAATAAACGTTACAATTACAAATTTATGTTTTAATTTAATGCAAAACAAAAATTTCTGCAGAGAAAATATATAAAGAAATAAACAAAAAGAATAATACCCTGATTTCCGCTATTTTCTTAATTTTGCTAAATCAATTTAATTAACATGACCATAAATGACATTTTTCGCCGCCTACGCTTTACTTTTGAGTTAAGTGATGACAGTATGATAAAAATATTTTCTCTCGCTGATATGAAAGTTAGCAGAACTGAGGTAAGTGCATGGCTAAAAAAAGAAGATGCCGAAGGTTATGTTAAAATCAGTGATTTTCAGTTTGCAGCTTTTCTGAATGGGTTTATAAATTTTAAACGTGGCAAAAAAGACGGGGAGCAACCTATTCCTGAAAAGAGATTAACCAACAACATCATTCTGCGAAAATTAAAAATCGCACTCGACTTGCATGACGATGATATGCTCAAAATGCTGGAATCGGTTGAATATCCAATTAGCAAACACGAATTAAGTGCATTTTTCCGTAAACCAGACAATGAAAAATACAGAGTTTGCCACGACCAGATTATGAGAAACTTCCTTAACGGTATGCAAAAGAAATATAAAGGAGATTTTGAAGATAAAAATGAAGAGAAACCATCCGTTAAACAAATCATTAAAAAATCTGATATAAAGAAAACTGGAATAAGTAAACCTGATGTCAAAAGACCTTATGCAAGAAAACCTGAAGTAAAGAAATTTGAAATAAAGAAGTCTGGAACAAGTAATCATGAGATTAAAAAGCCGAGTATGGAAGAAGCTAGTTATTTTAAGATTATCAAAGTTAAAAAGAAAAGACCTCGAATTTCTGGCAAATAATACAATGTCTCCAACGCGAGTAACTCGCGCTGGAGATATTGCGGAGGCAAAGGATTAAATAATGAGATGTGGTAATTATTAAAGTATTATTGCAAAAAGATATTTGAAATTTTGTAATCTGTAATCGGTAGTCGGTCCCGCTCATTGAGACACTTCTATCTGTTCTAATAATTTTGCAGAATCTCAAATTTATCACAATTTACAGATCACAGATCACAGATCACAGATTACAGATTACAGATTACAGAATACAGATTACAGAATTATACAAGAGACCTAAATAATTAAGAGAAATGAATAAAATAATTGCTTTTTTATCAATCACACTGGCACTATTAGCAACTATTTGTAATGCTCAGAACAAGCCAGAACTTGTTTTGCCAGCAGGACACACATCAGGAATTCTAACCGCAAATTTTAGCCCCGATTGCAAATATATTGTGACTGGAGCAGCTGATAATACAGCTAAAATCTGGGAAAGAGAAAGTGGAAAACTGCTTCACACATTAACTGGACACGAAGGATGGGTAAACAACGCAGAATATAGTCGAAACGGGAAGACTATTTTGACAGTTTCGACTGATAGTACTGCAAAGTTGTGGGATGCCGAAACAGGTATGCTGATTCGCACAATTACCGATAATGAAATTAAAGTGCTTTTTGCTGGGTTTAATCCAGATGGAAATTCAATTTTCACAGTTGCAACTTCAAACGATGTTCAAATTTGGGATGCAGAAACTGGAAAGCTACTAGCAACACGTAAAGAACATACCGAACGAATTGAATCTGCAGCATACAACTCTGATGGATCAAAAATAATAACAACTTCATGGGATAATACTGTTAGAGTTTGGGACAGTAAAACTGGAAAACAAGGGAAAATTCTAAAATCTAAGATTTCTAGACCTATTTCTGCAACATTTAGTCCCAACGACAAAAAAATCTTAACTGCTTCGATGGATGAAGCTGTAGGGGTATGGGATTCAAAATCTGGAAAAAGATTATTCACTTTACAAGGCAGTTCAGAATATGTAGTTTATGCTGAATTCAGTCCAGATGGAGCAAAAATCATAACTAACTCATTTGACGAAACAGCATTTATTTATGATTCCGAAACAGGCAAATTGTTATATACCTTTGATAATCATACTGGCAGATTATATACCGTTGCTTTTAGTCCTGATGGGAAAAACATACTAACTGCTGGCAGCTGGGATAAAACTGCAAAAATCCGCGATTTGCAAACTGGTGAGATTATTTTCACACTTACAGGACATGAAATGAACATTATAAATGCCGCATATAGTGCAGATGGTAAGTATATTATAACAACGAGTAATGACAATTCTGCTAAAATATGGGATGCTAAAACTGGTAATCTGCTCAACACTCTCGAAGGGAAAACCGACTTGAGTGTTATTGCAGTTTTTTGTGATGGTGGAAACTCAATAATTACACAATCGACTGACTGGAGTGTAAAAATAAGAGATACAAAAACTGGGAAAATCATCAATGGTCCACTTCCAGAATACAATTGCATTCATCGAATTTTCAATTGCCCGGAAGACAAGCCTCTTGCATTGATTATAGATGATAATTCAACATTTATTTATGATTTACAAAATGGAAATAAAATTTTAACGCTTGAAGATCATGTATCATTTGCTAACTCGGCTGAGTTTTCTCCAGATGGCAATAGTTTAATTATCAAAAATTCAGATGAAAAAATAAGTATTTATAATTTAAAAACTGGCAAATCGTTTTTTACAGTTGAAGCTGGCCAATATCAAAACGGGAATTACGCATTTAGTCCAGATGGGTCGATGCTCATAACTTGCTATCAAGATGATACAGCAAAACTTTGGGATTTAAAAACTGGAAAGCTGATTTTTAACCTAGAACCATCAAGTGTTTGCAATTATAAGCCATCTTTTAGCCCTGATGGAAGATTTGTTGCAATACCAAGCTGGGATAACACAGTTAAAATTTGGGATACTCGTAGTGGGACCTCTACACAAAGCTTTAACAGCAATTCTGATTTTGTAAATTGTGTGATTTTTAATCCTAACGGAAAATCTGTATTGACAAGTTTAGGAGAAATTTGGGATATTGAAACTGGTAAGCTTAATTGTAAACTAGAAGGTCCGAATATTGATTTGTATAAATTGAGTTACAGTCCAGATGGCAAGAAAATAATTGCAATTGAAAGCTCCACAGTTAAGATATGGGACTCAGAAACCGGAAAGCTTATAAATAGCTTTTCTGATCACTCTGGTTTTATCTCAAATGCGGAATTCAGTTCTGATGGAAAAAACATTTTAACTTCTGCAGCGGATGGAAAATTCATTTTAAGGGATTCGGAAACAGGAAGAGTTCTCTACACAAGTCTTCAATTGATTGATGGCGACTGGCTCGTTTATGATGAGTTTTATCGTTATGATGGAACCGAAAAAGCCAGAGATTATCTGTATTTTGTTTGTGGAAATGAAGTTACAGAACTGGCACAGATGAAAGATGCTCTTTATGTTCCTGGTCTTGTAGAAAAAATAATGTCAGGTCAGGATATAAATTATCCAAAACTCCAAGACTTGGAAATTTGCGGCACTCTGCCAATAATTGAACGACTCGAAACCAATACGGAGGAATATGCATATCGAATTACTCCTCAAAAATCGGGATTTGAATTTCTCGAGGTTTATGTAAACGAAAAGAAAGTTTTCACTTTTCAAAAGGATGAATTGATTGAGGAAAACGGAACTTACTTATTAAAAATTAAGTATGAGGACATTTCCAAACATTTTATTGGTGGAATTGAGAATACTGTAAAAGTTGTAGCAGTTGTAAAACAATCAGGTTCAGAGATTAGATCGAGAGGCGTGAGTTTTAAATATGAGAATAAAAACACTGTTAAAGCAAATCCAAGACTTTTCATTGTAATGGTTGGAATAAATGATTATAAAGACGTTTCTCTTAATCTTGAATTCCCTGCCGGAGATGCCACTGACTTAGGTAATGCAATAAGATTCAGTGCAGAAAAACTTTTAGGTGATACTAATGTTGTAGTCTATATCATAAATTCAAATGTAAAACCTGGTACAGGCTACACAACTCCCGAAAAAGAAGGAATCCGAAAAGCATTGGAGGAAATCGGAACAAAAGCCGGACCTGAAGATGTAATTCTGTTATTTTTTGCAGGGCATGGTGTAATGCAAGGAGAAAAAGACAAAGTTTTTACTTTACTCACAGCTGAAGCTTCACGAGATAATCAGATTGGAATAAGCACAACTGAATTGCAGAACTGGTTAAGTTTTGAGGGACCGCATAAGATTCTTGCAAACAAAACAATTCTAATCTTTGATGCTTGTAACAGTGGGCAAGCTACAAAAGAGCTAATGGCTCTGGCTAGATCTGATGATGATTCAGAGAAAATCAGACAGGTAGAAGATTTGAGAGACAAATCAGGATTTTTCATTCTTACAGCATCTGCCCCAAATCAATATGCATACGAATTTCCTCAATATAACCACGGGCTTCTCACTTACTGTTTGCTATATGTGATGAAAAACAATCCAGAAATTCTGGATGATGGAAAATATTTGAATGTTCAGAAATGGTTTCTCGAGACCGAATCGTATCTCGATTTACTAGTAAAAGAAATGGGCTATCAGCAAGATGCGCAGCCTTTTGGCACCTCAAATATTCGAATAGGCATTGTTGATGATGATTTAAAACAGAGCATTGTACTTGCTGACGAGAAGCCAGTTGTTGTTTGTGCAAACGTAATGAATGATGCAACTTTTGATGACGACTTGCATTTAAAAGCCATTATAAATAACCAGTTGTTGGAAATGTCCGAAAGAGCAGCCGACAAAACCATCATCTATCCACGCCAAGAAACCGAAAATGCTAACAAAATCAACATCCGTTATAGTGTAAACGGTGACAAAATCAAATGCGAAATCAGGTTGATAAAGCAAGGCGAAGTATTCTTAAAAACCAGCATCACTGGAGACAAAAATAATCTCAACGATTTAGTTTCGAGGATAATTGAAGAAGTGGTAAAATACGCCAAATAAAAACTTGGAGCCCCAACTATTTATATTTCCATCTTAAAACAAGCAAAACCAACATAGACATAATTCCCAAGGCATAAAAAGCAAAGAAAACCCATGTCAGTGGATTTTTTGCAACAGTAAGAATTACAGCAGGCTTTTTTGTATTTTTATCTAGAATAAACTTATCCAATGTTATTTGAAATCCATTTCCAAAGACGGGAGAAAAAATATAAGCTTTTCCGCCGGCTATTTCTTCATTATCCTGATATAAAGCAAGTTCTGCATAATTTTCCTTATAATGAAACGAATCTAGAGTCATTTCCAATCTGTGCGATTTTTTATCTCCCTTTAACAATGATTTATTATCAATAAATTTTATTTCTTCTAATCTTAATTCATATCCATCTTTCAATTTATATGTATCATTTTCGCTAAGCACTATTTCTCCCTGCTTGTAACCAATAACCAAAGCCAAAGCATGCATCGAAAGGATTATTATAAATACTATATGTACAACAAATAAAGCTATTGTCCTGAAATTCCGCTTTTTTAAAGCAAGTCTAAACAGATTATCAAAAGAACATAGTACTAGATTTATTCCGAACAATACAGCTACTATGCAAAGAATTATAAACCAAATCAGAATAGCAGTATTATGTGATTCGTAATTTAAAAACCAATCGAGCGTGACAAGGTGATTCATTGCTTTAAAACCGTAATAGATGTCGTCCCATCGGGTTAAAAAGCCTCCGATAAGTAAAATAGAGACCAGCAAAATAACAAGTATTGCCGTCAGTTTTAATGATGATAAAAACTTTATTATTTTTTTCATTTAAGTAAGAAATAGAATTATAATTATCAACAAAGGAATAATTGAAAAAAGTATTTGAAAATTTTTGTTCTTTATCCACGATGGAGCCAAATGAGAACCTAAAAGTGCCAGTAAGAACATTGCTCCGGATGTGAAAAAGTTTTTACTCCATCTCCAAGAATCTCCATAGGCGAGTTGTGCCCACATCGAACCTGAAAATTCACCGGCAATAAACAAAATCGCTCCGAGAAGTGTAAAATTTGCTGCATGATGCATCATAAAAGACTTTTCGTAAGAACCAGCTTCCAATTTAAAAGATGTAAGATACATCGAAACCGAAAAAACAAGCACTGCCATTGAAATCAGTCTTAATTGAAAAAACATTGATACAAAAACATTATCGTACATGTAAAACATCGGATCAATTTTTAGCTCATCAAAAAAAGCCAATGCCTGAAATATCAAAGCAATAATCCAAAATTCAGAAGCATGTATATCTCTTTTCCTGTTTAAAAATTCATAGATTAAACCTAACAAAACAATTATCAAAACCATGTTTTGCATTTTTTCGAAAGTCCCTGACATAGGTAAATGACCCGACTGTAAATAAATATTAACAACTGCAACAAGTGCACTTAAAACTGTGACACAGCCGAAAATTAGATTTATTTTTCTTTTCTTCAAAACAGCCAACAAAACATTAACTGTAAGAAGAAACAATGTACAACAAAAAAGAAATATTGAAATTTCCTCAGACATATAATAATTTTTACTTAAATATAATCCTGTCTATTCCTTTGATTGCTCTGTCGGAGAAAAAGTCACAGCTCGGATACAATCTAAAAATTCCTTTATCTGTAGCATTGGGATCACACAGCAGTAAAATATCAGCCTGATCGTTTCGATTACATATTTCGCTCCATGTGTAAACATTCCTGTAACCGTCGTCAGCCACTATTATTATCAACTTGTTCATAAGAGAGTTTGTGTCAAATTCTACATAAGGTATCAAAACATCCTTTAAGCTTAATCCTTTTGTTGGTTTTGTTCCATGTAAGCCTCTACCCTTTCCGTAAAAAACTGTATGCACTGTTTTTGAATCTGCTAAATCAATATTGCTATCTAATGTTTCTATAACTTCATTGCCCTTAATAATATTTAATGTTGGCGAATAAACAGGAGATTTACCTTGAATTATCTCAATATCATCATTTTTATATGTTTTTACTGTAATTTTTGACGGACTGCTGATATTTCTTACTGTTATTAAATCATCCATAATTACAAGTTTAGACTGCTTAGGCAATTCCCACATATCAAGAGTCTTTTCCGGAACTACTCGTGCCACTGCTGTTGCAATTAATATATCGTCAAGATTATTCGAATAATATATCTCACCCCAACTTACCACAACTTTTTCGCCGGCATCATTTTCAATTTCAACATAAATATCTACAAGTGGTGGAAAAACCTCTGCATTAGCTTTGTCAAGCTCAAAGAGATTAAGAATATCAGCCAATGAATAGCCTATATAACGAAAAGCTCCTATGAACTTATCCTCACCATTTTCTAAGATAGTTTCCTTTACAATAACTTCATGCAGACTGAGTTTGCTATAATCAATTTTTCCGGGTGACTTAACCTCACCACCTACATAAATACCTGAAGTTTCTAATTTAAAAATTTCAGAATTATCAAAAAAACAATTCGTTTTGTTGTTCTGATCTACAAAAAGAGCTTCGCCCACTTTAAGATTCTGAGCCACACAAGCCTGTTGCAATAACCCTGATAGTGCAATTAGTACAAATAAATTTTTAATTTTCATCTTTATTGTATTTAAAATTATACTTTAATTCAAATATTATCATTCTTCCCGGACATTTATATCCTCTGGAATTTGTATAAATTTTATTTGTTATGTTATCCACTGTTAAACTAAAATCAAAATCTTTGTATGACCTCCACAATTTGACATCCATTGTTGTATAAGATGGATATTTATTCGACAAAAAGTAAACTGTCTCAAACGTATTATCTTCCTTTATCCACCTTTCTCCCGTATAATTTGCATAAACAGATAGGTTGACTATTTTGTTAAACAAAGCCATCCCACCAGAGAACTTATGCTCAGGAATATCTGTCAGAAATTTTCCTGTAAGATTAGTTCCTGCTCCATTTGGGTTAATTTCAAATTCAGTAATAACAGATTTGTTCCATGTATGATTTGCAAAAACACTTAGTGATTTATATAATAGATAGCTTAGATCTGTTTCGACACCATAAATATTTACTTCTCCAATATTGTCAGTCTGATAAATTGGGGCAATTGTATATCCCATATTCACAGAATCGCCAGTACTTAAAAGATACATAAAATCTTTACCAATATTATAATAACCCGAAATACCTGCATAAAAACCTTCAAAAAGTTCAAAATCGCCACCAATTTCAAAGCTATACAGATATTCTGCACTAATGTCGGGATTTGCGACACGAAAACCTGTTTTTACCTGATCGGAACGACAAAGGTCATCAAGTACAGGAGCTCTGAAGCCTTTTGCAACTGTTCCAAATAATTTATTTTCGTCAGAGAATGCATATTCAAGAGAAAACTTAGGGCTGAAAGAAGCCCAGTGCACAGCTTCGTTCATTTCGAACTGAAATTCGCTTAAATACTCAATTGAATATGAAGGATTTTCTATACTAAACGCTGCATTGCTAAAAACGGCAAAATCATAGCGGATTCCCGGAACAATAATCAATTTAGTATTAAATATTTTAATTTTTGCCTGAGCAAATCCCGAGTAAATATTTGAGCTGCCTCTGTTTTTAATCATATCGGTTGATGTATAATAAACATCTGCACCATTTACAGAGCCTCTTTTATATTCAGCTCCTGCAGTAATTTCTATCTTTTCGTTGAGATAAAACTGGGATAAAATTTTCGCTCCGTTTTCAAGTCGGTCAGAATTTATTTCATACAAGGCATACTCACCATCACTATAATATTCATTGAGTCGAAAATAATCTTCGTAAAGAGTAAATAAATTTACAAATAGCTTAACACTTTTTATCTGACCTCGATATTTTGCAAAGCTGTGTATTGTATTACGTTGAGTATTAGCACCAGCAAATTCGTAAATTTTTGTTCCTCTTCCTTTAGTATCATCAAAATAATTCACAGAAAGCTCCACCGCATTTTTATCATTGATATTATACCCAATCAAGCCACTGAGCATATATTCCTCGAGAAATATCGGAACAACAATAGAATCATTTTCAAGGATAATTTCATCTGGAGTATTAATGTAGCCATCGCTATTTCTGTAGGTAACAAAACTTTTCCAATATAGATTTTCATTGTTATTAATTCCCGACAAACGCAATTTAGCATCGAAAGTATTGTACGTTCCATAGGATGAGCTAATATTTGCCGAGAATTTTTCACTTGGTTTACGGCTAACAATATTAATTATACCACCCATAGCATTGGAGCCAAAGATTACAGAGCCAGGACCTTTAATTACTTCTAGAGATGAGATATTATCCTTATCAATCATGCTCCAGTTAACAGAGCCTGCATCCGATTTATTTATTGGAGAACCGTCGAGAACAACCAAAGTTCCACCCTTTGAATTTCCTCCCAAACCACGCATAGTAACTTCGGTAGATGAGAACATTCCAGCTTCTGAGCTAACATTTACCCCGGAAATACCTTCCAAAATTTTATGTGTCGAAATTGCCGGCATACTTTCTATCTCTTGGATTGTAAAAGTCTTGCTGCGAATAGGAATATCCAAAACCGATTCTTCAATGTCTTTTTCTGCCTCAATTATTATTTCATCAGTAATATAGACATCACTTTTTAATACAATTTTAATCTCTACTGCAGAATTTTTCTGAATGTGAATCTCTTTTTCTTCAGTTCTATATCCAATACACATAAATTTTATAGTATATCTGCCATGAGGCAAATTATCAATTAAAAAATATCCGATTTTATCCGAAATAGTACCTTCGCCAGTTTCTTCGATAAGTATATTTACATCAGCTATTGGATTTTTATCAACATCAGTAACATAACCTGTGACTTTTTGTCCAAAGCCATAACAACCCAATAACACTAATATCCAAACAAACACAAGCGACTTCATAGAACAAAATTAAAATAAATCCCGGAAACGCCAGCTTTATTGGACAATGACGCTTTTGTTCCCGGGAATTAAAACAGAAAACAAATTTTACTAATTAACTATTAACTTTTTAGATGCAGGAACTTTTGTGTCTTCTGAATAAAGTTTCACAAAATACATTCCTGAACTAAAATCATATGTATTTATATTAATACTTCCTGTAAAATCTTGATCATGACTGAAAACTAATGCTCCCTGAATATTATAAATTTCAACTCTGTTAACATCATTTATAGTTTCGATAGTAAAATAATCGTCACACGGATTAGGATAAATCATAATTTCTGAATTATATAATTCTGTAACAAAACCGCTTGGCGCTATTCCTGCAACAATAATATCATCAATTTTTGAGATACCAACTGCATCAACTGTTCCATCAGATACGCTAACATTGTCAGTCATAATCCATCTGATAAACAATGATGTTGTACCCTGACCTTCCATTTCTGTTGGTAAAGCTAATTCTTCAACAACTCCAGTTGTCCAGTCGGTAGCAACTGTAATGCCTCCATCTGTCACATCCGCATATACGCCACTACCACCAATTTTCCATTGTAGTTTAAAGTTTTTTGGTCCGTCAGCATCTGAATATTGTTTTGATGACACTGTCATCTGGCTATATCCGTCAGCTTTAAATTTAATTGACCAAAATTTATCATCAGCGCCATTATCCCATTCAGTTGCAGTTGCAGCAAAATCAGTAGCTCCTTCTGTATATGTTAGTGTTCTGGTTGTAGCGGCAGCACCGTTTTCAGCACGGATATCATAACCAAGATTTGCTTCAATACCTGAATCTGCATTAAATTCAGTATCTGTATCATCAGCAAAATCAAAACCTATAATTGTAACAGGTTCTGGAAGAGGTGTTCCATAAACAATAATATCATCAATTTTTGAAATTCCAGTAGCTTCAACAGTGCCATCATTAACGGCTGTATTTGAAGTCATAATCCATCTTAAAGAAATGGATGTAGTTCCAGGATCGTTCAAGTCTGCTGGTAAAACCAAATCAGTTAATACGCCTGTTGTCCAGTCAGTAGCTACAGTTATAGTTCCTCCTGTTACATCAGCCCATTCGCCACCGCTCATTTTCCATTGCAATTTAAACTCTTTTGGACCAGTTGCATCAGAATACAGTTTTGATGAAACTTTAAAATTCTGATAACCGTCAGCCTTAAACTTTATTGACCAAAATTTATCATCTGCACCAGAATCCCAAGCATCAACGCTTGCTGCATAAGTTGTTGCTCCATCTGAAAAACTTAAATCTCTCGTTGTTCCTGCTGTTGCATTTTCAGCACGTACATCATAACCAAGGTTTCCGCTTAATCCCTGATCTGCTAGAAACTCCGTGTCAGTATTGTTCGGAAAACTAAAGCCAATAATGACATCTTGCTGTGCATTTAGTCCGGAAACAAATAATAAAGCAATTGATAAAACTAAAAGTAAATGTTTTTTCATAATTCTGTTTGTTTAAGTTAATAAAAAATTTATCTAAATCATTCTACATTTGTATTTTCATTGAGAAAGTAATTTCTCCTGTTTCTGCATGTTCTGCGTCAATAACTTTAATAATACCTTTTTTACCCGAAGCAGTCTGAAATGGAATTATTATTCCAGCATTTGCCCATTTGTACTTTTTCTTTCCCCAAACATCATCATAAGAAACTATCAAAAGGCTGTCATTATGTGCAGCATCAAAATCTGCAGAACTAACTCCATTATCGGCACGTATGTCATATTTTGTATAATTCCTTGTAGTCCAGTCAACAATAAATGGATAATACTCAGTATATAATTCCGTATTTGCAGCAGTTTCTTCGCCCGGAGATGAAAAAGTTGGTGATGGCAATTCTACTCCATTATCTTCTCTATAATTGAAATACACAAGAACATCTACTAAATCCTGAAATAAACTTGCCGAATCCTGAAAATATGTTTCACCCACAGATGGCAAGAAGAAATGTTCAATTAAAGAATTTTGCTGATAACCAAGCGTTATTGACGGAAATTCAAGAATTCCGCCAAACTGAGAATTTGGATCCTTATGAATTGTTATACTAACTTCTGCTTTATTAAGATTTCTGTCCTGAACAGCAAATGTCCATACAACTTCATCCTCTACGCTTTGATAAAAAGTCTTATTTAATGTAAAACCTGCAGAATTTAAGCCCGAATCCATCACTGTTTTTGTTATCCCATCATATACTTTTTTTACTGTAAAATTTGTGATATTTGCATCTAGACCTTCTACAACTACTCGAAAATTTAAAGCTCCACCAATGGGAACAGTATCTCCATCTTGTGTTACATCTCCGTCAAAAACAAGCTCAATAGTTGGCATTAATGGTTCAGGTTCAGGTTTGCAGGAATTAAATACAAATACAAATCCCAAAAAAGCAAGTACAACCACAATCATGCTTCGACCCGAAAATTTTTGCAACTCGCTGAATATTACTATTTTATGTGTCATTTTCAAAAAATATTATATAATTTCAGATAATTCTTTTGGTAGTTTTTCTTTATAATCTACACTGCAATAATTTACAACACCCATTCCCTGTTCTATAAGAATTTTGCCACCTTTTTCAGGATTTGAAAGAAATAAAGCAAATTTTAAGGCAGCTTCAGGATTTTTTGAATTAAAAGGAATTGTAAAACTATACAAAATTGATGAACCATTGATAACAGCTTCTTTACCTGGTTCCGATCCATTAACTGTCATACTAACAGAGTTATACAAATCCTCAAATTCCGGATTACTTAAATTGATTTCATCAGGTAATTCGATATATTTTAATTTATGCTGCAATGCCACAGATTTATAAATCATCAGATAGTCGATATTGCCAGTTTCCAATAATGACAATAAATCCACTTCTTTAGGTCTGATAACTGTATTTTGCTTAGACACTAGTTTATCGAATAATTTTTCGGAATCTAGAAATTTTTCAGCCAATTGAAAAACAAAAATTGCTCGATATCCGCATGGATCGGCGTTTGGTTCGGAACGACCGATAATGACATCATCTTTTTGCAAAATATCCTGCCAGTTATCTGAATTTATTTCTGAGGAGTATAAAGATTTTTCAGTATATGCGATAATAATCTCATTTGAGGCAAAAACAAAATTCCATGAAGCAAATTCAGGAATCATTATTTTATCAATAATCATAAAATCTGCAACAGCAAGGATGTCACAGTCTTTATTTAAATCTGTAATTTTGCGTGCAGCATCAAGGCTACCAGAAGACTCGGCAAATATTTCATAGTTCGGATTTTCTTTTTTAAACTCTGCTGTAATTAATTTAAAAGGAACAGATAAACTGCCAGCATGAAAAATAGTAATTTTATTATCTCCTTTTTTTTGACTACCACAAGAAATAAGAGCCAAAAGAAATGATATAAATACTAATGCCTTAAATATGCTTTTCATAAAACCAATTATCGAGTTGCAAATTTATGCAAAACGAATTATAAAACAAACAAAATTTTATTTTTTTTAGTAGTAAACTATGTTTTGTTAGAAGCTGACTTTAAATTGATTAGTAGTTATTTAAGAAAACATTCCAATTGCATCTTCGATACTAACTGCAAAAACGACTCTTCCACCTTTGTTGCTTTCGTATATAAAATCACTAAGGCTTTTACTTTTGACATTTAAGAAATCGCCGATTATTGCCAAGCGGCAACTATAATTTGAAAATTTTTGAAGTATTTCGCCAGCAATACCAGTTTTAAGATCAAAAAATTCATCTTTAAATTGATACTTATACATAATTAGGTTCTCGGAGCCTTGATAACGACAATTTGCCATAAGATCAAGAGCATCCTGAACGTTGTTGATTATAATTTCATCTGAAATAATTTCAGCATAATTTATATTTTTTGATTTAAATATTTTAATTTCCATACTTCGAAACTTGAACTTATACAAAAATAGCTTTAAAAACTATTCTGGCAATAAAAAACATTTTTAGCACTTAAATTATGAAATAGAATTTGTTTAATATATTTGTAAACAAAAAGTAAAAAAGAATAACAATTATGAATTTTCCTCAGCTTCTTTCAATCATAGGTACTATCCCATTGTTTTCGATGCGGACATTTTTTCCTGCATTTCTGACTGCATTGTTTTTTGCACATCCCGAATGGTTTCCGGGTGTTGAAAATATTGAAGGGGTAGCAGAACAAGGAACATTTCTGGCTCAAAACTGGCTGGTAATACTACTTGGCGTGTTGAGTATTCTGGAATTTGTAGCGGATAAAAATACAGATGTAAGGCAATTTCTACGTGAAGCGGAACCATATATGAAGCCAATTAGCTACTTGCTTATTCAGTTTTTTATAATGAGTGAAAATTCAGAAGAAGTTCTTGAGCAAGTAAATTGGGCTGGGTTTAACCCATTAATTATTATTGCAGTTATTGGTTCAGGAGCAGTTTACTTTTTGTCTATGCTAAGGAAACGTTTTTTAAACTTTTTATCAGACATTGATGAAGACGATAATCTCTACATAGGCAAAATAATTAGCTGGATTGAAGACAGTTTGGTACTATTCGGTTTTCTGCTTTTAATTTGGACAGGTGTATTCATGATTATTCTTTATGCAATAATTATCGGAATATTCTTATTACTTCGTAAACTTAATGAAAAGAGGATTGAGAACGAGAAAAACATTTGTCCTAACTGTGGAGCAAAAGTTTATCCTTTTGCTATCAGATGCCAGCAATGCGGTCATGAGCAGCCAGCAATTTTCGACATTGGAATATTTGGCAATAGGAAAGCAAATTTAATTTCGGACTTTAGAAAACATGAATTTAAACTTCTGGCACAACGCAGATGCCCTTCATGTGCAACAAAATCTAAAATTAGAAGTCCATTTCAGAAATGTAGTACTTGTAATACAGAATTCTTTAAAAATCCGACAATAAATGAGTTTATCAAGCATCAGGATAGAAAATTTCAACTTGTATTTGTACTTTCATTTGTTATTGGATTATTACCAATTATCGGATTTGTAATAACTGCAGGCATTACCGGAATAAGTTTGCTTTCACCATACAGATTGTATATTTCAGAATCAGGCAATTTTATTTCAAAAATTCTTATACGATTTGTTACTATACTTCTGTTTATACTTGGTATTGGAGCAGGATTTATAGCATCTCCTTTGTATTGTTTAATAAGATATACGATAATTAAAAATCAGTTTAAGATAATAACCAAGACATTTGAATCTCCTGTGAAAGTAATTAGTTCAAAAATAAACAAATTAAAGGCGAAAAGTTCCTAAAAAGAATAAGTCTTCTTACAGTTTAATGATTATCAAATCCATAAACCATATAAATCATATGCTCCAGTACAGTTATTATTTCTGACATATATTCTATTACTGCTTTAGGACTTCCCGGCAGGCAAAACACCAAGGTTTTGCTAATTGAACCGGCAACACTTCGACTTAGCAGTGCGTTTGGATTTTTTTCAGCATACTTGATTCTTATCATTTCCATAATTCCCGGCACACGCTTGCTCAACATTGGTGTAACAGTTTCTATAGTAATGTCTTTATCTCCCATACCTGTTCCTCCTGTTGTGAATATAACATCAAATTTCCCAATCATATTGCCAATCAAATCTTTTAATTGAGTAGCATTATCAGGAATTATGATTTTTTCAATTTCGTACTTTCTGTCAATACTAACAAAGAATTCTTCAATAGACTTTTCTATTGTAGGTCCGCTCAAATCTTCATATTCACCACGACTCGCACGATCGCTCAAGGTTATTACGGCAATTTTAAACACTTTTGGTTTATAATCTAACACATCGCCGACTTTCAGTTTCCCAGGGCGAATGACCTGTGTAAAAATGCCCTCTTTTGGCATTACACAATGTCCTACCTGCTCAAATACAGCACAACCACCGCCGTGACATTTTTTGCCTTTTTGGGTTATCATCAACTTCACATTTTCATTTTCAAAAATATCAAGAATTTTTACTTCTCTAAAATTGATACCTTCGGTAGTAATATTTTCAGCAAAATCGCCAAATTTAAACTCATGTTTAAACTTTTTTGCAAATTCGTCAATATCTTCCTTGGCAAGAAAACTAACCTGTCTGTGCCAGTCTCCTCTATGAGCGTCTGTTGTAATTCCATGATTATCTATTTCTACTTCAGGAATAGGAAGTTTTATTTCGCCTTTACGCTCTGATATATTAAGGGATTTAATTGTAAACTTCATAAAATTAACGTTTAGATTTTGATTTTTTTACCAATTTTACCTCTCCAATAATCATGTTTTTGTCAATAGCTTTGCACATGTCATAAACAGTCAATAATCCAATACTTACCGCTGTAAGTGCTTCCATTTCAACACCTGTCTGACCTATGCATTTTGTTGTAGCCGTGATACGAACACCTTCAGTTTCGGTATTTGCCTTTACATCAACTTTGGTTAAATTTAACTGATGGCAAAGGGGTATTAGTTCCGGCGTTTTCTTTGCTGCCATAATCCCTGCAAACTCAGAAATAGAGAGAACCTCTCCTTTTTTCATAGTGTTTTCATTGATCATTTTCACAGTTTCAGGAGATAATTTTATAAAGCCTGTTGCTACTGCAATTCTTAAACTTTCGGGTTTGTCACCAACGTCAACCATATTGGCTTTGCCAGTTTTGTTGTTGATATGTGAGAATTTTTCTGTCATACACATTTTTTTGCCACGAAATCACTAAAACACAAAATTACACAAAAGAATTACTTTTTTGCCATAAAAACATGAAAACACTAAAATACACTAAAGTTTTTTTACTTTTTGCCACGTAAACACTAAAACACTAAAGTACACGAAAGTATTCTCAAAAATTTGATTACATTTTATTCACGACAATTAGATATTTTTTAGTTTTGTAAAAATATCAGACCATGGCAAACAAAATCTATGAACCTATATCAGAGGAAATTGAAGCAATAGCCACAGAAATTGTTGATGCGGCTTATACTGTGCATAAGAATCTTGGACCTGGACTATTGGAAAAAGTTTATGAAGTATGTTTTTGTTATGAACTTGAGAAAAAAGGACTATACCCTGAAAGACAAATTGATATCCCAATAGTTTATGATGATATAGAATTTGATGAAGGTTTGCGTCTCGATGTTCTTGTTAATTCAAAAGTAATCTGTGAATTAAAAGTAGTTGATATAGTTAATCCAGTATGGGAGGCTCAAATAATAAGCCGTTTAAAGTTAACTAATTTAAGACTTGGCTTTTAGATTAACTTCAATGTCGTAAATATTAAAAATGGTATAAAAAGAATGGTTAGATAGTATTAGGTCTTTTATTTGTTTAAAGATGACAAAGAATTGATCCAGCTAGTGTCTTTAAATTTTTAGTGGGGTTTGGTGTTTTAGTGCTTTTGTGGCTTAAAATTAGTTTCGTGTCTTAGTGGCTAAACCTAGCCTCCGATATTATAAAAATTTCTATGAGTGCAAGTCACTCCCTTTTCTGGTTTAAATTGTACTGCTTTTAAAATAGCTTCTTTAGCTCCTAATTCTCGTACAGAATATTCGTCATCAGAAAACAAGCAAGGTTTAATAAACCCATTGGCGGTAAGTCTAATTCTATTACATATATCACAATCCCCTCCTGTGCCACCATCAACAACAGAAAAACTTCCAGTTTCGAGATTCATTTGTGAAATAAACCTTATCTGTACATCCATTTTTTTAGCAAAATCTTTCAATGCTAATTTCATAGAGTCATCATCCTTGTCGAATACCACAGCATTTAGTTTTATCGGTTCTAAGCCTGCTTTTTGTGCTGCAACAATTCCTTTGATAACAGCTTTAATATCACCACCTCTAGTAATTCTCTTATATTCGTCTGGATCAAGAGTGTCCAGACTTATGTTTACTCTCATCAATCCAGCATTTTTCAACTGCTGTGCATACTGTTCGAGCAAAATACCGTTAGTTGTCATGTTCAGATCCTTAACACATTCAATTTTTGCAATTGAACCTACTAGATCAACTATACCTTTTCTTACCAAAGGCTCACCACCAGTTAATCTAATTTTATTTACGCCCAAATCTACCGCAGTTTTGCAGACCTCAACAATTTCCTCAAAACTTAAAATTTCGTTATGCGGAATATGTTTTATTCCCTCTTCTGGCATGCAATATATACATCTAAGATTACATCTATCTGTAACAGAAACCCTTAAATATGTAATATTTCTTTCAAATCTGTCTAACATCAATCATTTGCCCTTCATTAATTTCTAAAACCCCTATTTCCATAGCGGTAATACCAAAAGCTTCGGAATAAGCATTAAGATGTGCCGATCCATGATATGCTATTGCACTGACAGTATTATCATCGTTAAGTTTTACTGGATAAAATGATTTCCGCCAGCCTTTTTTCCGCACTAATGTATTTTTCAATTTATATTGTGATATACAAGCTTTAAAATTATGACCCATAGTTCGATATAAAAACGGCTTTACAATTGTTTCGAAAAGAACCAATCCTGATACAGGATTACCTGGCATTCCGAAGCAAAACTTTTTTCCATCCGTTGCAAAAACAAGAGGACGTCCAGGCTGAGCCAAAATACTATCAAACTTTACATCCATACCGGAATTTTTTAAAGCAGGAGCAACATAATCAAAATCGCCCATAGAAACACCACCTGTAATAATTAAAACATCATTTTTTTCAAGCATTGAGTTTATTGCAGATTGAACTCCCTCGTATGAATCATGAGCAATTCCAAAATATTCAGGTACGATATTTAAAGTGCGACAATTATTAATTATCTGACAAGCATTTGAATTATAAATCTGAGCTGAAGCCAATTCATTACCTGGTTCAATAATTTCATCACCGGTTACAATAATTCCAACCTTTACTTTTTTATAAACTTCAACCATTGATTTGCCAATTGTAGCCAAAATTCCGCAATGAAAAGGCTTTAGAAGAGTTCCCTTTTCCAAGACTTTATCTCCTGCTTTTATATCTTCTCCTTTAGGCGACACATTTACTGATGATTTCTTATTTTCAACAACAATTCTATTAGAATTTGTAATTGATACATCCTCAATCATCACAACAAGTTCTGTGTTTTTTGGTACAGGAGCCCCTGTCATCACTTTTATACAATGTCCTGGCAAAATCTCCATCGAGGATAAATTTCCAGCTCCTACAATTGCATCTAAAATAAGTTCTTTATCCAAGTCGTTTTTTAAACAAGCGTAACCATCAACCATACTTTTATTGAACGGAGGCATAAATATTCCCGAATAAGCATTTTCGGCAAGAACTCTGTTAAAAGACTCCGAAACAAGGATATTTTCTGTTTCTGTTCTAAAATCAGAATCAAGAACTATTTTAAGGGCTTCGTTATGTGTAATCATCTTAGCAATTTAACATTTTTATATCAAAATTGTTCTTTTAAAGCGAATTGCAAAATTAAACAATTCAAATCATATTTCATAATTTAAGATTTTGTTATTTCATGTGAAGGCTAAGGAGAAGAAAAAGGCTAAGGAGAAGGCTGAGGCTGAGGCTGAGGAAAAGGCTGAGGCTGAGGAAAAGGCTAAGGCTGAGGAGAAGAAAAGGGTAAAGGAAAAACAAATACGTTTTTTTAAATTAAACTTGTTCTAGAATTTAAATTCAATCTATCTTTGTGAAAAACATAAAACAATGGATAATATAAGACCGGAAAGCGGAACCAGACAAATTATTAGATATAAGAATGGCAATAAGACTTTAACCGAGGACATTATTGTAACTGAAACCAACTTTAATATTAGCGTTCAATGCGAAGTTGTGGGTACTATAACTTGCACTCCTTCGCACACGAAAGAGCTTACTGTGGGATATCTTGTAACATCCGGTATTGTTAGTAAAAATAACAAATTAATACATCTCGAATATATCGAAGGGAAAAAGAAATATGATGTAAGTTTAGAAAACAACAATATACTTAAAGAAAAAGAATTCTCTGTTTTTAAACCTTTGGGCTGTGGATCCGGAGAATCTATCTTTATCAAAATAGAAAATAGTACTGAAGAATATCCTCAAATATCAATAAAACAGAAAGAAATTTCTGAATTGATGAAAGAATTTAACAAAACTTCTGACTTATTCAGAGAAACCGGAGGCGTTCATAGTGCAGCACTGGCAAGTCAATCCGGAATTATTGTTTTTATGGAAGATATTGGCAGACACAATGCTGTTGATAAAGTTGTCGGAGCACTTTATCTTAACAAACAGGACATCAGCGATAAAGTTTTACTTACAAGCGGGAGAATTTCATCTGAAATTGTTGTTAAATCTATATATGCAGGTATTCAAATAATTATTTCTAGAAGTGCCCCCACATTAAAAGCAATTGAATTAGCCGAAAACAACAATATTACATTGATAGGCTTTGCAAGAGCTGATAATTTTAATATTTACTCGTGTTTTGAGAAGGTAGTGTTTGATTAGGTTAAATATATTTGGGAATATAGCTGCCACATCTAACTAACTTATTTATCATAAATCTGAATTACCCCATATAAAGTCGAATATAATTGAAAATAAGAAAACTATACGGTTTGACTTAAAAATATATGACCTAAATTGTAACATTTAATATTGTAGGTACGTAAAATTAATTTACGTAAAATTATTAATTTAAATTGCAATATTATGAAACAGATTCTTAGTTTTTGTTTCCTAGTGTTATTTGTTGGGGGATATTTGTTATCTCAACCGATTGTTCAATTTGATAAAACATACGGAGGTTCCGGTTGCGAAGACGGGCGATCTGCCAAGCAAACGCCTGACGGTGGTTATGTAATGATGGGTAGAACAGATAGTTATGGAGCAGGGCTAAACGATATTTATCTTGTAAAGACAGATGAAAATGGAGATGTTTTATGGACAAAAACATATGGAGGGATGGGAGAAGAAAAGATTGGCTGGGCAATGAAACATAACATAATTCTAACCAAAGATGGAGGATTTGTTATTGTTGGCTATACTAATTCTTATGGCAACGGAGATTATGATATTTTTCTTATAAAAACAGATATAAACGGAGATACATTATGGACTAAAACTTATG
>DAOOPK010000004.1:0-32426 GCA_035388205.1 Bacteroidales bacterium
CGAGATTGCCATTATTGCACATGTCGGGGCACATGAACCGTAACCATAATGTTCGTCAGGAGTGTCATAAACCTGATGAGTATATGGTACATCTCCCGGAATATAAACCTCTGCCTTCTGTGATTTAATATTATTATACGATATTTCTAATTCACCCTGATGCTTATATATCATCTGCGGTTCAGCCATATAATCATTTGAGATATCTAACCTAAATATTTCTCGGTCGCTGTATGTATGAAATACAATTTCATTTTGAGATATTGCAAAAGCTTGCATCTCACACCTATCTTCAGTATTGGTAAGGTTAATATGTACAGGATTAAGATAATTACATTTATAAATATCAGAATTTACTACTGTATTGTCTTGTATTTCTGTATTATAGAAAACCACAGTCTCTGAATCGTGTAACCATTTAGGATAAAGTCCATAACCTAAATCATAAACTTTGTCTGTCATTAAATCCAAAACATACATATTTTCAGATTGAAAAAGGATTTTCTTGCCATCAGGCGAAAACTGGGGATAGCTACTTAACTTATTTTCCTCCGATATTGCTTTGCTTTTGCCTGTCAGAATATCAAGTAACATTAGTCTGTCATTGTCGGAATAGACGACTTTGTTTCCATCTGAGCTTATTGCAATATAGTTTGAATAATACCCCAGAGGGTATTCATCTCTTACACCGTTTGCTAAGATGATTAATCTGTCATTTATAGTAAATGCAATACCATTAGCAGTAAAAACTGGTTGACCGCACAAGCCTACTGTGGAATTCAGAAACTCTATTTTCCCATTTTCAAGATTTATTACTGCGGGAGTTTGTCCTTCATTACTGATATGTTTATATGCAATAAATTTACCATCAGCCGATACATTATAATATCTTCCGCAACCAGGTGAAGAAACAAGTGTTTGCAGATTACCATTTTCTAGATAATATAATGTATTGCAATAATTGTCAGTAAATACATAACCATTGGATGCAGGTTTTACATTAATAAAATATCCGTTTTCTTCATCTAGATATGCATCATGAGGACGCTCCTGTCCTGATACAAAATTAAATGTAATTAACAAAAGCAGACATAATGCTGCTAAATTCATCTTCGACATATAAATCCTATTTTTTAAACTTTATTATGAAATATTTAATCTTTTTCTTTTTCAAGCTTCATTACTGTCGTTGTAGTTATCCCATCCTGAACTTCTATACGTCTTAACCACAATTCCGAATTTGAAAGACGAATAATCTCAAATATCTGAATCTCACTCATTATAGTAATTTCAACATTTTCCTTATCTTCATCAAATTCCCATGTCATATATTCTGTTCGAGAAAAAGGAAATCCTGACATATTAATTGCAAAATAGAAATTTCCGTCTCCATCTTTCTCAAAAGTTACTTTTACTGCTGTTATGTCTAACTGACTAATATCAAATCCCATATCCGATAAGCTATCCAGTTCTGCTTCACCCATCATATCAATCATATCATTCAAATCCACTACAGTATCATTAATAATAGTTTCCTTTAATTCCCATGTACCTGTAATTCTTTTTGTTACGCTCAACAAAGAAAAAGTAGGACCTTCTTCATATTTATTACAAGCTGCAAACACTAATGCAACTATAATAAAACTAATAATAATGCTATTTTTTTTCATTAATTTGTTTTTTCAAAACAAAATTACAAAAATAATTCAGGCTGAGCAGTATTATTAATAATTTAATTAACAAGCCTTTAACACTTTTAACAAATATATAAGATAATAATTACGTTAAAGTCTTGACAAAATTTATAAAAAATGATAATTTCGTGCTCTGATTTTAAAGTTTAAACCTAAACTGATTATTATGGATAGTTATATTGACATTAAAGAGTTGAATGAAAAGGTTCAAAGAGAAAGCGCCTTTGTTGATATTGTCAACATAGAAATGAAAAAAGTAATTGTTGGTCAAAGACATTTGCTTGAAGGGCTGATGATAGGACTTTTGTCGGATGGTCACATTTTACTTGAAGGTGTTCCGGGACTTGCAAAAACGCTTGCAATAAACACTTTAGCTAATACTATCAATGCTAAATTTGCACGTGTTCAGTTTACCCCGGATTTACTGCCGGCTGATTTAATTGGTACTATGATTTATAGTCAGAAAAAAGAAGAGTTTATAGTAAAGAAAGGTCCTATTTTCGCTAATTTTATTTTAGCTGATGAAATAAATCGTGCTCCTGCAAAAGTTCAGTCAGCCCTTCTCGAAGCTATGCAGGAAAGGCAAGTTACAATTGGCGATTCGACATATAAAATGGAATTACCATTTTTGGTTATGGCAACTCAGAATCCTATTGAGCAGGAAGGAACCTATCCTTTACCGGAAGCGCAAGTTGACAGATTTATGCTTAAAATTAAAATTGACTATCCTGAATTTGAGGAAGAGCGTGCAATTATTAGAGAAAATCTGATAGGACAAATGCCAAAGGCAAATGCTGTGATAAAGCTTGAAGATATTTTAAAAGCCAGAGAAGTTGTGCGAGAAGTATATCTTGACGAAAAGATTGAAAAATACATTCTTGATATTGTT
Organism: Bacteroidales bacterium; assembly: GCA_035388205.1. Taxonomy (GTDB): domain Bacteria; phylum Bacteroidota; class Bacteroidia; order Bacteroidales; family ML635J-15; genus Bact-19. The sequence continues at coordinate 2,584 of DAOOPK010000004.1, forward strand.
TTTGCGACACGTTATCCCGAAAAGTATAACATTGACAAGCTCTCGGGTATGATTTCATTCGGTGGTTCGCCACGTGCTTCAATAAATCTGGCTCTTGCTGCAAAAGCTTATGCATTCCTTAAACGCAGAGGATATGTAATTCCTGAAGACGTACGTGCTGTCTGTCATGATGTTTTGCGTCATCGTATCGGATTGACTTATGAAGCAGAAGCCGAAAATATCACATCAGAAGAGATTATTAGTAAAATTCTCAACTCTGTTGAGGTTCCATAAAATAATTGATTCGGGAATTGATTTTAAAATTTCAATTAAAACTATTTATGGAAGCAAAAGAATTACTAAAAAAAGTCAGAAAAATAGAAATCCGTTCACGTGGATTGTCCCGGCAAGTATTTGCGGGTGAATATCACTCTGCTTATAAAGGGAAAGGAATGGCTTTTAGTGAAGTCCGCGAATATCAATACGGAGATCCCATAAAAGATATTGATTGGCATGTTACTGCGAGATTTAATCATCCATATATTAAAGTTTTTGAAGAAGAACGCGAACTTACTGTAATGTTATTAATTGATGTAAGTGGTTCGAAACAATTCGGTACTGAGCAAAAATTCAAACAGGAACTCACAACAGAAATTGCTGCTGTAATTGCTTTTTCAGCAATTCAAAACAATGATAAAATCGGAGTTATTCTTTTCTCTGACAGAATCGAAAAGTTTATTCCTCCTAAAAAAGGGAGAAAGCACATTTTAAGAATTATTCTGGAATTATTAAACTTTGAAAGTAAAAGTAAGAAAACGGATGTTACGCAAGCCCTAAAATATTTAACAAATGTTATTAAAAAACGAAGTACAGCATTTATAATTTCAGATTTCATTTCTCCTGACTTTAGTGACGCTCTTAAAATAGCCGGAAACAAACACGATCTGGCAGCATTAAGAGTATATGACAAATTTGAGCAAAATCTTCCTAATGTAGGACTTGCATATTTCAAGGATTCCGAAACCGGAGATTTGAAATGGATAGACACTAGTAATAAAAAGCTCAGAGCATATTATAACAAATGGTGGAATGAACAGTACGAAAATTCTGCCGGAATTTTCAGAAAAGCAAAAGTTGATTGGGCAGATTTGCGTACTGACCAGGATTATGTAAAACCATTGATTAATTTATTTAAAAACAGATAATTATGAAGATTCATATAAAATCGTTTTTAATATTATCTCTCGCAATTCTAATTTGGAATGGTTTATTGGCACAGGAAATTCAAATTAGCATAAAAGTGCTTAAAGATTCAATAATAATAGGTGAGCAAACAGAATTGCAAATTGAAGCTGTAGTACCAAAAAATAATCAAGTTTTGTTTCCGGTATTTAAAGACACCATCTCTGCCAAAATTGACCTTATTAAAGATATTGAACCTGTAATAACAGAAAAAGACAGTCTTAAGATTTATCAAAAGTCGTATTTATTTACCAGCTTTGATACTGGACTAAATTACATTCCGGCGATAAACCTTAAATATGTAATTAATTCAGATACAAATGAAATATCAACAGCCGAATCACAGATTTTTGTAAAACCTTATGTACTGCTTGATACAATTCCTGTTGATACTATTTATGCAGAAAGAGCCGGTTTTATAGTTTATGGAAAAGATGGTTTTAATAAAGAAATAGAACAATATATTCCAGATTCGATTAAACAAAGTTTAAGTACTGATAGTCTTGATATTTTAAAAAAATCTGTTTATGAACAACTGCTGAATATTTTCTCATCTGAATTAACACAGAAGACCGGCTTGTATAATCAGGAAGAAATAGTAAAAATTGCCGAATCATCAGCTCAGAAAATGTTTATTGTTGACAAATCGGGAATTCTTGATGATTACATCGTAGCAGGAAGTGTTGATACTGTATTTGTGCAAGAATATCAGCAAGTAACACAAAATCAACCATTGTACACCTTATATCGCATAAAAGACATAAAAGAAGATTTGTATAATACTCCATTCAACTTTGCTGAATTTTGGTACTATTTCAAAAAGTATTTTAAACAATACTGGTGGATTCTTATTTTAGCATTAGTTATCGTTGCAGGGCTAATTTATTTCTTTATGTTTTTCAAAAAGAATAAAAAACCGATATTCTTTAAAGTCAAACCAAAAATGCCTGCACATATTATTGCATTAGAAAAACTTGAACAAATCAGAAAAGAAAAGATTTGGAGTCATGGAAAAATAAAAGAATTCCATGTTCAAATAACTGATGTTATTAGAGAATATATAGAAAACAGATTTGATATTTATGCTATTGAAATGACTACCTCAGAAATTGTAGAAGCCATAAATAATACAAATTGCAATGAAACAAATAAACAGAAATTACAACAAATACTTGAGCTTGCTGATGCTGTAAAATTTGCAAAATATCAGTCTTTACAAAACGAAAATGATTTATCTATGAGTAATTCATTTGATTTTGTTGAAAGCACTAAGGAAATAATTAAAGAAGATCAACAAATAAAAAAGGCTGAAGCTGAAATTGAAATAAATGATGATAATACTCAAATAAAAAATACTAAAGAGAATGAGTAATATAGAATTTGCAAATAAAGAATATTTCTGGTTGTTTACAATTCTTATTCCTGTAATTGCATGGTATATATGGAGATTAAAAAAATCAGCAGCTTCGATGAGTATAAGTTCTTTAGAAGCATTTAAAGGCATATCCAAACCATTTAAATACTATTTGCGACATTTCCTTTTCGTATTACGTTTAGTTGCTTTATCTACAATAATGATTGTTATAGCCAGACCTCAAAGCACAGATAAGTGGGAAGATCGCAAAATTGAAGGTGTAGATATTGTTATTGCACTTGATATAAGCGGAAGTATGCTCGCCGAGGATTTTAAGCCAAACCGTATTGATGCTGCAAAAGATATTGGTATGGAATTCGTTTCCAGCCGTCCTGATGATAGAATGGGCTTAGTAGTTTTTGCCGGAGAAAGTTACACTCAATGTCCTTTAACAATTGATCACGCTGTATTACTAAACCTTTTTAGTGAAGTGAAAAGTGGCCTAATCGAAGATGGAACAGCCATAGGGATGGGATTGGCAACAGCAGTTAACAGGCTTAAAGATTCTAAAGCCGTTAGCAAAGTTATCATTTTGCTAACTGATGGAGTAAATAATATGGGAAATGTTTCGCCTATTGCTGCTGCTGAGTTCGCAGTAGAATATGGAATTCGGGTTTATACCGTAGGCATTGGAAAAAATGGAATGGCTCCCTACCCTTTTCAGACAAATTTTGGCATTCAATATCAAAATGTAGAAGTAAGAATTGATGAAGATGTGCTTAAAACAATTGCAGAACAAACCGGAGGTAAATATTTCAGAGCAACAGACAACAATAAATTAAGGGAAATTTACAAAGAAATTGACAAATTGGAAAAGACTCAACTTGAAGTGAGATCATATTCCCAACCTCGCGAAGAATTTGGTATAATAATGCTGATTGCACTGGGAATTTTGATAATAGAACAAATATTAGGTCTAACAATATTAAAAAATACTTTTTAAGATATGTTCAGATTTCAGGAACCTAAATATTTATGGCTAATATTACTTGCATTAGTAATAATATTACTATTTGTAATATCGGTATATGTAAGAAGATCCAGAATACGAAAAATCGGAGAATTAAAACTGGTTAAGTTACTTATACCTGATTATAGTCCGGCACGCAAAATCTGGAAACTTGTTTTGATTTGCCTTGCAATAACATCCATGTCTATTGCATTAGCAAGACCACAGTTTGGTTCGAAATTAAAAGATGTTACTCGACAGGGCGTTGAAATTATTGTTGCTCTTGATGTTTCAAATTCGATGCTGTCGCAGGATATGAAACCAAATCGTCTCGAAAACGCAAGAAAATTCATCGAAAGAATTATCAGCAAATTACAAAACGACAAACTTGGATTAATTGTTTTTGCAGGCGATGCCTTTGTTCAAATGCCAATAACAGATGACATTAGATCAGCAAGGCTATTTTTATCAACTGTAAGTACCGATATGGTTCCGGTACAAGGTACTGCAATAGGAAAAGCTATTGAACTTGCAGCAAATTCATTTACTAAAGATGAAGAAATTTCGAAAATAATTCTTTTAATAACTGACGGGGAAAATCATGAGGACGATGCTGTCGCAATTGCAGAAACGCTAAAAGAAAAAAATATATTGATTTACACAGTTGGCATGGGCTCTCCCGGAGGATCCCCAATACCTGCAAAACGAGGCGGGGGATTTATGAAAGATCGTAATGGTAATGTAATAATGTCAATTCCGGATGAAGAAACTCTGATTAATGTTGCCAACGCAACAGGAGGTATATTTGTTAGAGCTACAAATTCCGCTGATGCCTCTGATAAAGTATTGAATGAAATAAGCAAATTACAAAAAGGAGAAGTCCTTAAAAAAGACTATTCAGAATACGATGACCAGTTTCAGCTTCTGGCATTGATTGCTCTTTTTCTTCTGATAGCAGATATCGTAATATCAGAAAAGAAAAATGATGTACTTAAAAAAATCAATCTGTTTAAAGAAAAATTTCATTCAAATGAAAAATAACATTACAAAACATATAAATAAATATTTTTTGATTTTTGCATTTGTTTTTATGCTCATATCAGTATTTTCATATTCGCAAGAAGAAAGAAGAACCATCAGAGAAGGCAACAAATTTTATAATGATAAAGATTATGATAATGCTGAACTAAACTATAACAAAGCTTTAAAAATCAATCCTGACACAAAAGAGCTTTACAATAATATTGGTACTTCACAATATAGAAATGGAAAATTTACCGAAGCTGCAACAAACTATGAAAATTTTTTAAAGTTTACAGGCAATAGAAAAGAAAAAGCAGATGCATTTTATAATATAGGAAATTCCTATTTGCAAGCAGCAGAATATGACAAAAGCATTCAGGCATACAAAAATGCTTTAAAACTTGACCCCACACATGATTTGAGCAGATACAACATGGCTGTAGCCACAAAGATTAAGGAAAGTGGAGGCAGCGGTCAAAACCAACAACAACAGCAACAAGACAATCAAGACCAACAAGATAAAAAAGACCAGAACAAGGATAATAAAAATGACCAAAAAGATAAGGGTGACCAGAATGAAAATAAGGATCAGGAAAATAAAGACAAACAACAGGATAAAAAACCTCAACCTAAGGATAATGAAATGAGTCGTGAAGAAATGGAGCAATTCCTAGAGTCCTTACAGCAAAAAGAAAAAGATGTGCAAGATAAAGTTAAGAAAGAGAAATTCCAGATTCAGCAAAGAGTTGTGGAGAAGGAATGGTAGGGCTAAGGCTGAGGCTAAGGCTAATGTAGCTATAACAACTGTTTAGTCTTGTTTTTGCCATCTCGACTATGTTGATAATAAAAAAATGTAAATTAAAACTTCTTTCAATCGGTGTTTATTTTCTACCAATACTGTAATATGTAAATCCTTTAGATCTTACTTCGTCTGAATCATAAATATTTCTTCCGTCAAAAATAACTTTGCATTTCATTTTTTCAAGCTCAGGATAATTTAAAACTCTGAATTCAGTCCATTCTGTTACAAGAAATATTGCATCAGCATCCTTAACTGCGTCATATGGATTTTGGCAAAATGTCACTTTATCACCTATCCTTCTTTTTGCTTCGTCAATAGCAACAGGATCGTAGGCAACAATATTTGCTCCATCGGTCAATAGTTTATCAATTAAAACCAATGCCGGTGCCTCACGCATATCATCAGTATTTGGCTTAAATGATAAACCCCAGATAACGAACTTTTTGTTTTTCAAATTGCCTTTAAAATGCTTAAAAGCTTTATGATATAGACTTTCCTTCTGCCTATCATTAACATTTTCAACCGACTTTAGTATTTCAAGAGAATATTTTTTTTCATCAGCTGTCCTAATAAGGGCTTTTACATCTTTAGGGAAACAGGAACCCCCATATCCTGTGCCTGCATAAATAAAATAAGGACCTATCCTTTTATCAGAACCTATTCCCTTTCTCACCGAATTTATATCAGCCCCAACTATCTCACAAAAATTTGCAATATCATTCATGAAAGAAATTTTTGTTGCAAGCATTGCATTGGCAGTATATTTTGTAATTTCTGCAGATGGGATGTCCATATAAATTATAGGATGTCCATTAAGTACAAAAGGCTTATACAATCTGTCAATAATACTTTTTGCTCTTTCCGAATCTGTACCTACAACAATTCTATCCGGGTGAAGGCAATCGTCTATCGCATCGCCTTCTTTCAGAAATTCAGGATTAGAGGCAAGGTCAAAACATAAATCGGAATTCCTTTTGTTCAGTTCATTTTGAATAGCTGACCTGACTTTTTCGGAAGTGCCGATAGGAACTGTACTTTTGGTGATAATTACCATATAATTTTTCATGTTCCTACCAATCTCTCTTGCTACAGATAAGACATATTTCAAATCAGCACTACCGTCCTCATCGGGAGGCGTTCCTACTGCAATAAAACATGCCTGAGCATCTTCAATGCTTTCTGCTAAATTTGTAGTAAAACTCAGTCTGTTTTTTTCGAGATTTCTCTTTACCATTTGCTCCAGACCAGGTTCCCAAATCGGCATTATCCCATTTCTAAGATTTTCTATTTTTTTCGTATCAATATCTAAACATGACGTTATTATTCCCATCTCAGCGAAACATGTTCCAGAAACTAGTCCAACATATCCTGTACCTATTATTGAAATTTTCATAGTTACTTCTATTTTGACAACAAAAATAACAATTGTTACATTATAAATGCAAGCTAATCGTATTAAAACAATATTACAATACGCAATCGAATAATAAATATTAATTTGAATTACAACGCTTTATATTCAAAATATATTGTTTTTTATAATGTTTTGTAAACAATTTATAAATTTTTCTTTTTAAATCAAATATTTTCTATACATTTGTTTTGATTAGTTTTATACATTTATAAAACCTTAAACAAACAGATTACAAAGTAGTTTTATGAATAAAGAGAAGTATTCAATAAAAGAACTTGAAATTATCAGTCAGATCAAATCGCCAACAATAAGAGCTTGGGAAAGGCGATATAAATTACTTAAACCTACACGTACAGAAACTAACATTCGATTTTATGACAAAGATGATATGAGAAAATTATTACAAATAGTTTTCTTAAAAAATGCCGGGTATAAGATTAGTAAAATTGCAGAATTATCTGACGAAGAATGTTGTGATTTTTGCGATACTGAGATTTTTAAAAGCAATAATTCTTCTTCTCATGTGCTGGAATTGCTTCTTAAGATTGCAGAAAAAGATGTAGATGGATTCGAAAAACTATACGATAATTTATTGGAAAACACTCTTCATTCAGAATTTGTAATAGAAATTCTTGAGCCGTTGATATCTAAGATCAAAAATCTATGGCTTTCACGCAGAATTGATTCATGTTATGAAGGATATATACTAAACCGCATCTTTTTAAAAACACTTATTGCAGCAGAAAAGGAGAGAAAACCAGGACGACAGATTAACGAAATATTAATTTTTCAATCTGATATCGATGTTTTTCCAGTTAATTTAAGTCTTGTTTATTTTCTTGCTGCAGTGAAAAACTACAAAATACATTATTTCTTTAATCCTGTTTCATTAAAAGCAATCCAGAGATTTAAAGGAATATTTGAACCTGATATAGTATATACTGAATTTAATGAAAAGACTACCGAATCATTAATAGAAGATTATTGTATGACAATCGAAGATGTTTTTCCTGCATCAAAAAACATTGTATCAGGAAGAATAATGTCAAAAAATTGGAAGAAGATACCGAATAAAGTATATTACATCAGAAGCTTGTCAGTTTTAAATCAGACTTTATAGCCTTATTAAAATATCAGCCAGTAGTTCAGATTTTGATATTATTAGGATTTTGATTAGTTTTGCACTAATAAAACTTAATATTATGAAATTATTAGCAGGTAAATTAGTCTTAGTTACCGGTGCGGCAAGAGGAATTGGACGAGCAATTGCCACAGGGTGTGCAGATGCCGGTGCTGATATAGCTTTTACTGACCTTGTAAAAGATGATAACTTTGTGATCCTTGAAAATGAGCTTAAAGAAAAAGGAATTAAAGCAAAAGGTTATGTATCAAACGCAGCTGACATGAATAGTTCTGCTCAAGCTGTAGAAGAAGTATTAAAAGATTTTGAAAAAATTGATGTTTTAGTTAATAATGCCGGAATTACCAGAGATGCTCTTTTGATGAGAATGTCTGAAGAACAATGGGATTTAGTCATAAATGTTAATCTTAAATCTGTGTTTAATTTAACAAAAGCCGTTCAAAAAGCAATGTTAAAACAACGTAATGGTTCAATAATTAACATAAGTTCTGTTGTGGGAGTTTCAGGAAATGCAGGTCAGGCAAATTACTCTGCATCAAAAGCCGGGATAATCGGATTTACGAAGTCTATAGCTAAAGAACTTGGTCCGAGAAATATTCGTTGTAATGCCATTGCTCCGGGTTTTATTGAAACTGAAATGACAAAAGCCATACCCGAAGAAGCAAGATTGGAATGGGCTGAGAAAATACCTATGAGACGTGCCGGACAACCTAAGGATGTTGCAGATTTGGTTGTTTTTCTTGGCTCCGATATGTCATCCTATATTTCAGGACAAGTTATTAACGTCTGTGGTGCAATGCTTACATAGTACAACTTTGACAGTTTATTTTGAATATCCTTCTTACCTTATTATTGTTGCTGTCATAACTGCAGCTGTTGTTTCTTTTTTACTGTATTACAAAGACAGACTTTTTGTCGAACTTCAGAAATGGAAACGATTGTTGATGACATGCTTACGTTTTGTTTTTGTTCTGATAATTCTTTTATTATTGCTCAACCCCATATTTAAAAGTTCTGCAATTTTAATACAAAAGCCAATAATTGTATTTGTTCAGGATAATTCGAGGTCTATAGTTTTAAACAGTGATTCTACTTTCTACAAAAATGAATACAAACAAAATGTAAAGTCTCTTCTTAAAAGTATTGAAGATACTTATGATGTCAAATATCTTCAATTCTCCGACATAACATCAAATGACTCAATACTTGATTATAGCGGAGAAATTACCGACATTTCTTCTGTTTTTCCTGAGGTCATTTCACGTTTTTCGGGAATGAATCTCGGAGCAGTAATATTAGCAACTGACGGCATTTATAATAAAGGGGTAAATCCTGCTTACAATAACAATATTGACTTTCCGGTGTATTCTATTGCTTTGGGAGATACAATAACACAAAAAGATCTTATTTTAAAAGACATCATGCACAATAAAGTTGCATTTCTGGGAAATCGTTTTCCTTTGAAGGTTTTTATAAATGCCGAAAAATGTTCTGAAAAAGAATCTGAAATAAATATTTACAGAGATGATAAGATAGTTTATTCAGCAAAATTCAACATTCCAGAAAACTCTACATCAACAAGTCTTGAAATTGAGATTTATGCTGATAAACTTGGCATTCAGCAATATGAGATTGAATTAAAACATCTAAAGGATGAGATCAGTTATGAAAACAACCAAAACACATTTGTTGTAAATGTAATTGACAACCGAAATAAAATACTTCTGCTTGCAAATTCTCCTCATCCTGATTTAGGAGCCTTAAAATTTGCTTTAAAAGATAATCCTGATTTTGAACTTGAAATTCAATATATAAATGATCTTAAAGCAAACATAAAAGACTATGATTTGATAATTCTTCATCAAATACCTTCCATCCAAAACAGTGCTACCGGGATATTTTCCGAAATCGAAAAATATTCAATCCCAACCCTTTTTATTCTTGGAAGTTCATCATCACTAGATGCTTTTAATGCACTAAAAGTAGGATTGGAGATAAAAAACATGAGTAAGAAAACTGATGATGCGACCCCTTCATTCAATTCATCATTTTCGGCATTTAGCCCTGGAGTGGATACTGATGTATTCTTTAAGAATTTATCTCCATTAAAAGTATTTTTTGGTGATTACACATTTCAGGGTGAATCAAAAATATTACTATATCAGAATATCAATGGGGTAAAAACATCCAAACCTTTGATTGCAATTATCGAAAACAACAAAACAAAAACAGGCATAATCACAGGTGAAGGGATATGGAAATGGAGGATAGAAGATTATAAATACAATTCTGAACATACAGGTTTTACAACACTCATAAACAGAATTATTCAATATATAATTGTAAGACGAATTCAGGATAAACTAAGCGTTGAAACCAAACAGGTTTTTAACGAAAATGAACCTTTAATATTGAATGCCTCATTTTATAACGAAGCCTACGAACTGGTTCCTGATATGGAGGTCATTCTAAAACTTACTAATAAAGAAAATAAAGAATTCAAATATAACTTCAGCAGTTTCGGCAACTCATACAGACTCGATCTGGGAAGATTACCGGTTGACATTTACCACTACTCTGCAGTTACAAAATTCGAAAACAAGGAGTATACAGCCTCAGGGGAGTTTATCGTTCAAAAAATAAATATTGAAGCTTTGGTTACCACTGCTGATCATAATATTTTGTATCGTCTTGCAGAATTGAGTGGAGGAAAAGTTTTCTATCCGGATGATATGAATACGATTCCAAAAGTTTTGGAAGACAATTCGGACATAGCAAATATTGCTTATAATCAGGAAAAATTACATACTATCACAGACCTCATCTGGATGTTTTTTACTATTTTGCTTTTTGCGTCAACTGAATGGATATTAAGAAAATATTGGGGAGGTTATTAGAGTGCCTAAAGTGCCTAAAGTGTCTAGAGTGCCTAGAGTACTTACTTTTCGGCTGGGCTCAGTGTAAAGAGTACTTGAATTCTGTTAATTTTAGAAATGTACAACTGAAACAACTAATTCACTAAAATAGATTAACATTAAAAAAAACATTGTAGCTTTTCGGTTTCTGTTCAAGAATATTCGCAATCATATTACTAATTACAAAAAAAGCCCCCTTTTCAGGAGGCTTAGTATTCTACATACAATGCAGATATTTCATAACCAATTTATAAATCTCATCATGTTTTCCGTATATTTTTTCACTTAATCCTTTATCATCATAAGATTTCAATTTTTTAATTGTTGAATCAATAAGTCCTGGTTGAAAAACTTCATTTTTCTCGAAATAGGCTCTTTTTTTATCAAGCACTTCTGCGGAGTCATAACAAGATATAGGCAATGCTTTCAATTTTGCCAGTTTATCTTTAAACTCTTCACTAAAAATGTTTACATTTACATAGAGTTCCTCCGCCATTTTTAAAGAATTCGGCATTTCGAGTCCATGTTGAGCTGCCACAATAATTGCAGCCATATACAGATATAAATCAGCAGAGCCATCACCACTTCTTATTTCAACAGTTTGTTTGCTGTCAAATTTTACCATCTTAGATTTTTCCTGAGGATTAGCATCATATACCATATTTATGTCACCTGTCCACCCAAGAGGCACACGTACAAGTACACTGCGATTTCTATCTCCCCAGCAAATATTAGTAGGAGCTTCTTGATGCGGAACCAACCTCAGATACGAAGTAGGAATAGTATTTCCAAATGCTGTCAAAGCATCAGCGAGATCGCAAATGCCGGCAATCATCTTTTTAGCATCATTACTAAGTTTATCATCGGCAACCATCATATTTTTACCATCTTTGGTCAGCATCATATGTATATGCAAGCCGCTACCAGCCTTTCCCACTGTGATTTTTGGAGCTAAACTTACGTTAACACCATAATCTTCGCACAATTTTCTTAAAATCCATTTAGCAATTATCAACTGATCTACTGCTGTTTCGGCCTCGCAAGGTAAAAACTCTATTTCCTGTTGTTCGTAATAATATTTATCATCTGTAAAATTACCAACCTCAGAATGTCCATATTTAATTTTACCGCCACATTGAGCGATCAAATGCATAGCCTCTTTCCGTATGAATTCAAAATTTGCAAAAGGAGCAGACTCGTGATAACCTTTTTGGTCAACTGCTGGGAATAAAGAATTTGATTCCTTATCTGCAATTATATAATACTCAAGCTCTCCCAGAGCCTTAAATGTATAGCCGGTTGATTTTTTCAGATTCTCATGAGCTTTTCTCAGCACATATTCAGGAGAAGATTCCAATGGCTTAGCTTCATTATTATAATAAGAACATAATATATCCAAACTAGGAACATCTTCGAAAGGATTCAAAAATGCTGTACTATAACGAGGTACAACATACAAGTCGCTTGATCCTGCCCCAATAAAAGAAAACAAACTTGAGCCGTCACATCTTTCTCCTGTAGTTAAAACCTGATCTAAATGCTCAAGGCTGTTTATAACGAAATTTAAAGATTTCAACCTCCCGTCACCACCAACATACCTAAAGTTTAACATTTCAATATCATTACCGATAATGTAATCAATAATATCCTGCTTTGTAAAAGCTTCACATGATTTTTTCAGATATTTTTCCAATAAATTCGGACTTAAATCAAATTCTGTTTTTGTCATAACATTTTATTTATTAGTTTATTATTATCAAATTTTGTTAAAAATAAGTAATTTTGTTTAATTAATAACAAGCTCAAAATGAAATATATTAAATAACATAAAAACATGTTCTTTTTATTATCTAAAATATTTCAATTCGTTTTTTCTCCATTGACCTGGATTATAGTGTTATTCACTATAAGTTTTATTATTAAAAAAGAACAAAAAACAGCCAAACATCTTCGGGTTATTGCATTTTCATTATTATTATTATTCAGCAATCCTTTCATTTTCTACGAATGTATGAGAGCATGGGAACCGGAAGCAAAGCACAAATCAGAGATAAAAGAGTATTACGACTATGGAATTGTATTGACCGGAATGATCACTTATGATGACAAGTATGACAGAATAAACTTCAATTCTTCTAATGATAGATTATTACAAGCAGTTGAATTGTACAGAGAAAACAGGATTGGAAAACTTTTCATAACAGGTGGTTCGGGTGAGATATTTGATCAGTCTGTAAAAGAGTCTAAGATATTGAAAGATTATCTGGTAATACTAGGAATACCTGAAGACGACATTGAAATAGAGATAAATTCCAAAAACACTTATGAAAATGCAGTTGAATCGGCAAAAATATTACAACCTGAGAAAAATAAACGAAGCTACTTGTTGATAACATCTGCATTTCACATGAGGCGAGCCGAAGGATGTTTTATAAAACAAGGTTTCGATTGCGATACTTATGTAACCGAACGATATGCCGGTAAACGGGTATTTACTCCTGACAAGTTTTTACCTCAACCGGAGATTTTTCAAAACTGGGCATTGCTGATCCACGAAATAAGTGGGTATATTATCTATGATGTGACAGGAAAATTATAAACTATCTGCTTTCACTCTTCCAAACCTTAAAGCTTTCAGCATCCACATTGGAAGTGTCTTTTCTGGATTACGTTTACGAAGGTTAAGATAAATTCCCAGTTTTTTTATCAACGGAATTTTATGAGTTTCGACAAATTCAATCAGAGTGCCATCCGGATCTTCGATATATGTAAAATGTCCGGCAGCTTCACCCATTTCGAATGAATTAGTATTGTTGTGTTTAAGATTGCTGTTTACAGTAAATGGTAACCCAAGGCTTTCGCATTTCTTTTCTAGAGCATCCATATTGCTTATATCGAAACATATTTGAATAAAGCCTGGGTCGCCCCAAAACCTATTTTCATATATCTTTCGTGGTTTTCTATCGATAGCCTGTACTAATTCAATATATGATTTGCCAAACAATTTACTAAAACTTCCATTGCGAGCTTCTGAATGAGTAAGTAAAAGACGACGATATTTCTGGTCGCCACTATTTAAAGCTTCTATATCTTCAAATGTGCCAGTCTTATCAGTAATTACTTCATCATATCCTAAAATATCACGATAAACAAGAAGTGCTTTATCAATGTTAGTTACTCCAATCATTGCTCCAACCGGACCGCCTGTTGATCTTCCTTCATCTCTTAAAATTTGTCTGTCATGTACAATTTGAAATAGATTACCAAAAGGATCTTTTATGAAAAAAGTATGACAATTATCTATTGATTTGCTGAGCCCTCCAATTATTTGAATATTTGGGTTTTTACTAAAGTTATCATAAGTCAATGCGACATTTCGACTTTTCATTTTTGCTGCAAATAAGCCAAGGTCACCAATCTGAATTTCAAAATCTATTGGTTTTGGTTTGCGTTCCGAATACTGCCAGATCTCGAAGCCTCCGCCACCTTGCATATTAATTGCTATACACGCATGTCTTTTTTGAGGTTTATTACCTGTATATGGAAGCATTAACTCAGCAACAGTATCATCTTCTAATATTCTTACATCCATATTGAAAACTTCTATATAATATTTCCATGCTTCTTTAAAGTTTTCAACACCTATTCCGATTTGTTGTATGCCAATAATTATAAAGTCATTCATTTATATTATTTTTATCACTAATTATTAATTATTTTGAAACTTTATTCAGCAGATTCATTTTTTATTCAGGTTTAATACTTCTTACAAGTTTTCTTGAAAGTCGCGGTAAAAGTCTTTTTATGTGTACCATTAATAATTCTTTTCCACCAATCAAAACTTCTGGTTTTTGCTTTTTAATGGCTTTGACAATTTTTTTTGCTGCAGCATTTGTCGAAATTCCACCTGCCTGACCATCATCCATCTTTGAATGTTGTTTACCGTCTTTTTCAAGGGCATAAAATGAAATATTTGTTTTTACTCTTCCAGGACATATAAAAACTACTCTTATATTGTTATCATAGTATTCTGCATGGACGGTTTCGAAAAAACCATAAAGAGCAAATTTTGACGAACTGTATGCTGATCTTAAAGGAAATCCGAATTTCCCTGAAATGCTTGTTGTAACAGCAATAGTTCCACCTCCATTTTTAATCATTTTCGGTATAAGAAGCTTGGTAATCTTAACTGGAGCAAAAAAATTGACATCCATAATTTTTTTATCAACCGAAAACAATGTATCACTAGCTTTTCCTCGTTGACTTATTCCTGCATTGTTATACATTATGTCAATTCCACCAAAAAAAGACAATGCTCTTTCAACGAGTTTATCAATTTCATCAATTTTTGATAAATCGTATGGAAGTATTTCGCATTTTCCACCAATTTCCAGGCATTTTTGTTGTACTTCACTAAGCTTATTTTCTTCAAGTGCAGTAAGAATCAAATTTGCGTTTTCTTTTGCGAATAAATATGCACAGGCTTCGCCAATTCCTGACGATGCTCCGGTAATCCAGATAGTTTTATTTAAAAAATCAATCATAATCTATTTGATAGAACAATATTTGTTTTCCGCATGGTGCATGGTGCATGGTGCATGGTGCATGGTGCTTTGCGTCTGCTTTAATATAAGTTTGCTTGAATTTTTCATTTTGCTTGTTTTGATCTAAAACCCTGAAATAGGATTATAGGTATGATAAATATTATAATCTAAAGTTTTACTTAATAATACTAAATCAGTTGTTTTCTAAAATTTGTTATTTGTGAACTGAGGATTGACAATCTTTTGAATAGTGATTCTTTCCTTTCTTCAGTTATTAGCTTTCGCCTTTTAAAAATAACCAAAATGTTAGCACATTCAAATACCGATTTTCTTGCTATTACTAAGAAGTTCGCAAAATCTTTGTCTGAAAACGAACCACTGCCCTCAGCTATATTGTTTGAAATACTCATGGCTGCTCCTCTCAATTGTTCTGAAAATCTAAACAATCTTTCATTATTTACTTCGTCAGCAATATCCAAAAGTTCATCAGCAATATCAATACTATCTTGCCAAATCGTGAAGTCTTCGAATCTAAACGTGCTCATATAATATTTTAATTTTAGTTGAAATCATTTATTATAAACATAAATCAAAAGCTCCATGCTCCATGCCCCATGCTCCATGCTCCATGCTCCAAGTCTAGTCATTCAACACATCATCCCACAATTGTTTTCTGTAGTCATCAATGAGATGCGGATTACATTCGTCTACTGAATCAATATTTTTTGTAGTGTAAATCATTTGTTCTACAAAATCAGGAGCGCGTCTTACACCTTCTCCAATGTTGATCATTATACTTTCTCCATTTTTTATTAACCCCTTTTTTAGTGCTTCAAAAAATCCTCCGAAAGCAACAACGGAAGCAGGACCAATATTTATTTTTCTTTCAAATGCAATAAGTTTTCCAATAGCAACCATCTTGTCTTCTTTCATTCTTAAGAATGTACCTTCTGATTCCTGAACCAGTTTGGAAATAATTGGATAAGTTGCAGGATTTCCGGTTGCAAGTGTAGGAACAGCAGTCTGTGGGTTATTTAAAACAGGGTATTCATTTTCAAATCCTTCCGGAAAACCTTTTTGTTCAGCATTCTCCCATGCTTTAACCATCGGGTCACATTTATCCGGCTGGATCAAAATAAATCTCGGATTTTTTAAATCTGGATACAATGAATTAATTTCTCTTATACCTTTGTCAATAGCAATAGGACCAGTTCCTCCACTTACAGCTTGAATATATACATCAGGCATTTTTGTAATCTGACGTAACCATTCAAATACCATGGTTTTCTTTGCTTCAACCCTTATAGGATCAATATTCCCTGATGAAATCAGAATTTTGTGTTTTTTTGAATATTCCAATGCAATTTCTTTGGTTTTAGAATAATCCCCTTTAACCCTAAATACCTGCTGTCCGAATGAACTTATAAATGCTTCTGAGGATTTTAGTGCATTGTCAGGGATAAACACAGAACAGTTTACACCTGCTATTGACAGATATTTTGCAAATGATGTAGCCGTATTACCTGTTGATGCGACACAATACTGTTTTATATCATTTTCTTTCAAAATACTTGCTGCTAAAGCTGCTGCGACATCTTTAAATGTTCCAGTGCCTCCGTTCATGTCGTTTCTGTACACGTAAACTGTTATATCAAGTCCGTAATTGTCCTTTACAAAATCTTCAAGAAACCACCATTGTTGTACAGGGACAGATCCTTCATGTCTTGATATTATGTTTTCTCTTTTTTCAAGAGGTAAATAATAAAAATACTGCCAGAAACTGTCGGGATTTCCTTTTAAAATATATGGCAATTCTTTATAGTCGCTGTTATACCAGACTTCCGAATGTTTGCTGCCACATTCAGGACAAATTTGATTTTGCTCAAACCAAAGTCCGAAATCAGAAGTTATATGTCCACATTTTGTACACTTTAAATAGTACTTGGTTTCTTTCATGTCAGATTTTTTAAGGTTATTTTATAATTAATAACATACAAAGGTAAATAAATTAAGATATTATCCTATTTTCATAGTTTTCATTTCAGTTGTATTATACTTACCTGAATCCAGATTAACCTTGATTTTCTTAAATACATCTATCGTTTCTTTAACATCTTGCAGAGTGTGAGCGGCTGTAGGTATAATTCTTAACATCAGTACTCCTTTTGGAACAACAGGATACACAACTATTGAGCAGAAGATATTGTAATTTTCTCTTAAATCAATTACAATATTAGTTCCCTCAGGTACTGAACCACTAAAATATACTGGAGTGACAGGAGACTGTGTATGTCCAATATTAAATCCGTTTTCTCTCAATCCATCTTGAAGGGCTTTTGCTATTTTCCAAAGATTTGCTTTATGCTCAGGTTCATTTTGAAGCATGTCGAGTCTTTTTAAAGCTCCAAAAACCATCGGCATTGGTAATGATTTTGCAAATATCTGAGAACGCATATTATATTTTAAAGAGTCAATAATAAATTTTTGAGAAGCTACAAATCCACCAATTCCGGCCATAGCTTTAGCAAAGGTGGCAAAATATATATCAACCTCATTCATAACGCCAAAGTGCTCACTTGTTCCGGCTCCGGTTTTGCCCATTGTACCAAATCCATGTGCATCATCAATCATAAGACGGAATTTGAAATCTTTCTTTAGTTTTACTATATCAGAAAGATTTCCCAAATCACCGGCCATTCCAAATACTCCTTCAGTTATAACAAGTATCCCTCCGCCGTTTTCTTCAGCATTTTTGGTTGCAAATTTTAGCATTTTTGCACAGCGTTCAATGTCGTTGTGTGGGAATACAAAACTTTTTCCACCTTTTGCCTTATGGAGAAATATTCCATCCATTATGCATGCATGTGCTTCTGAATCGTAAACTATTACATCCTTTCTTGTTGCCAATGAGTCAATAATGGAAACCATACCCTGATATCCATAATTTAACAGAAAAGCCGATTCTTTATTTTCAAATTTAGCCAGTTTGTCTTCGAGTTCTTTGTGATATTTAGTCTGTCCCGACATCATTCTTGCTCCCATAGGATAAGCCATCCCATACTTTTCGCAGGCTTCAGCGTCTGCTTTTCTTACTTTAGGATGATTAGCGAGACCCAGATAGTTATTTAAACTCCATGTTAATACTTCGCGACCCTGAAAAATCATCCTAGGCTTTATTTCACCTTCAAGTTCAGGAAACATAAAATAACCTTCAGCTTGTTGCTGATATTGTCCAAGTGGTCCTTTGGCTTCTAACAGCCTGTCAAAAATGTCTAACATAATTACTATTTTTTAAGTTAATTCTTTTCTAAAACTATTTTTTGTTCATTACTACTCTTTTGCTTTCTTTCACAATTATTACTATGCGAATTTAAATTATTTGCCACAATTTCTGCAATGTCCATAACTTTAGCTTTGTTGCCATGCACGAAAGATTTTTTACAAAGTGGGCACGCTGTGGCCAGAATTTCGGGTTTGGATTCAGTGAGCACTTCTAAAGCATGATTTCTTATTTTTATCTGAGTTTCAAGTTCTATAACGGCATTCGATAGACTTCCACCGCAACACAATGAGTTCTCTTGCTCTATTTTACATGATCTTAATTCGCCAATCTGCTTAAGTATTTTTCTGGGTTGTTCGAATATCCCCGAACCTCTTCCCAATTCACAAGGGTCATGAAATACCATACTAATGCCGGTATTATTAACTTTTATCAGTTTTTTTTCAAGCAATGTATTAATATATTGACTATGGTGCATAACAGGAATATCAAAAACATATTCCTCTGTAAAAGATTTATAACATATAGGACAGGATGTAACCAGTAATTTTGCTCCAGAAGATGCTATTAATCTCATATTTTTACTTATAAGATCTTTTGATTGCTGAATATACCCCTGTTGCCTCATAGGTCTGCCACAACAAATTCCTTTGTCCTCGTCCATAAACCAATAATTAACTCCGGCTTCTTTGAAGATTTTTTTCATGGCAATTATTATTGTAGGAGTTAGATGTGTCATACATCCTGCAAAGTAAACCACATCAGCTTTATTATGACTTATTTCAGCTTTAGTGTAATCAAAATAATGCTTTCCCGGAATTTCAGTCTTATTTCTAAGTTGTTGTCTGATTAAAGTCAACTCTAATCCTACAGGACATGCTTCTACACATCTGCCACACAAAAGACAGTTATTTGCAACATCATCTGTAAGATTTCCATATCTTGTATCTCTTATAAAATAAACAGACTGAACATTATCAATAGAAGCAGCGAAATTCAACTGACAGGCATCAATGCAAATACCGCATCTCGAACATGAATTAATCTGTAAATCTGTTAAACCTGAATATTGTTCTCCAATTGTAGCTCCCCATTTTCTTAGAAAAACCAGTACTATCTCTGTTGGAATGTGCATATATCTAGAAAAAGGAAGACTAATAAAAAATGCACAAAGGACAGATGAATATGCCCACCAGACAGGCAATTCCATTGCCTCTACAGGTAATTCAGATAATAAATTGCCAACAGAACCTGTTAAAAAATTTCCGTTTCCTGAAATTTCTGCTGTTGTGCTTTCGGCCAATAATCGCAAAGGGAATATCCACCATAATGAAGCCAAAGCTATGCGATCAAATTTGTTGTGTTTAGTTGCCTTATTCATTCCAAGAAACTTAGACCTGAATCGCTTAAAGACAGCTAATAAAACACCGCTTATAATTATCAGTAGAAGGAAATCCATCGCAAAAGAAAAAAATGCAGCTCCAAAAAATTCATGTTGTTCCTTTGCAAAATATTTAAAAAATATTGCCAGCCATGGTTCTTCAAAAAATGTCCCTGCATAGAAGGACGACTCTATCTTTCCGACAACTATCAATAAGAACCAGCCAAAAGCAAGGCTCATGTGCATATAACCTAATAATGGGTTTTTTTTGTAGATATTTCTATGTATCAAGGCTTCTCTTATTATTTCCCATACAGCAAAAATCGTTTTAAAACTAAAAATATTTTTATTTACAAAATATCTTTGCTTACGGTCCAGATTTTTTATCCAGATAAAAAATTTAAATGCTATTACTACAAATAAAAATATAGCTCCGATTGAAAAAGGTAATATGAATGGATGGTAATTCATTATTCAATATTTTTATAATTCAAATCATTGAGGAAGATTCTCATATTGTAAATAATTGCTCTCGTATTAACACCTCGTGGACAGACAAGTTTACATTTACCACATAACATACATTTGTTAAGTTCTTCGGCTAAACCATCGAACTGACCTCGTCTGTACATTAGATGACACTTCCTAAAGTTGAAGTCGGTATGATTTGATGCAGAGCAAGTTGCAGAACATGCTCCACACATCAAACATCTTTTCGATGACGGAACCTTTTCGATGAGTTTGTTAAACTCTTTAAGGTCAGCAGTATCAAAATCTATTGTTCGTGGCTGTGATATTTTAAATCCCCAGTTCTTCATTAATTAATGTTTAAATAGTTCACGATTTGAATGGAAGCAGATCTGGCATCAGCAACGGTTTCGGGTAAGGTCAGAGGTCTCTTGCATGAACCAGCAAGAAATAGACCTTCTTTTTTTGTCAGATTATCCGAATTGTATAATCCTAAACTTTTTGCAAAACCATACTCGCCGTTAATTTCATTTTGTGTGCTAAGTTCTGTTGTGGAAGCCGATGATTCGATTCCGACCATAAGTACAAGAATGTCGACAGTCATGCGTAGTGGAAGTCCAGTAAGCGTATCTTCAGATTTTATTTGAATTCTTTTGTCGATAGTTGCTGCAGCTTCTGATATTCTTCCTCTGATGTAAATTACTCCGTATTTTTCCTGCGACTTACGATATAGTTCTTCGTAAAACTGACCAGCCATTCTCATATCCATATAAAAGCAAAATGCTTCGGCGTCTGGAACAATTTCTTTAAATTCGGTAGCTTGTTTTACTGCATTTATGCAGCAAACGCGCGAGCAGTAGTGATTACCAACTTTTTCGTCACGGCTACCTACGCAATTAAGAAATGCGATTCTTTTTGGAATAGTGCCTTGTGCTGTGAGAATTTTGCCGGTTTTGTACATCTCCTCAAAATCTACAGACGTAATTACATTGTCGTAAATTCCGTATCCTAGTTCCTCTTTGCGTCTCGCATCAAATGCTTCAAAACCTGTTGCTAGCAATGCAGCAGCAGCAGAGTAAGTATTATCTTTAGTGTCTTTTACAAACCATTTTCCCCCGTCGTTGTAAAGTTTTGTAACTTCGGCGTCAGTATGTAATGTAATGTTCTCGTGTTTGATTTTACCTTCAAATATTTTTCTTACTTCTGCCGCATCGCCAAAATCTGGAAATAGTTTTACCCATTTCTTTATATTACCCCCAATGCTCGGGTCTTTTTCAAGAATTGTAACTTTAATTCCGTTTATTGCAAGATTATATGCCGCTTCGAGTCCCGCTGGTCCACCACCAATAATTAAAATCTCTTTATCTTTCATATTCAACGACAAGTTTTTCGGGTTTTATTTCAACATTACGGTTGGCAATTGTTTTTTCTAATTTAGGTAGACTTTTATCAGTTTTCAAAAAATCAACAATTAGATTTTCAGGTTTTTCAGGTCTTCCAATATTTTGTCCTGATTTTCCAATAAATTTATCCTCAGGATCGAAAGGAATGCCAATTTTATCCAGCAATTGCTCAACCTGAACTTGATGAATCTGGAAACCTAGATCCCAAGGGTTATAACCTAATAGCATTCCTGCCATTTCTTCATAAGTGAGAACAGGAATCCCCATTTTGTTATCGTCGTAAGTTATTCCTTCCATTTCGGCAATCGTGTACTGCCACCTATCCATAAACATAGCGCAACCAGGGCAATTAGCAACAATGAAATCAGGTTTGTAAGGCTGCATGGATTCAAATTTTTTCTTGGAATTGGCAATAGAATATCCTCTGTTAGCCATAACAAGATATTGTCTAAACCCGAAACCACAGCAATGTCTGCGTTCAGGATAATCAACAACTTCACCACCCCAAGCTTCAATCATACCTGCAAGTACCTGTGGAAATTCTGCTCCACCAACTGCATGCTTAGTGAAGATTTTTCCATAATGGCAGCCAATGTGTTCGACAACTTTAAGCGGCTTGCCAGTATAACGGTTTACTAGTTGATATTTCATTTTATCTTTTAACTCATTCCGATATTTGTAAACAATGTCAGATGGGTGTGCGATGTTTTCAGGGATATTAAACTCTCGTCCGGTTGCTGCTTTAAGGTTCTTTCTTGTTTTTTCAAGTTCTTCAGGGAAATGTTTCCATGTTTCAACTACTTCAGTAAAAACACCAAAAGAAGTTACACATGACGGTACATAGTTTTTTAAACCAGCATCAGTCATTAAAGAAAATAACCTTGCACATACTGTCATTGTTGTGTCAAAAGGGACTACATCTGAATGATAACCTATTCCAGTGCATGTGTGTTGATTTGGGTCATCAACGATATTTTTATCTAACTCATCTGTTAGTATTTTAAGAAATGCTGTTTCAGAACCAGGGAAAAATGATTGTCTTATACAACTGCGTTCATAGAAATAGTTGTCTTCAGCAATTTCTTTCTGATATTCGTTCCAAAAGTGTTTCTTTTCCATAATTGCAGTTTATTTTTGGTGTTTATCTGAATTTTCAATATAAGTGTGAAAGAAATATTCATTGTTTATGCCCTCTTCACTATAGCCGAATTTTTGTTTTGTGGCTATTTCTTTTGAAAATCTCTCAATGTCGTCAAAAAGTCCTGTACCTCCGGTGATGTCAAATATTTTCTTCACTTCGTCAAGATTTTCTTTTTTAATGAGTCTTAAAGCCCCACCACCTTCTTTATTGTAATTAGCCCCAAGTCGATCGGCGACTTCTTCGGCATTATCAGTGTACCATTTCCACACCGGACCTTGTTCAGGATGAAGCTTAGGACTAACATGATCTACATGAACGCAATATCCTGTATTTATAATATTATCACCCACTGTCCTTTTTAAAGCAAATTGCTGACGACCTTTTTCACTTTCAGTAAAGTAGCCAAGTTCTTGAGAAACTTTTCGTAGTACTGATATAATAAGTGCAGGAACATTTCCTCTAGGACAACGTGTTTTGCATGACATACATTGACCACAGTACCAAATTGTATCACTTTTAAGTAATTCTTCGATCTTTTCGTCATCGCGGGTTTGTACCAAATTGCAGATTTGGCGTGGGTCATATTTGTAGAATTCAGCAGCCGGACAAATTGCAGTACATACTCCGCAGTTCATACAGGCTGATAAACCTTCACGAAAGCGAACATCCTGCATTAGTAAATCGTAATAACCAGTCATGTTTTTTTATTTACTATGCAAAAGTATTACCTATTACTTAATAAGAATAGATATAAAATACTGTTTCTGTAGGGTAAATTTACCAAAAATAATAGGTATAAATACGTAAAATGATTTATAAGTGGATTGAAGTGTGGTTTTCATAAACAAAAAAAGTGACCAAAGTCACTTTATATATTACAAATTATGAAAAACTTTTATTTTGAGATTATTATTCTCTGAACCTGAATACCTGATTCAGTTTGAACTCGAATAAAGTAAGTGCCGGGTTCCATATCTTCAACCGGAATGTCAATAACAGATCCTGCAGCACCTCTTGATTTACCTGTCTCAAATACTACACTGGATTTATTATCTATCAATTTAATACTTTCAATACTTGAATTTACATTAAATTTAACGCTAATTATTTCTTCTGATGGATTTGCAGTTATTTCGCAAGTTTGAGCATTTGAATTAGTGTTCTTACCACCATCAGGTATAATGGTTTTTTCTGCATCACATAACAAATTAGAACTTTCTTTCATTTGAGCATTAACGAAAAAACTCATCGAAAAAATAATTACTAATAAAATTGTTATCTTTTTCATTCTTCTATTTAATTCAATACAAATATATGAAGTTTTTTTTACATACAGAAAAAAAATACAAAAAAATATTAAAAAAAAGTAAATATTTTTAATAAAATTTATAAAAAGCTGAATATCAATAATATAACATTGTGCTAAATTGTTAATAACTTTTAAAAAATGTACTTATTTGTGCAAAATATTATACAATCTGTGTATTTTTACTTAAAATAAATTCCATTTTTAAGCAAAAAAAACTTAAAATCAACATTTTCCGGCAACAACTGTATGAAAATCAATATTTTTCAAAAATTTATTGGATATTGAAAACAGTTCTTTAGGGGAAATACTTTTTATTCGATTAACTTGATTAAGAATAAATTGCGGACTTTTATTTGTTGTAATCAACTTTTCCCATATAGCGGATATTTGAAAAACTCCGTCAAAAGATGACAGCATTTCTCCAAGCATGTAATTTCTAACTAGATTTAGTTCCTGATAGTGAATTCTTTTTTCTGTCAGTATTTTGATTTCTTTAAAAATTTCATCAATTGCATTTTGAGTAACATCAACTCCTACATCAGAAGTAATTTTTAGTACCACACAATCATTGTATTCTGATAAAAATGAACCTATACCGTATGTATAGCCTTTATCTTCTCTTATATTTTTCATCAGCCTCGAACCAAAATATCCTCCGAGCACAGTATTTAGAATATCCATATCAATCAGTTCTTCATGGGAAATCTTACCTAAATTCTTACCAATATATATACTTGATTGCACAGAATCATTCATCTCAAAGAATCTTGATTTATTTTTTGATTCTTGTATTTCCAAAGCTTTTTTATATTTATTTGATATTGAAGTTTTAGTTATAAAAACTTTATTGCAGAGAGTAATGATTTTATCATTAACCATTCCTGAAATTTGAATTATACTGTCAGAAATGGCGTAATTCTGTTTAACGAATTTTTTAATGTCTTCTATACTTAACAAATTGACATCTTCAGGAATTATTTCGAACCCTCTAGGATGACTTTTACCAAACAATTCTGTATTAAGACCTCTCATTGCCACATTTTTGGTTTTAGTCATGCTGTTTTTTAGCGTTTCAAAATATTTACTTTTTAAAATTTCAAATTCTTTTAAGGGTAATGATGGATTAATTAGTAAGTCAGCAAATACAGGTAGTACTTCATCGATAAATTTATTTGGAACATAAAGTCTGAATCCTGCAGTATCATTTGATGTGAAACTCTCAATATGACAACCGTAATAATCAAAGAATTCGGAAGTTTTATCAGGATCCATTCCTTTTGGTGCTTCTCTAATTAAAGCATTTGCAAAAACTGCCTGTAGCTTTTTTGTTTCATATTCAATCCCTGCTTTAAAAATTACATCAAGTTTTATAACTGGTGTGATGTCGGATTTAAATATGAAAAGTTTAGCACCATTATTTAAAAATAATTCTTTAGGTTGAAGTAAATTTAAATTAGATATTTGTTCAGTTTTTGGAGCTGTCTTTCTGTTTATCATCTTTTAATTTTTTGATTTGTAATAAATGCAGGATAAATTATCTTCTCTAAAAATATCTGAGGCTACCCTAACTATATCACTATTAGTAACACTCATTATTTTTTCTTCTGTTGAATTAATATTATTTGCATTCCCCAAAAGTTCATAATAGGCTAGTTCCATACAGATGTTTAATAAGCCGATTCTTGAAAATAATTGAGTGGAAAGTGATTTGTTTTTGACTTTAGTCAACTCCCTTTCAGAAAACTCACCATTAATTATTTTTGTTAATTCTTCTTTTATTGCAATTTCGGCAGAGTTAAAGTCAGTCTCGGGATATAGCTTTCCGTTTATCATAAGCAAACCGGGATCAAAACTTCCCTGAATGTAGCCGTCAATTTCAGAAAATAAGCGTTTTTTCTTTATTAGGTTTACATTAAAAAGAGATGATTTTCCATTTGACAGCAAGTCTGAGATTAAATCGCTTGGATAATAATCTTTGTCATTCCTTCCACACATATGATAAGCCATGTAAATAGCATCTGCTTTAACTTTGCGTTCAAGCTTAAGAGTTCTCTTTTCAGTTTGTGGTGATTCTTGTTTTATGTTTCTTGTTGGAACATTCCTTCTTGGAATATCGCCAAACCATTTTTCACAGAGCTTTTGAATTTCATAGGTTTCGACATCTCCACCTACTACAAGAATTGCGTTATTAGGTGCATAATATTTGAAAAAGAAATCTTTAACTTCTTCAAGACTTGCTTCGGTTATATGTTTTATTTCTTTACCTATTGTTGACCATTTGTATGGATGAACTTTATATGCCAAAGGTCGCAAATACAAGGATACATCACCATAAGGTTGATTGAAATATCTTTGCCTAAATTCTTCGGAAACGACATTTCTCTGAACTTCAAGACTCTTTTCCGAAAAACCCAATTCCAACATTCTGTCAGATTCCAGATAAAATGCTGTTTCAATATTTTGTTTCGGAACTGTTATGTAATAATTCGTAAAATCATTATTTGTAAAGGCATTGTTTTCGCCTCCGGCTTTCTGCAACACAGTATCAAAAGCTGGAACGTTTTTCGAGCCACCAAACATAAGATGTTCGAACAAGTGTGCAAATCCTGTTCTATTTTCATTTTCATCTTTTGCACCTACATTGTACAAAATATTAAAGGCAACTAGAGGAGTGGTTTTATCCTTGTAAACAATTACTTTTAATCCGTTATCAAGAATAAATTTGTCGAAATTAATCATAGATATTTTTATTTCAAAGATATAACTTTAAATCAGTTGTTTAAAATTTAGGGATATTGAAAATTCTGATTTTGCTATATAATTTTTCTAATGCTTGTATAATTTCTAGTTTGTGTTAGAAATTTGTTCAGATTTTTAATAAATTTGATGCAACCAAATACTTTAGTGTTTTGTTTTAAGTATGTTATCGAAATTTATAAATTTAAAGGAGTAATGTTATGAGAGAATTTTTATTGAGTTGTTTTCTAATCGTTTCGCTATCAGGCATTTATGCTCAAAAATCTTATGAAACTTTTTTTAATCAGCCGGCATCGGATGTATATGAGATTACTTATAATGTCAAAGATTTTAATTTGGCAGAATTAACTATTGACGGTGTAACATATCAAACTGTTGATATGGGAATTTCTACTTGTACAAATGATAAAGGTTGGGCAGAATTGCCTTTTATTAGTGCTGCTATTGAGTTACCGCCGCAAAAAGATGTTGATTTGAATATTGTTTATACAGATTATATAGATATTCCTTTGGATTATCCATTGTTGCCTTCTCGTGGAACAATATACAGAAATCAGGATCCATCTCAGATTCCATACGAAATTGCACCTGAATCATTGATAGATGAGTTTTATCCTCAACAAATGGTTGTTATGGAAGACCCTTTTATTTTCAGAGAAGTTAGAGGAACTACTGTGCGAGTTTTTCCTTTTCAGTATAATTCGGTTACTAAAACATTAAGATTTTACCGTACTGTAAAAGTTCAGATGGTTGAAAATGATAATCCTCCTACAAATCCATTTCTACGTGAAAGAGTATCATATATCAAAGAAATTGAAGGAATATATAAGGATTTATTTCTCAATTATGATCAGTCAAAACTTTCTGCCAACTTGACAATGGAAGAATATGGTGATATTTTGGTTATAACTACTTCAGCTTATGAGTCAACAATGGAACCTTATATAACATGGAAAAAAGAAATGGGTTATAATGTTACATCAGCTATAGTTGCTAACGGTACCAATGTAGCTACAACAATTTCTTCAGCATATTCTTCAAATCCTGATTTATTATATGTTCAGCTTGCGGGGGAATGGACGAATATCAAATCTCCTACAATTAGTGTTACAACAAGCGCCGATCCTTGCGACGCTTTTATGGGAGCCGTATCAGGGAGTGACAATTACATTGATATATCTGTAGGAAGATTTTCATGTACTAGTACTGCTGATCTAACTATTCAAATTAACAAAGCAATTACTTACGAAAAAACTCCGGATATGACAACCGGATGGCGTGAAGATTTTATAGGAATCGGTTCTGATGAAGGTAGCGGTATAGGCGACGATAATGAGATTGACTATACACATATTCAAAGAATCTACACTTCCAGGCTGGATGGTTTTACCTACAATACACATAACCAGAATTATGCTCCAAGCGCCTCGGCATCTACTTTGGCTGGACATATAAATGCTGGAGCTTCAACAATTGCTTATTGCGGACACGGTGATGTCGATATGTTTGTAACTACAGGTTTTGATAATACAGATATTAGTAGTTTGACTAACGGAAATAAGTTGCCTTTTATCGTTTCTGTTGCCTGTGTTAATGGTTCATTTCATACAGAGACGGCTTGTTTTGCTGAAGCATGGCTCCGTAAGTCAGGTGGAGGAGCAGTTGTAACTTGGATGTCAACAATTAATCAGGCATGGACGCCACCACAAAGAGGTCAGGATTATTTCTATGATGTTTTAATAGGTGGTTTTAATTATGATACTGATGGTATTTCAGCTACTACAGGATATAATACAACAGAACAACGTACACGTTGGGGTTCTATTGCTGTTAATGCTGCGGTTTTGATGCTGAGAGAATCATCAGCTGGTGATGATATTGAAACCATTAAAACATGGACAACATTTGGAGATGCTTCATTGCAATTAAGAACAAAAACTCCTGATGAATTAACACTATCAAACACACAGCCTGCAGTAGGTCAGAATTTTTCCGGCATTGCATATATTGAAGGAACACCTGCCGAAAATGTACTGATTTGTATTTCTGCAGATGGTAATTATTTTTCCGGACTTACAAATGCATCAGGAGAATATGATATTACTCACAGTTTAACGGCTGGAGATGCATTACTAGTTGGAACGGCATTTAATACTACAACTATTTATGAAACTGTAACGGTTATTGATTCTGATCCGTGTTTACCAGTAAATGATTTAGTTGTTGTGGCTAATGTAACAACTGCAAATCTCAGTTGGACAGCTCCGACCGAAGGGAATGTAACTGGTTATAAAATATATCGTGACGATGTTTATCAAACTACAGTAACAGGCTTGACTTATTCTCAGTCCTCATTACCAAACGGTACTTATGAATATTGTGTAGCAGCCATTTTTGATGGTGAAGAGTGTTTTGCTCAGGAGTGCAGAAGTATAATTATAAATGACGGTAGCAACAATGATTGTGAATCTCCGACCAATCTGATTATTGACGATGTTTCTGCAACAACTCACACTTTGACATGGGATGCTCCTTCAGGCTCTAACGTGATTTTTGATGATATAGAATCCCATACAGCATTTACCATTAACTCTGCTGGCGATGTTCCCTGGACATTCATTGACGGAGATGCAACTACTACATATTCGATTTCAAATTATGAATTTACAAATCAGGGATTG
>DAOOPK010000005.1:0-32127 GCA_035388205.1 Bacteroidales bacterium
GATATTAAGAATACATTTGTACTCCTAAAAGTTGCATTTACTAATTGAACTTACGGCGTAGAACCAGCAATTTGCCAGTACATATTTTTATAATTTTATTTTTTAAACATGAAATTATTTCATAAATTATTTTTGAATCATTTTGTACTTAGCAATCTTTCTAAAATCTTCTATTTTGTTTTTGCTTTCCAATACAATAGTTAATGGGATTAATTTACCAATAGGTGCTGCTTTAACAAAAGATGATTTTATTTCATCATCAATATTTAGATCGATAATTCCCACACGTGTTTTCTCAGTGAAATAGAAGCCTATTTTTATAAACCCTTCCCAAAGGGAAAGCCATGCAACTGTCTTCTTTTTATTCGTGATTTTGCAAAGCCATGATTTTCCATCTCTATAAAAACGCCATTCATAGCTTAACTCGATTTCGCGAATTGTCTTTTGTAGCTCCAAATAAGTCTGATATAGTTGATCAGCCAGAACATCTTGTAACAATTTATCAGTTGGCTCTTGATCGGGGTTCGTAAGAAGTAAATTTAAGTTTTTATCTTCCATTTTATTATAAAACATTTATTGATTTAAAGTATTATGACTTAGCAAATAATTGTTTTCTTTCTTTGATTATGACTAGTCCGACAAAGACAAGCAACAGACCGCTGTTGAGTACATAAACCCAAATTTGAGAATCGGGACGAAGATAGATGCTTGCAAAATAAAGTGCCATAGCCAATATGAAGTAAAATACTGCATTTATGATATTGTAAGGAACCTTATAAAATTTCTGTCCCCAATAAAACGACAGTAAACACATCGCAAGATAGCATATCAGGGTTGCCCAGGCGGAACCGACATAACCATAGATGGGCACAAGAACCAGATTTAATACTACTGTAAGTATTGCTCCAAATATTGCAAGATAGGCTCCGTATTTGGTCATATCGTTAAGTTTGTACCAAATAGAAAAGTTAAAAAATATTCCAAGAAACAGATTAGCCAGTAGCAATACTGGAACAACCTTTAGTCCTTCGTGGTAGTCAACATCAATAAAATATTTGATAAAATCTATATAGAACATTACGCCAAGAAAAATCATTAAACCGCAGATGATAAAATATTTTGTTGCTTTGGCATAAAGTTCCCGGGCATTACTTTCGTTTTTGTTGTTGAAGAAGAATGGTTCTGCTGCATATCTAAACATTTGGATAAACAGAGTCATTAAAATTGCCAGCTTATAATTTGCTCCGTATATTCCCAGTTGTTCCATAGGATTTAAGGAATCGGGAACCAGATGTTTAAGTAGAACCCTATCCAGCGTTTCATTTATCATGCCGGCAAATCCTGCAATTAATAGAGGCATCGCATAAATCAAAATTTTCTTTAGTAATGCTTTGTCGAAACTAAATTTTATATTTAAAATTTCGGGTAAAAGCATCAAAAGAGTTAAAATATTTGCAATAAGATTTGCAATAAAGACATAACCAACGCCTACTGTTGGAGAATATATTGCGAGGAGAGCAGAATCAGGATTAGATACAGCTAGTTTCGGGCAAAGTAGAAGGAAAAACAGATTCAAACCTATGTTAATTCCGATATTGATAAGCTTTAATATCGCAAATTTCCAGGCTTTGTTTTGTAATCGTAGTTTTGCAAACGGAATCGAAATTAATGCATCTAGAGCAACAATCAGCCCCATCCAGAGAATATATTCAGGATGAGATTGATAATCAAGTAAATTTGCTACAGGAGTCAAAAATATCAGCAGAAATACAATGAATAATGTAGATGTGGCAGCCAGACTGACTAAAATTGATGAATAAACCTTATCGAGAATACTTTTATCTTGAGCAAAACGGAAAAATCCGGTTTCCATTCCATAAGTCAACAGAATCAGCAAAAAAGTAACATAGGCGTACAGTTCGGTAACAATTCCGTAAACTTCGGGAGCAAACAAACGAGTATAAAGCGGGACTAAAAGGTAGTTCAGCAAACGACCTAGAATACTGCTAAGACCATACACCGCAGTTTGACCGGCTAATTTTTTTAATGGACTACTCAAGTTTTAAATTTCTTTTTGCGAAAATAACAATTTGTAACTGCTGATTTTTGACAGAAATTGATTAGTTATTAACGGATAGAGTTTAATAGAAATAAACTTCAAAATTCATTATCGAATAGCTCACTGCCTAAAATTAAGTTCTTAATATGGAACGAAATTCTTCAATTAAAGAAGAAATAAATCTCTTTTCAAAACCATGTCGTTTTCCTAACTCGAATATATCTTTTTCGTCTGGGTTTCCCTTGCCAAGAATAGTAGTAGAATGATTACCATTAAAGCCAAAATTTGGTGTGAGGTCATAAGCAGGAGATAATTTCCACTTATCGTTTTTATAAATAAAAGAGAAGTTTTTTGCATGGTCATCTTTATTCCCAATTACAATATTGAAAATCATCAATCGTAACATTTTTTCAACTTCAGATAAATCACCGGTAATATATCTTGTCAACTTCAGCAAATCATCATAATCCAATGCTGGAAGTCTGTGATCTGCGTACAATAAACCCGAAGCAGTATGAACATGTATTCGTTTGTTTTCAGTCCTGTCAAAAAGTTTAACCCCAAAATATTTGCCTTCAAACAATTTGGTTTCTGGCATTTCTATTCCACATTTTTTTGCCCAAATTGAAGTATTATATTCTATTTCTCCGATATTTTCAGGATCAAAAGATGAACGAAATTTAACCATCCATTCTTCATTCTCATGCTTAATCAAAACCTTTGGTCTGGCACCGCCAGATGAACCATTGTCTTTATAAAGAGTTTCTACAGCATCTGAATCTTGAGACTGGAGTATCTTCATTGTTTCTGCGGCAAAAAAATCCAGATCAAAATCCACACTTGGATCGAGTTTCATTGATTCTGGCTCATAACTCAGAGCACCCATTCCGTTTTTTCCCACTATGCTAAGTCTGTCTAAAACGGACAATTCAAGCGGATTTATTCCTTTTTCTTTTAGTAATCTATCTAATAATAAATTTCCCCAACCGTCGGGCAAACTGTCATTAAATACTCCAAAAAGACCATTAAAAGGATTTCGCTTTGCGATAAAAGACTCTGATGTCAAAGGCAAATGAATCGGAGAAACTGAAAATCCTGATTTCAACCAATCAATATCATATTCAAACACTGCAAGATTTTCACGGTTCAGCACAAGTCGTCCAACAGTAATTTCATTGTATTTTACTTTTAATATGTCAACTGTTTTAATCATTTTTTCTTCCTCTTTTGCGTGATGAATAAACGGCTTTCTTTTCTCTTAAAATATTATCGATACTTTGCGGAGCTTCCTTTTCAAAAGATTTTAATAGCCCTTCTACTGACCTTAAAGTAAGTCCAAGTTGAATAAGATTCTTTAACGAAATTTCATACGTAGTTTCGAATCTTTTAAGAGATCCCAAACTCACTCCAGATTTCTTTGCCAAAGCTTGTTGAGTAAGATTTTCGCGCAAACGTAGTTCTTTCACATCACTTGCAATTTTTTCAGAAATTTCATAATAATTTAAAAGCTCTGTTATCATATTGTAGTTATTATTTTAGCTGTTATAATTATTTTAATTATTTATTAGCTATTAATTTAGCCTTTACAAAGATAGAATATATTGTGGAGAAAAGCAAATTTTTATTAATTAAAAAAGGCACTCCCGAGAATGCCTTAATTTTTCTTAAGCTTTTTTACCTGACCGGTTTGGATTCAATTGCGCTCCACGATTACCATGAACCTGTGCGTACTGTTTGTTAACACCATTGGTTCCCTTGTTAGGATTTTGCTGATTTGCACTGTTCTGCTGAACTGAGATTTTTTTGCTCTTTTATAAAAATATTTAAAACTACATAAATGCCTACAACAAATTTATCGGATAAAATATTTAATGTCCTCATGTCGGACAGGCACTTCCTTTTTTTATATCGAAAAAAAGGAAGCAAAAAACGATTGTCGCCGCTGATAATTTGCTAAAAATATTCGCGCTCGCTGACAGAAAAGAACTCGCTACGCTCAAACAGCTTTTCTGCTTAACCACTTCTCTCAAATATTTTATATACGCAAATTCTCAAATGCGACATTTAGAGGTGAACGCTTTGCGTTCAAGTTAATTAGCCGATTCTGCTACATTAGAAAATTGCATAAACTATACCTAATAGAGTTATTTAACATCCTGTCAGTTTACACCTCTAAATTTTAAAACTATTTAAAAGAATCGATAGAAAGTTGCTCGACAATATCTCTAAAACTTGCC
Organism: Bacteroidales bacterium; assembly: GCA_035388205.1. Taxonomy (GTDB): domain Bacteria; phylum Bacteroidota; class Bacteroidia; order Bacteroidales; family ML635J-15; genus Bact-19. The sequence goes on from DAOOPK010000005.1 coordinate 4,297, forward strand.
AAACCTGCTTCAAGATTCTCAACAATCTCTGCGGCAATAACATCAGGATCGGGCATATTATCAAGGTCCGCTAGTGATTTGTCTTTTATCCATGTAATGTCTAATGACGTTTTGTCACGAGCAATGATTTCTTCGTAAGTAAATCTGCGCCAGCGACCATCGGGATTCGTTTCTACATTGAATGTTTCTTTTCGCTTGAAACGATTTTCAGGATTATAGCATGAAATAAAATCTTTTAGATCTTCAATTTTCAGAGGATTTTTCTTTAGTGTGTGATGAATATTTGTACGATAATCGTAAACCCAGACTTCTTTTGTCCAAGGGTCTTTGCTCGCTGGTTTATTGTCGAAGAAAATTACATTTGCTTTTACTCCTTGTGCATAAAAAATTCCTGTTGGCAAACGCAAAATTGTATGCAAATCTGTTGTTTCCAGAATTTTTGTCCTGACAGTTTCGCCAGCTCCACCCTCAAACAGAACATTATCTGGCACTACAACCGCTGCAAGTCCGGTGGATTTTAACATAGAACGTATATGCTGAACAAAATTCAACTGTTTATTACTTGTAGTTGCCCAAAAATCCTGACGATTATATGTCAAATCGTCTTTTTCCTGTTCTCCTTCGTCATTGGTAAAAGTCTGAGAGCTTTTTTTGCCGAAAGGCGGATTTGCAAGAACGTAATCATAAGTTACAGGCGAAGCTGCAATCAACGCATCGGCGGGCGAAATAAAATTATCGCTTTCGATATCGCCGATATTATGCAAAAACATGTTCATCAGAGCCAAACGGCGTGTGCTTGCAACAATTTCGTTTCCATAAAATGTTTCCATTTTAAGAAACTTGTTTTGCTCTTTGTCGAGTTTATTATTAGAAACAAGATAATCGTAGGCTGCAAGGAAAAACCCTCCAGTTCCGCAGGCTGGGTCGGCAATGGTTTTCTTGGGTTGTGGACGCACACATTCTACCATTGCACGAATCAAAGGACGTGGCGTGAAATACTGACCAGCGCCGCTTTTTACGTCTTGTGCGTTTTGTTCAAGTAGTTTTTCATAAATATCGCCTTTTACATCGGCACCCATAACAAGCCATTGTTCGCTGTCAATCATATCAATGATTTTCGCTAGCATTGCAGGATCCTGAATCTTATTTTGACTTTTTGTAAAAATCTGACCTAAAATTCCTTTTTGAGTACTTAGTTCAAGTAAGGTTTTTACATAATGAACTTCTAATTCGGCTCCTTTTTTGCCAGTTAAGCATTCCCAATTGTAATCCTTTGGAATATTAAGTTTGCGATTGTATGGCGGCTTGCTGTACTCGTCTGCCATTTTAAGAAAAAGCAAATATGTTAACTGCTCTAAATAATCGCCATAACCAACTCCTACATCGCGTAGCGGATTACAAAATGACCATACTTTTGATACTATTGAGGATGTGTTGTTGCTCATGATTTTTAGCTAATTAAATTTTGTTTAGACAAGTCTGTAACCCAGTCGCTGACTTCGACACTAAACCATTCGTGAAACATTTTGTAAGTTCTATTCTGAGGCCATTCTGCTTCGTCAATACAAACACCATCAAGTTCAATTTCGAAAATTTCTTTATAATGTTTTTTAAGAACTTGCTCAGCATTATTAAAAATTTGGTTAATCAAATATGTTTTTGACTCGCCCAATATGTTCAATTCATACGGCATTTCGGGAAATAGTTTATTGTTCCAGTCAATAAAAGGCTTTTTATAGGTCAAGGTGATTGCACTGCGATTTAGAACTTCCATATTTTGTTATTTCAAATTTTGAATCCACAATTTTATATAAATTTTTGCATCTTCCGAAAAGTCCGAGATTTCTTCTTCGCTGATAATTTTCTCATTCAACAAAACAGAAATAACCAAGGGAAAATCCGAATTTTTCAGTGCATCATACCTTTTTGAAATCTGCTTATCGAAACTCTTTATGTGTTCAAAAAGTTTATAATAAGCATCTCGGACGGCAATGTCTTTATTTTGCCATTGAGAAATTATTTCACCAGCTTTGCCCAATCCGATTTCGAATTCACGTTCAACTGCGACTGAGATTAACTCTCTTGCAAGTTTGTTGTCTTTTTTTGTAAAACCTCTTTCCATTTAGAGTAAAATTTAATATTTTGGTTCTGGTTCGGCAACCATCTTTAATTCTATGCTGTTTATATACTCAGATACTTGAGAATATTTTACCAACCTACCCTCAAACGCCATCTTCAAAATACTCTGCCTCAATGTTTCTGCCTGCTGCAAACTCTCGTTTATTGTTTGCTCTATTTTGTCGCATATTGTGAGTTTGCTTTCGAGCTCGGAAACAATGAGTTGTTGTTGTGCAATTGGTGGGACTGGAATTTCAATCTTTAGAAATTTTAATTGCGTTAAGTTTAAACCACTATCACTAATTCCAGATTTCATTTTCTCAATCTCCCTAAGATAAAATGGGGTATTAAGAATGAACTCAAAAAATTCAGGTGTAATAACTTTCCTATTAACTTTAACCCTATAAACTTTATCACAATTAATAAGACGTTGTCTTGTCGATTTCACCATACAGCAAACGCCAACTCTAACCCTGGGACCAGCCCTTGTAATTAAAACATCGCCTACCATTAATTCATGTTGCATTCTCGGCTTCAAATCTTCTGGTAAAACCTTATTTTCATCAGGAAGAAAATGACCATGTTGAATGGCACTAGTTTTAATTACAGCCCACTCTTGATCATTCTCAGAACTTTTGTTCAAGCATTTCGGGCTCCATCCTTGGTCAAGTTTTTCAATAACAGATTCAATTGTTTTACAATTTTCTCCAGAAACAAGAATGCTGAGCAAACTCTGTCTATAAACCTTAAGTTGTTGCAGAGCGGTTTGCAGTTGTTTTTTGCCGTTTTCGAGTTCGCTAAAAAGCTCTTCGATGCGGGAAACTATGAGGTGTTGTTCGGGGAGAGGGGGGAGAATTACAGGAATTTCAACTAAACTGCTTTTAGTAAGCTTTAATCGAGTCGTCCCATTGACAAATTCACGATAATTTATCGAATTTAAATAGTATAAAATAAATTCATCAGCAACTTGATTCTGCTTTGGTTTTAAAATATGTGCATGATTATTAACCCATGATTTTCCTTTAATTTTATATGCTTTATCTTTATAATTATCCAAAAAAGGAGCTCCATCTTCCCCTATTAAAACTAAATCTTCATCTGTCAAATAACTGTCAATCCAGCCAACTTGTCCAGTTGCACCATAGTAAGGATAGAGTTCTTTCTTGCCATGAATTCTCTGATTCCTTTCCGTTGAGTTTATAGGTTTTCTCAAATTATCAAGGACCTCACAAACTTCTCCCAGTTTTTTTATTTGCCAGTGTTTAGGTATGTTGTTTAAATTGTTCATTAAGATTTGTTAACAAATTTAGATTCCAGTCAAACAACCGTCAAATAAGCAAAGCCTTGCGGGGCATGAATTTTTGCAAATTTGAATTTTGTTTTTTCTCATTTAGTCAAATAAAAGGTAAATTGTTTTGTTGTTATTTGTGCTCAAATCGTGCCTTTAAAAATTAAAAAAACATTTCTAAAGACAATGAACTAATCAAACAAAGAAGGTTTTAGCTTATAATCCGAATTTATCAAATATTGATATTTCTTTTTATCTTTTTTGTAAATAAAACCTCCAGCTTCTAGTTTGTTAAAAATATTTCTTACTTTACGTTTAAAGCCATCCAACTCTCTCAGATTAGTAACGACCTTATTTCTTGACAAATAAAGATTGTAAGATGTCTGATTTGCACTTATTGTAACTTTTTTATTATAATTATTGTATTTATAAATTTCTGTCAAAACATTTTTAAATTCTTGGGGCAAAGCATCAAAAGCAGAACCAAAATTTTCTCTTAACTCAGAAAGATAATCCTCTTTCATAAACTGTCTGTTAACAATGTAAACAGGATACAACTCAGGGCTCTCAGGATGCTTGTAAATAAGATTTCTTTTTGTTAATCTTGCTATTGCATTAAAATGATTATTGTCTGGGGTAAGCATTATTGTATGTTTATACTCGCTATTTGCTTTTTCCGACTTATACAAATATGCTAAAACAGCTTTCTCCTCACTATTTAACTCAGCATCACCCTCCAATAGTCTTTCAATAAACCCATCATAACTATTTAATAATACCTCAAATGTCTCGTCTACCAACTTACCTTTTGGTAAAAATAGTCCAAGATCTTCTTTACTGTAAAATCGGTAATAAGGTAAATCAATATTGTTGTTTAATGATTCGTTCACCAGATTACTCATTCCACGTGCTTTCCCCTCCCATTTGTCAAATATTTTTAAAATATCTGCAAGTTTTGGATTTAAAGGCTTAGAGTCCGGTATTATTCTTCTAATCGGAATTTCATGTTTGCTATTTTCGATTAAAAGCTGTTTCTTAAAATATCCTGGATTTCGAATTTCGATAGATTGGTTTGGCTTAATGTTGATATTTACATACTTATCAATACTATAATCGCGATGTGCCAAGGCATTGTTAATTGTTTCTCGAAGAAGTTTCTCAGAATACTCCGGTTTTGAGGTCCCTCCAGCTGTATATGTAACTCCAATTTGAATGTTTTTTAAAACATAACTCAGAGATCTTTCCATGAGTGGAATAACATTGTCTACTATTGTTTTTTTGTCTTGAGCCACATCTACTTCACTATCAATAAAACAGTCAACCTGACACCTCCAACCCAAAAAATCTTTAATATGTTGACCGCAGACAAGCATTCCCAAAGTTGTTATTTCATCACTTACAATAAACTTTTTTCTTGTTAAAAAAGAAATTGCTGCTTCCAAATCAGGTTTTATTGTTTCTACTTTAACTTCACGATTAAGTAATTGGATGTATTCGTTTATCTTTTCCAAATCAAGTTCTTGCAAAGAAGCTCCTTTAACAGGTAACAATTCTCTACTATTTCGAATTTCTTCCTTATATTCCTCATGAGCAATAATTTTTAACTCAGGAATTATTTCATCTCCTGTAATTTTTCTAATATATGCTACTCCTTTATAAAAAACATATTTTAGATCGTCAGGTAAGCGTTCAACATATATTACACAAACTCTTCCATCCAGAAATTCTCTTATCTCAATATTTTTAAGATACTCTCCTAAATCAAGAATATTTCCATCTTTATCCGTAAATGATTTACAGAATTCCTTTATATTAGGTTCGAAATCTTCTTTATATCCTTTAAATACATACTTTTTGTTTTTAATATCTTCTTGTATGCCAAGTATAACGATGCCTCCTTCTGTATTAAGAAAAGCATTGATACTTTCAAGAACCGTTTTACTTTCTACTAGATTTGGCGGAGTTGGTTTCAATTCCACTTTTTCAGACTCAACAGCAACATAAACATCATTATTAATACATGCTTCGAGTTTCTCTAATATTTTATCAAGTATTCTCATTCAGGATATTTTATTTACAAAAATACAAAAAAGGCATTTATTACGCCACTAAAATTTCATTCAACTCATTAATTATCTCATCCGTTTCAGTTCCGAACAATTGCCACATTTTGCCCAAACCGCCCTGAGCATTGAATGGATTAAGGTCAAAATCGTCTTTCTCGATGTGAAAACTGTTTGTAACATAATCTTTAATCATACGCAGCCACTGCATTTGCTCTTCGTTAAATTTTGTAGCTCCGGCTTGCTTTTTAAAAACCCAATCTTGAAAGTTTTTATCAACGGTTTTATCATAAACTGTTAAAGCGGTATCGAGTCCACAAACTTTACGAATCAATGAAACCAGTGCAATTAATTCTGATTTTGGCGAACCGTTTGATTCTCCAAGAGTTTCGTATGCACGCCAAACATTCAATGGAGCCAGCAACGGTTTGTCGGAACGTAGTTTATCCAATACATCTTTTATCATTGTGTACGTCAGTTCTCGCCGCCGATATTGCTGATTATAAAAAATCTGCAATGCCATTAGTTCTTCTGCATTTTGCTGCATCCACTCAGTAAAATCTATGATTATTTCTTGTGCTTTTTCGTTGCTGTCTTTTTGCCAGCCTTGTTTAAGAACAGAATCTGGATTTGTTGTATCAATCCTCTGCTCGTGGGCTTTTCTAACATTCTCAATATATTCGTTTAGCTCACCGGTAAAAACTCTGGCAGCTTCGTTTTGTAATTTTTGGGTTTCTGAACTGATTTGTTTTTCAATATCAGCAGGAGCAAATCCTCGGAATCCGCTGCGTACATTTTCTTCAATTTCCTCCAGAGAATCTGGATTAAAAGCATTCAGAAGCTCTTTTACAACCTGAGCAATTGTTTTTCCATTTGCTTTTTCAGCAAAATTCTTCTTTTCTTTTTCAGTAAGTTGCTTGTCGAGTCTTGTAAGTCTGTTTGCCAGCGAGGTAAATAATTCTTCGTCGCGTGCTCCAACAGCAACTGCCTGCAAAAGGTCTTTCAATGGAACTCCGGGTTTCTTCTCTAAAGGACGACTGTCTGTTTTAAGACTTTTTGTTACTCCGATTGCATCAACAATTACAAAATGATCTTTAGTTATTTTTGCCGATGGAGAAACTTTTATCAAATCATCAAGATTTATAGTTCGGGTTCCTCGACCTTTCATCTGCTCAAAGTAGTTGATGCTTTTAACATCACGCATAAAAAGCAAACATTCCAATGGTTTAACGTCTGTTCCTGTTGCTATCATGTCAACTGTCACAGCAATTCTAGGATGATAAGAATTGCGAAATTGTGACAAAATGCTTTTAGGATCATCAGAATTGTAAGTAATTTTCTGACAGAATCTGTTTTCTTCACCAAATTCTTCTCTAACAATGTCAATAATATCGTTTGCATGACTGTCTGTTTTAGCAAAAATCAAAGTTTTAGGAACTTCAAAAATGCCGTTTTTATCGTATCTGTCAGGAAAAATTGTCGGCAAATTATCTCTGAATGCTTTTATTATTGTCCGAATCTGATTAGGGTTAACAATGTCTTTATCAAGCTGCTTTGAAGAATAAATTTCATCTTCGTCCTGTAATTCCATTCGTTTTTTCCTACTCAAACGCTCACGATGTTCGATATACTCGCCCTGCCACAAAGTTCCGCCTTCTTTAGTAATTTTCGTTTCAATAATAAAAACATCGTAACCAACATTAACACCATCAGCTACAGCCATTTCGTGCGAATATTCGCTTACAAGATTTTGGTTAAAATACCCGATTGTTCTTTTATCAGGCGTTGCTGTCAAGCCAATTTCGAAAGCATCAAAATACTCCAAAACCTGTTTCCAAAGATTGTAGATGCTTCGATGACACTCGTCAATTACAATAAAATCAAAAAATTCTATTGGTAATTTTGGATCATATTCAATTGGAGGAATTTCTTTAGGTTGCCATTTGCGTTCGTTTGGATTTTCCTCTTCTTCGCTTTCTTCCAGATCAGCACCTTTCAAAATTGCATACAATCTTTGAATTGTACTAATACAAACCTGACTATCGCTTGCAATATAGCTTGATTTTAACCGCTGAACTCCATACAATTCTGTAAACTTCCTATTGTCATCATTAGGAACAAAGGACATAAATTCCTGTTCGGCTTGTTCTCCCAAGTTCTTGGTATCAACCAAAAACAATACTCGTTTTGCTTTTGCATATTTAAGCAAACGATAAATAAAAGTAATAGCTGTAAAAGTCTTTCCCGAACCTGTTGCCATCTGAATTAAGGCTCTGGGACGATTCTCTTTGAAAGAACTTTCAAGCTTATTTATTGCAATAATCTGACAATCACGCAAGCCTTCGGTTTTCAGAACCGGCAAATCGTGTAATCTTGTGCGTAAGGATTTATCTTTTTTTAACCAATCTCTTAATGTTTCTGGTCTGTGAAAGCTGAAGACTTCAATGGCTCTTGGCTTTGGGTCAGTAAAAGCTGTGAATTTTGTTATTTCACCTGTACTTATATAAACATAAGGCAGTGGTTCATTTTTGAGATGTTTTAGTTTTGCATTTGCATAATCTTCGCCTTGTTTTTCATGAACGTTAATTCTGTGACCTTCTTCTTCGCGCTTTGCTTCAATAACTCCACAAGGTTTTCCATCAACAAACAAAACATAATCGGCGGGACCAACATCTGTAAGATATTCTTTGACAGCAATACCAATACCTGCATTTAAATTTATCTGTTTAACACTCTGAATAATCCATCCACAAGCCACCAATTGCTTGTCAATATTATCTCTGGCGATTTGTTCAGGGTTTTGGTTAAGCATAACAAACTGAAATCATATTGATTAAAGATTCAAAGATATAAAAAATATTAATTTAATTAAATAGGTATTAAATTTTGAATTCTATTGATGATACTACGAACATTTTTGTTTTTGAAATGCGGATCCTTATGCATTTATAGGAAAACTTAACTAACAGTAGGATGTAAATCAAAAATGAGAGAATGGAGAGTTTTTGTTTTATAAATATTTACAACCCTTTCAGTATTATTTCGGCAAACTCCCTAACAGCTCCGGTTCCACCCGATTTTTCGAGAATAATAATTCCGGGAATATTTTTAATTATAGTTGCAGCATTTGCAGGACAAGCAGGTAGCCCAACTTTCGAAAGAAGTTCGAAATCGTTGATATCATCACCGATATAGGCAACATTTTGCAAGCTTATATTAAACTTATTGCATAGATTTCCTACTGTTTCCAGTTTGTTCAATTGAGCATGAAAATCGAAATCGAGTTTAAGTTTTTTAGCTCTTGCTCTGTTTAGTTTTCTATCCTCGCTAGTGATAATTCCTACTTTAATTCCTTTTTCTTGCAAAAGCTTAAATCCTATGCCATCTGATGTGCAAAACTTTTTTATTTCATCACCGATTTCGGTATAATACATTCCGCCGTCTGTAAGCACGCCGTCAATATCTGATAATAAAAGTTTAATATCCTTGATTGATGTTCGAACAGATTTTATATGTTCCCGCAGAAGTATTTCTCCTATTTTCCAATCAGCAGGTTCGTCAAGTTCAAGTGCAGTATATTCGGGCATTTCATATATCCCGATTGCTCCTGAAAGTCTGTTTTTATCTCGGATAATATTTGAAACTTTATTTATATAAAATGCCCCGTTTTCCATAAACATTCCTTCAAAATTCTGACGGCGGGGACGATTTTTATAATCATAATTAATGCTTGTTCCTTCTGAATTCCAGAAAAATCTTTTCGTTTTGACACATGAAAGAAGGGAGTCTTTGCCTGAGTATAAATATTGTCGGATAGCAGAATCAATATCTACTGAACTTGTCAGCGGAGAGGTTGCCTGGGCAAGAATGAAAATATCATCTTTATTCAGTTTTGCCACAGACAGATATTCCAGCATAACAGACTCGGTTGATGCTGTATCAACTGCATTTTCAGTCTTACGCTTATATATTTTAACTTTAGAGAGTCTAAAATTTTTAACTATCGCAGAGTATTCTTCCGAATCAAGAGCGATAACGATTTCGTTAACCTCTGCAGCATTCTCTAGTGCATTCAGTATCCAATAAACCAGAGGTTTACCACAAAATTCTTTTATATTTTTGTCTTTAATGGATTTACTACCACTACGAACTGGTACAAATGCTGTAATACTCATTTTTTTCTGTATTTAAGTTTTTCTCGTTGTTTCTGCTCTACTTCCAAAATTTCGGAACGTTTATATGTGAGTGATTTATATGCAGCATTGAGGTCGCGAACAAGTTTTGCCATACCGGGGGCTTCGAGTGACGCAGCATGATCTGTTCCTTTCCAGGTACGGTCTTTTGTAAAATGCCTTTCAATCCATCTTGCACCTAGTGTATAAGCTGCAATGTCAACAGCAATTCCCAAATGATGCCCACTAAATCCGAATTCTTTGACTTTGTTTTCATACAACTCCTTTAGCCTGTCAATTTCAAGCATTGAGACATCTTCAAAAGCTACCGGATATCCCGATGTACAAGAAAATAAAATCAATCTGTCTTTTGCTGCATTATGTTTTTCGAACAATCCGATTATTTCTGATTCTTCTGCTTTTGTTGTCATTCCTAACGAAATCTGAATATATCCTTTATAGTTTTTTATAAGAAATTCAAGCATTTCATAATTGTTATTACATGCCGACGGGATTTTAATATAATCAGGATTTAATGATACAATTTCTTTGGCTGAAGTCATATCCCATACTGAAGTAGCATAACCAATTCTGTTTCTTTCGCAGAAGTCTTTCAATTCAATATGTTGGTCTGATGTAAATTCAAGAAATTCCCTATGCTCACCGTAAGTTTTTCCATAGGCATGCATCTCATTTGGATGTGGAGCAAAATATTGCTCTTCGGTAAGAAGTTCTTTTGGATTTCTTTTCTGAAATTTTGCATAATCAGCACCACAGGTTTTTGCTAAAAGTATGAGTTCTTTTGCGATTTCAATATCGCCCTTATGATTGCAGCCTATTTCTGCTATTACTATCGGCTTTTTGTATGATTTCATTTTGTTTTGTTTATTTCTGATAATTTTTCCCGTTTGAATGCATCAATATATGATATTGGAGTACAGTTAATAATTTCTTTATTCTTATAATTGGCATATCTCTGTAAAATATGATAACTCTCAAAGGCACAACTCATTGTTCCCAATATTTCATGAAGTTTCATATAGTATTTTCCGCTGAAATCAAATTGTTTAGCCTGTTTTTCTTTGTCATAAAAATGTTCATTATAAAACAATGCACGATTGTTTTCGTCAACATGTAATTCGTTCAGCCAGTTATGGTCTGATCCAACTAGATAAATATATTTACAGCCGAGATGTAAAGCTGTAAAGATTGCCGGTATCATAACATTATGAGGTCTTGGCATTCCTTTTGCCGTATCAAATTTGCGATACAAAAAGCTATCAAATCCTTCAATAGGAGTGAGATTCAAGTATACTATTTCAATTTTATTATTTCTTTCAAGGATTTTTTGCCATCTTAAATGCTTTTTTGCCTCAAAAGTGGTAAAATACTTCATTTCCCAAGTTGTCTTATCAGCAATTGCATTGAACAGTTTATTTGAAGCTTCAATAAAATGAGGCATTACATCATCAAGAAACAAGTCGTGGGCAATTGCCACATAATACTTAGGTTTTAATTCTTCGTAATATTCAGATAGTGCAAAATGATTAAGACACATCAATTCGTGTTCGCGAAGAATTTCCTTTTTTGTCTCTAATGTTGATTTGAGGCTAGGTCCATTTCCTAAAATAATTATTGAATCTGTATCTGATTTTTGTTGGAGAAAAGCTTTGGAGTATTTTGACAAAAACCATATACGAAAAAGACTTGTTACAGATTGGTTCAGTAACTTAAGCCATTTCGAAAACTTTATTATTGTTTTAATCATAAACTTTAAAAGTTTTACAAATATAAAGGATTTTTTAAGAATAGTATGCAAGTTATACCAACTGTAATTTTCATGAAGTAAAAGTTTAGTGAATTATAAAGCTTTGCATATAACAGGGAGATCTTTTATGCAACTTTTTAAGATTATCTTCGTTTAAGACATTGCGCAATTTAATTGAAGGAAAATGAAAAGCATTAAAGGCGAAGATATTTTTGGTTTGTGTTGTATAGATTATATTTCGGGAGACAAAAAAGCCAAAATAACAGTAAAATCAGACCTTGCCGAGACGGATTATCTGCCGGCATCGTATCTATTCAGAGATTTTTCGGAAATGCCCGCACACGAACAAAAAGCCTTGCAGCAGGCGAGAGGAGAAATTCTGGATGTGGGAGCATGTGCAGGGTCTCATTCCTTATATTTACAAGGATTGGGATATAATGTAACATCTCTTGATATTTCTCCGGGTTGCTGTGAGGTTATGAAATCACGTGGACTGAAAAATGTAGTTTGTGACGACATATTTCATTATACAGGTAAAACATTTGATTCGGTGCTAATGTTAATGAACGGAATTGGAATAGCAGGGTCTTTACCCGACTTGTCTGATTTGTTAGATCATATCCGAACACTGCTTAAACCAGGAGGGAAAATTATTTTTGATTCGTCTGATCTTCAATATTTGTATATGGAAGAGGATGGGAGTTTAAGCATTCCTTTAACAGAAAAGTACTATGGCGAATTAATCTATGAGTTAGAATATAAGAAGCTTAAATCAGGAAAATTCAAATGGTTTTTTATTGATCAATATACTGTTGAAGCTATTGCCGGAGAAGTTGGTTTTAAAATGCAATTTCTTGCCGAAGGACCTCATTATGACTATGTAGCTTGTCTTTACTAGTGTATTCTCAAATACTTTTAAGAAATGCTTTTATAGCATCCTCTTTTGTCGCCCATGAACAAACCAATCTTGCTACAGAAGTTTTTTTGGAGTGTTTTGACCAGATATAGAATCCGAAATTTTCAGATAAATTCTCAATAAGTTTATTTGGAAAAATAGGGAATATCTGATTTGATTCGGGAGGAGCAAGAAATTTATAACCTGCTGATTCTATTCCATTTGCGAGATTCATAGCCATATTGTTTGCATGTTCTGCAAGTTTGTAATAAAGACCGTTCCTGAACAGTTCATTGAATTGGATTCCAACAACTCTACCCTTTGCCAGTAAAGCACCTTTTTGTTTCATATTATAACGAAAATAGGGTTTAATATCCGGGTTTGTTATCACGACGGCTTCACCTATCAGAGCTCCGTTTTTTGTGCCTCCGATATAAAAAGCATCAGCAAATTTTGCAATATCGGCAAGAGAAACGTCACTAACATAAGACTTCATTGCTTGTCCAAGTCTTGCCCCATCTATGTACAGAAGCAGATTGTTCTTTTTACAAACTTCATAAATCGCTTCGAGTTCCTTTTTACGATAAACTGTTCCTAATTCTGTTGTATTGGAAATAAAGACCAAACGTGGAACTACCATGTGCTCGTCGTAATGAAAATCAACACAAAATTGAATTTGTTCAGGGGTTAACTTTCCTATTAAGCCGGGATATTTATTTATTTTATGTCCGGTAAATTCAATCGCACCGGCTTCGTGTACCTCAATATGTGCAGTTTGTGCTGCAATAACCGATTCGTATGGCTTTAAAAAAGAACTAATACATAATAGATTTGCTTGTGTACCACCGGAAACAAAATGAACATCAACACCGGGAGAATCCAACTCTTTTCTTATTTTATCTGCAGCTGCAAGACAATATTTGTCCTCGCCATAGCCTTCCAGTTGTTCGGTGTTCGTATTGCTCAAAGCTTTGATTATATCCGGATGTGCTCCTTCACTATAATCGCTTTTAAAATTATATATCATAGTTTACCTTCTTATTTTGCCAAGTAATCTTAAAACTTCAAGATAAAGCCAAATTAAAGTTACCATTAAACCAAAAGCTGCATACCATTCCATATATTTTGGAGAGTTTGACTGCGAAGCTTCCTCAATGAAGCTAAAATCAAGTATAAGATTCAGTGCGGCTATAATAACAATAAAAAGACTTATTCCAATTCCTATTAGTCCTCCATCGTGGATATATGGCATAGAAACACCAAACATGTTTAACACGAAAGAGAGTAAATACACAATAGCGATACCTCCAGTTGCAATAATTACTCCGGAACGGAATTTCTGTGTGGCTTTGATCACGCCTGTTTTATAGGCAAACAACATAACTCCAAGAATTCCGGCTGTTAATAATACCGCTTGAATAATAATACCCGGATAAATGAAATTATAAACCATGGAAATTGCTCCCAGGAAAAAACCTTGAGCTGCAACATAAAGTGGTGCCGTGTACATTGCGTATTTCTTCGCAAAAATTGTAACTAAAGCAAGAATGAAACCGAGGATAGCAGATGGCCACAATAATGTTGTCAATAATTCGGAGCCTGATGCTGCCAGTTTCCACGAAAAGCTTGCAGCAACAAGTAAAATCAAAAACAGTAAAAGAGATTTATTTACTGTTCCTTTAATAGTCATAACTTCGCCATCAGATTGAATACTGAAAGCTTTGTTAGTTAAAACCGGATTAGAAGTGTTGGTAAATCTCATATTAATTTATTTTTAGGTGTTGTTGCTACAAAATCTTTTAAATAATACGGTTCAAAACTGCTAATATTTTCAAATTCTTCTGCAATAAACTTCTTCTCGGACAACTCGCACATCAATTCAGCAGATGGGATTATGTTTAGTTCAAAAATGAAATTATCATTTTTGAGTAAATTTATGGACTTCTCAGCTCCATTACCGCAAAAACACACTTTATCAGACTTTAATTCGTTAAAGGACTCTGATGTCAGAATTTTTGCAATTACAGGGCTTATTTGTTTCAGGTCTCTGTCGAAAACGGAACAAAACACTTCCATTCTGCGAGCATCTATCATTGGTACAATAAAATCAAATGTATTTTTTATCTTTGATTTAGCCATTTTGGCCATTATGAGCATTGTGTCAATTGAGATTAACGGTTTATTTATTCCAAAAGCAAATCCCTTGGCAGAACTTACACCAATTCTAAGTCCTGTGTAAGAGCCAGGTCCCTTACTTACAGCTACAGCATCTATTTGTTCCGGTTTAATTCCGTTTTCTTTTAAAATATCATCAATAAATACCGGCAGTAGTTTAGAATGTGAATATTTTTCGTCATCATTCGGCTGAGGACTGTGAATTTTTAGGAATTTACACTTTCCGTTTTCAGAGATTGACACCGAACATATTTCGGTCGAAGTTTCTATATTGAGAATAATTGCCATTAAGTCTGATAAAAAGCAAAAATACTAAAAATGAGATATAAAAGAAAAAGCTATTTTTCAGATTTGAATAGTTCTTCCTTAGTTACTTTTTTTACAGAATCTCCATCTTTCAGGATTTTTGATACCAGGCTGTATGGAGCTGTTACAACTTCTTCGCCTTCTTTAAGTCCTTCAATAACTTCGATATAATATGAATCCTGAACGCCGGTTTTGACTTTTCTTTGTTCAATTTTGCCGTCCTTATAGACAAAAACGACTTCAATCAAAGTAACTTTATCGTCAGTTTCATTTTCTGATACATTTATATCTTCGTTGCTGACAGTAACTGTTTTTTGGTTTTTAGGCTCCTGTTTGTATCCTGCCTGAGTGGTATCCGCTCTTGTTGTGACAGCGGGTAAAGGTACAGCAAGAACATCATAAACTGTCTTGGTGTGAATGTCAACAGTGGCTGACATACCCGGGCGAAAAGGATATTTATTACCGGCTTCTGTCAAATCCTTATAAGATTCCGGCAGAATTCTGATTTTTACTTTGAAATTAGTTACCTGATCAACAGATAATCCTGATGAGGTAGCAGAATTTGCAATTTCTGTAACAATTCCTTTAAATTTTCTGTTCAGATATGCATCCACTTCAATATCAACACTATCATTAAGTTTGATTTTGACAATATCATTTTCATTGACATCAACGATGACTTCCATAACTTCGAGGTTTGCAATACGCATCATTTCGGTACCAGCCATCATTTCAGTTCCAACAACTCGTTCGCCGGCTTCAACATTAAGCATAGAAATTGTTCCGTCCATGGGTGCAAAAACAGAAGTTTTACTCAGATTTTCATTAGCTTCTTTAATTGTTGCATAAGCACTCATAACAGAATAATTTGCTGCATTTACACTTGCTTCGGCAGCTCTTACATCGGCCTGTCCCATTTGATAAGCAGCAAGGGCATTTTCGTATTCAGCCTTTGAAATGACTCCTTGATCGTAAAGATTTTTATTTCTGTTATACGAAAGCTCTGTTTGAACAAATTGAGCTTTGACCTGTTCGAGACGAGCCTGACTGTTCGACAGATTTGCATTTGCAGAATTTCCTGCTGCCACAGATCTTTCAACAGCAGACTCATAAATGTCGGGTTTTATTTTAAGAAGATAATCACCCTTTTTGACAGCATCTCCTTCTTTTACCAATAGTTCTATTATCTCACCCGACACGTCAGGGCTTATCTTAATTTCTGTTTCAGGCTGAATTTTTCCGCTTGCCGTTACAATTTCAGTTATAGTTTTTTTACAGACAGGATCAGTACTGATTTCGAATGTATTGTCTTTACCAAGCCAACCGGCTTTTTTCCCAACTATCATAAAAACTATCAGAACAGCAATCCCGATAATTATCCATCTTGTTATTTTCTTTTTCTTATTTAATTTCTTTTTCATTTTTTGTCTAAATTTTATAAAGCTATAATCTTATCGGTAAACCAATATAGAAATCAAGTATCTTTTGTTTGAAAAGGACATCGTATTTTGCTCTTATCAATTCTGCCTGAGTACGGGCAAGATTATTCTTTGCGATATTGTAATCTGTTGTATTTATAAGTCCTTCTTCGTATCTTTTTTGAGTATAATCAAAGCTTAGTTGCATTGAAATCAAAGCCTTTTCTGTGGCTGCATATTTTTTTATTGCTGATTGAGAATCAGAATATGCTTGTTGAATTTCTTTAAGCAAATCTTTTTTAGCCTGCTCAACCTGTAATTTGGATTGTTCCAGATATATTTTACTGTTATTTACACCTGTTCTGGTTTGTAATCCATTGAATACCGGGATACTAAGATTAAAAGTTAGGGCAGTACTTGTATTATCTCTTACCTGATCATTAAATGGTTTGGGGATATAATTATAATCATAAGAATACTGATAAACGTCAAGAATATTTCCGACATTGTCTGTTGCAAATCCGCTTATATATGGAGTCCCCATATTTATTCCGTCAATAAGTTTGCTTGAGCTGGAATATCCTGAGCCAAACGAAGCACTTAAGCTAAGATTAGGAAGATAAGCACCTCTGGAAATGGCAAGATTTTTTTCAGCACTTAAATAATTTAATCCAGCATATTCGATTTGAGGCATATTTTCCAGAGCTTTTGAGTAGATTTCCTCAACTGTCATTAAGCCGGATTCAGTTATGATGTTTTCTATATCAGGTCTGACAATTGTGAATGCAGATAAATCAGTTATTTCAATCAGTTGAGCAAGATTTAGTGTAGCCAGATTTAACTGATTTTCGTAATTGACAATGTTGAGTTCTTCATTTGCAAATTGTGCTTCAAGTTCGTATTTGTTTTGCATCGGGACACTTCCGGAAGAAACCAAAATATTTGTTCTTTCTAACTGAAGAGCGGTAATGTTCCTTTGCTGTATTGCGATTTCTAATAAATCCATTGCATATAAGACATTAAGATAGGCAGATGCAACGGCAAGCATAATATTGTTTTTTGTTTGATCTAATAATACATATCCGGCTTCTTGGTCTATTTCGGCTTTTTTGACAGAATTATATTGTCTTAATCCGCTAAACAAAGTTACAGAAGAAGAAACCTGAAAATTAGCAGAAGAAAAATTGTCAGTTTCAAATTCATAAGTATATGGATCAACGCTACGTCCAAATCTGAAATTTTCTGATGCTCCAAGATTAATACCCGGCAAAATACCGAGTTTCGACTGCTGCAATTGATAATCGTTGATTTGTGTGTTCAATTCCTGATTTTTTACCTGAATATTGTTCTCGATAGCATGGTCAATGCATCGCTCAAGTGTCCATGCATTTTGGGAAAATGAATTTGAAAATGTCCAAATGCACAAAAATATTATAGCAAATTTTCTCATCAACAAAAATTATAATACGAAAGTAGTTATTTATAGTTAAAGTATTGAAATAAAAAGGTTTTTTAAGAAAATTTTAACCAATCTCAATTTACAAGAGTAAAAACAAAAAAGACTGCCTATTAAAAAAAGCAGTCTTTATAGTTGACCTGCGAGGAGTCGAACCGGGATCTCAAGGCTCAGAGCCTTATGTGTTGCCATTACACCACTGGTCAATATTTGTTGTCCGACAAGGATTCGAACCTTGGCTGTATGAACCAAAATCACAAGTGCTACCATTACACCATCGGACAAAAGAACTTTAAGGCTGCAAAAATAAAGGTTTTTTATAAAATACCAAAACTAAAATTTTAATCAGGGAAAAAAGTCTTTTTGAATTATTTCATTTTTATTTTAACAGTACTTGATGTTAAAATATCCCCATAACAATCTCGAACACTGACTTGGTATGTTCCTGCATTATAAAAAGTTACTTTTTGCCAAAAAAAACTCCAATTGGGGTCAATATCAACTTGCTCAATTGTTGTATTATAAGTTATACCTCCATAAAAATTAATATCATATAATATATAATCTACATTAGTACAACCAACAGGTTCCTGAAGTTTAACAAGAAAATAAAAATACCCACCATCTGCTCCAATATTAAATACATCACTTGATCCAGTAGGATTTCCTAAATAATCAACCCCTTCACAAAAGTATAGGGTTTGCGCATTTGCATGACTAATATTAAAAATGATTATGAAGAAAAACACTAGAAAGAATAATCTTGATTTCATAAATTTCATAAATTAAATTAATAAAAAAGAAAAATAACGATTAGGAATTGATACTCTCCAAGTAAATTACAACTGTAAAAATATCAATCGCACATCAAAATTAGTAATAAAATATAATATGCTAAGTTTTTTTTTGAAATTTTTAGCATTACTGATGAAACAAGAATATTTTTGCAATATTTATTGTGTATGTCTAATGTTTTAATATGTTAGTCCAATTATCTAAGGCTGTCATATTGACATTACACCACAAATCAAAAATTGCTGTCCTACTAGGATTCGAATCCCAGCTTATATTGACACCGGATTAGTTATTCTACTATGAATTTGCCAAATAAATGTCTGTTACTTACAGTTTCTATGGTATAAATATATAATCCCGGATAAAAGTCATTTCTATGTAGTAGATATTGCCGGCATAAAATGTTTTTTTCGGTTATAATAGTTTTGCCTGTAATATCATATATTGCTATAGAATTGATAATATCAACAGGGTCTTTTAAATACGATACGGATATATCTGTAATAGGATTTGGAAATAATTCAATCTCATTTGTAGTAATATTTTCGGGAACCATTACAGTAGAACTACCAACAGAAAAGTTGTCAATAGACCATCCTAATTTTGCATTATCTGACGAATCAGAGCTGAAAACAAAACGAAAATCAATTTCAGATGCGTTTTCTTGGCTGTTGAGTAAAATTCCGCTCATTTCCCAGTCCGAAACAGATTTATTGAAACCAACATCGTCCATACTTGTTATGGAGTCATTTGTGTCATAAAAATTTATCAGATTACAAAACGAACAATTTATTATATTGTCCCATGTGGTTCCGTCATTAGTTGAATATTGAACAAGTCCTCCGTCATTAAGTGAGTCGCAATCAAGTTTATGATAGAAATATATACTAAACTCTCCATTATTACATTCGACACAACGCACTTTAATTCTGATTGATGAAAAATTATTTTTGGTATAGTTATTTACGGTGTCTGTCATAAGTGCATTATAGCCAAAAACATCATTCAGATAAGGGTTTTTCGGAGAAGATCCTGTTTCAAACAAATTTGAATTTATAGAGAAATCATTTTGAAAGAAATTGGAAAAATCGTGGTTATAATTCATATTTTCATCTTCGAAACTGAAAGAAAATGATTGAAAACAAGTATCTGAAATTGGTTCAGGAAATGCCCCCGCATGAAGATTTATAGCACTAGCTGTAAACAAAGGAATTTCAATTACCAAACTGTCTGAAAAATCTGAATAACATTCATTTTCCATGGCTTTCACAAAAAAATAACCGCTATCGTCCGGTTGATAGTATTGATAATTTGTTTCTAAAATCTCCTCTTCGTTATGGTACCAGATATTAACCCCCGAAAAACTCGAAATTAATTGAGTGCCAATGTGTGTAAGTGTTGGTGTGGCAGGCCTTGGCTTTATTTCCACAACTATTTCTGCGCGATCACTTTCGATATCATTAATTGTCTGTGAAACAAAATATGAAAAAGTACCTGGCATATCTGTATCAGGGATTATTGCAGAAGGGCTTCCTGTTCCCCCCACAGCTTCGGAATACCACAAAAGGTTTTCACCGACTGCAGCCAAGGCTTCGGCATCATCATACTGACAATAAACTTCTGGCGAATTTACCAAGGGCATTTCAGTTGGTCCGATTGGGAAAAAGAAATTCAGAATCTCTTCCATCAACAAATTTCGCGATGATTCAGGATAAATTGTTTCGAATGGAAAACCAAGATTTACCAATTTCCCTTCATTTGTTCCGTCAGGGAAAAGACCTTCAAAACTAACTCCGGCATAATTTGATGTCAAACCACTGTATAACAGATTTTCAGCTCCTCCGTTTATACCACCGATAACATCAGGATACGAAACATTATAAGTACCATTTGAACCATTATCATAAGTCATTGTTGAAAGTTCATCAAAAATACTTCCGGGAACATGCTCACATGAATAATATGTACTGCTCTGATTATTTGGAGCATCATAAACATATTCAGCTTTAAGAAATTGGTTATAAAAAGCTTTGTCATCTTCCGAACCCATGTGGTCTAAATCCCATGCTATCTCAGCCCCTGACACAAACAGCCTGCCTCCGTTCTGCAGGTATGTTTCAATAATGTTTTGTTCAACGGAACTGAATGTCTCGTTTACCGTGCTTTCGTTGCCTAAAATGTAATCAACTGCCTGATAGTTTTGCAGGGTAATCAGTTCGTTTAATACTGCTTCATTTGTTGCAGAATTAAAATCGTAGCCATTATCAATAATTGCATTGCCATGTTGTCTTATAAAATTATAAGTATTTCCTGTACTTGCTCTGTCAAAACCATTCACTATCAGAATGTTTGGTATGTCAGTCGAAGTAACAGCACCAAGTACTTCTGACCAGTCAGAAACGGAGGACATTCCAACGGCAGCAATGCGTAGAAAATAAAGATAATCAGGTTCCAGTTCCTCTATCACAGTGTTGTCAGGTGATAGCGTAATTGTTTCAGAAAAAGTAATCCCATCGTCACTAAGTTGAACATAATATGAATTAACTAAGGGATTTTCTGAAATATGAAGCCTTAAAGAAGTAGGCGTCTCTCTCGTTACGGCAATGCTTTGAGGCGTAGGTATTGCTGGTTCTTCGGCAGAAGGATACCATGGTACACTGATAATGTTCTCGTCGCTGAATAAGGAATACAAGTCTGCTGATTGTAATACTGAAGTAATAGTATTAGGTTCATCATTTATAGTTATGGTATTTTGCACAAGTCGTATTCCATGACTGTAATCGGCGTAAGTTTCTTCGTGACCGGCATACAAAGGCTGAATCGGGGTTCCGTTAAGTTGATGCCATCCATAAATTACAACTCTTCCCGGAGAAGGATTTCCATATATAATATTTGAAATGACGACATCTTTCTTATCTCCACCAACAAGTTCACCTAAAGGGTGAGTTTCGAGAACAGCACTTCGTTGCCCCCATACAGTTATGTTGTGGGTGTTCATTACAGGTATAGTAATCATTTCGGGACTTGGCGAAATTGTTGAGGGAGCAAGTTTAACGGTTGAGGCATTCCATATCTGATTAACCATCTTTCGGGTCGGCATTGTGCAATCTGTAGAATTACAAATAAGTTGAGCCATCAACGGGGACATCGGACAAAGAAAATAATTCGTATCGCAGCCAATTGCAAGATAATCGGGAAGAACATAATAAGTTACAGTATAATTAACAGTGTTGATTGTTTCGGAAAAGCTTACAGGAATAAGATTACGCTGAAAGTCAGGCACATTTCCACTCATAACCTGATAATATATTTCATTTTCTCTGTCAGTGAGTGAATAATTTGTTACCAGTTCGACGAATTGAGAACCATTAAGAGCGGACTCCTGTCGCTCCGGTAGAGTAAGGGTTTGAGAATATGAGGATAAACCCGCCGACAATAATAATGTCAGCAAAATAGGATATTTCATACAGTTAGATATGCTCGTACATTATAAATATAAATGCTAAGTTCAAAATTACATATTTTTTTTAAACGACTGATAATAATGGGAAGAATTTAGCGGTTATTAAATTTGATGAGAGAAAGATAATAATTAAGAGGTAGATTAAATTTATAAAAAAACCGCCCCAAATAGAGCGGTTTTAATTGTTGACTTGCAAGGATTCGAACCAAGAACTTAAGACTCAACGTCTTACGTGTTGCCATTACACCACAAGTCAATATTTGTTGTCCGACTAGGACTCGAACCCAGACAGACAGAACCAGAATCTGTAGTGCTACCATTACACCATCGGACAAAGAACTTTAGGACTGCAAAAGTAATATTTTTTTATTAAACCAAATATGCAAAACAAAATATTTAAAAAAATTGTATGAAAGAATTAGTAAATCAAAAATACGATGAGGCTCATTTCATTATTCTTTTATCTGTTTTTCAAAAAATGTTCTATTGGCTTCTGTTAATTTGTTATTCCACCGATTATCATTCAAAAATATATCCAATGCCTCTTTTAATTCTGTTTCAGATTTAGTGGAATAAATGTTTTCAGTCCATTTTCCATTTTCAATACAATATTCCAGATATTTTATTGAGGATTCAGGGAGTCCTCCAAGGCTGTATCCTCCAATAATTAAAAAGGGAATACCTTTGATTATTTCTATCGGTTCTGTTATCCAATCATCATAGTCAGTCCCACAAAAGAAAAATGCAGCACCCAGATAAGGTCTTCTTAATACTGAATTATTTTTAGATACGAACAACATTCTCGTTAAAATGATAATCTGATCCTCGAACTGATAAGTATTAGCATAATCTTTCATTATCTCTATAGCTTTTTCGGTTTCAAGTGTTTGTAAATAATTTGCTAATTCCAGATATGCATTGCATCTATAATTTCCGGAATTTATCGAAGCACATTGTTTTATCAGGGAATCAAACTTTGTATTATGATTTTGTGCATGAATAGTTCCCGTAATAATTGTTATGAGTAAAACAGTCAAGGCTTTTTCCATATTCATAAGATTAAAATTTGTGCCATAGAGACAAATTCGTTATAAAGTCCATAAAATTATAACAATATTTTATCAGTAGAATGTTTTCAGGTTAAATTATATGACTAATTTAGCAGAAGATTTTTAGTAAAATTTTCAAACATTAAACATTATAATGAAATTAAAAATAACAACTGACAGATTGCTCGAGGCAGGAGTTTTTGTTTTCAGTTTGCTTATTTATATCATTACATTGTCAAGAACAGTGAATTTTTGGGATTGCGGGGAACTTATTGTCTGTGCAGACGGTTTACAGACAAGTCATCCTCCGGGAGCTCCGTTTTATTTATTATTGGGCAGAATGTTTTCAATGTTTGCCTTTGATGTTCATAATACTGCGTTTGCAGTAAATCTCTTGTCTGCTGTGGCATCTGCATTTGCAGTATTATTTACTTATAAAAGCATTCAGATTTTAAGTTTAAGAATTATAAACTCTGCAAAAAACAATTCATGGTTTCATAATAAAACACAAAAAAACAATTTAAGTTATTTTGCAGCCCTTACCGGGTCATTGTCTCTGGCATTTTCAATAACATTTTGGGCTTCGGCAACTGAGGCAGAAGTGTATTCGGTTTCTGTATTTTTTACTTCTATGTCGGTTTGGATAATGTTGAAATTAACTCAAGCTGAACAAACCGATAAAGACAAATGGACTTTGCTGGCAGCACTTATCATGGGAATATCAACAGCAGTGCACTTACTTAATATCCTGATAATTCCTGCAATGGTTTTTATTTACTATTTCGATAAATATAAATTTACATTTACATATAAAGGTTTTTTTAAGACACTTGTAATATCTCTGTTGCTCTTAGGATTTGTACAACTGTGTATTTCGGGATTACCCGTACTGGCATCAGTAATAGAATGGTTTTTTGTTAATGACCTGAATACGCCGTATAATACAGGGCTATTTGTTTTTGCAGCTCTTATAATTTTATTACTCATAGCTGGAATTTACATTTCGGGGATAAAAAAGAAGAGAATTTTAAATCTTATTATTACTGGTTTCGCAGTATTCCTAACAGGATATTCTACATATACTATTGTTTTGATCAGATCTGCATCAAATATTCCACTTGATCAGAATAATCCGGAGACCATCTTTAATTTCATTTCGTATCTTAATCGTGAGCAGTACGGTAATCGGCCTTTATGGTACGGGCAACAATACAACAGCAGATATGATAACCGCCAGCCTTATGTTCAGGGAGATCCGGTATATGACACAATAAATGGTAAATACAGTATTGTAGCTCATAAACCTGAAGCAAATTTTGAAAGTATTGATAAGCGAATTCTTCCCCGAATGTGGAGTAACCAACCCGAACATGTAGCCGCATATCAGGAGTGGAGTCACAACAAAGAGAATTCCGTACCATCATTTGCCAGTAATATTGGATTTATGTTCAGATATCAGTTTTCGCAAATGTACATTAGATATTTTATGTGGAATTTTGTGGGACGACAAAACGATTTACAATCTCATGGAGGTCCGGTTAATGGGAATTGGGCAAGTGGAATAGGATTTATTGATAAAATAAGGCTATCTCAAACAAAAGACTACCCTCCTCATCTCGAAAACAACAAAGCAAGGAATTACTATTATTTTCTTCCATTAATACTCGGTTTAATAGGTATTTATTTTCAGTTTAAAACAGATAAGAAATACTTATTTATAATATCTCTGATTTTTGTTTTCACAGGTCTGGCAATTGCATTTTATCTAAATCAAAATCCATATCAGGCACGCGAGAGGGACTATTCCTATATTGGTTCTTTTTATGCTTTTTCGCTTTGGATAGGTTTGGGAGTAGTTGGACTTTACAGTATAATTACAAAATTTCTCAGACATAAATATGCAGTTAGTGCTACAGCTTTTGTATGTATTATGGCTGTACCTTTTCAGTTCCTTGTAAGGAATTTTAGTGATAATAACAGATACAAAAATGATTTTGCGTGGCATTTCGCTTATAATATGTTGAATAGTTGTGAAAAACATGCGATTTTATTTGTTTCGGGAGATAATGAAACATTCCCTTTGTGGTATTTGCAGGAGTGTGAACATATAAGAGAGGATGTGAGAATTGTGAATCTTAGTTTTTTAAATACAGATTGGTATATTGATCAGATTCAACGTTCCACAATAAGAGCATCGGGAATAAGCATTAGCGTTCCAAAATCAAAATACATTTCAGGGCAAAGGGAGTTATTAATGATAAAAGAAAATCCTTATGCATTTGTCGAAGACATTTATTATTACAATATAAATGAGATTAATGAGGACTATGCTTTTATTTTTGATAAATTTTCGGAACTTTTAAAGAAATCAGGTCTCGACAAAACACGACCGGCAGAATATTCAAATTTTGTAAATTATTATCAGTTTATTCAGCCTCATGGGGCAAGCCCACCTTTCAGAGATTTTTGCAGTATAGTTTTTAGCCTTCAGGATACTGCTCAATGTGATGCTTTTGGATTTTCTTATGACGAAGCTCAGGAGCTTGTAAAATTATTAAACAGTTTTCTCGAAAAACAAATGAATTATCCTATCCCTTTAAATCAAAGCTTAAATTTTGTTTTTTCTGAAGACACAGCAACAAAAATAAACACGAAGTTATATGATTATCCGATAGATTATTTTCCTGCGCGTAAATTGATGTTGCCTATAAATAAAAACGAAGTGATTAATGCTTTCGGTGAAGTCCAGTTGCAGGAAGATATTATTGTGGACTATATGAACTGGCAGATAGACAAAGAAAGTCTGACTAAGAGTGATTTGATGGTATTAGAAATTATAAGGGCGAACATGTGGAAAAAACCGATATATTTCAGTTCGATGATGAATAGCAGCAATTATCTGGGATTGGAGAAATATCTTTACCTTGAAGGATTGGTTTATCGTCTTATACCTGTCGAAACAGATATTTCGGTTGATGATCCTGTAAATGTAAATTCTTATACTATGTATGTGAATTTTACACAAAAGTTTAATTGGGGTAATCTGCGGGATTCTGACATTTATTATGACGAAAACACAAGAAACAGTCTGATAAATCTTAGGAATCATTATTCAAGACTTGCCCGCGGTTTGTATTTTGCAGGAGCGATAAAGCAATCTCAACAAATGCTTGATGAATGTGTAAAACTTATTTCGAACGATCTAATACCATTTGATTATTATACTGTAGGTATTGTTCATGGATATTATCGCATAAATAAAAATGCAGAGGCAGCAGTGATTGCTCTGATAACAGCCGAAAATGCAATTGCAGAATTGGAGTTTTACAGTAAATTCCCTGTGCAAAAATCACAATCCTTAAAATTGTATCAGCAAAGAGCAATGAAAACAATAGAAGAACTATATATCTTGGCAAAAGAGTATAAACATAGGGAGTTTATTAAGCAGATTGAAGATATTTATAATCGTGGATTAAATCTGTACAATAAAAGCATTATTACAGATTGACGTTTAGAATGAATTACATAACAAAAATTGTCCGTTATCCGAAAGTCTATAAAAATGGTATCTATAGGATAAAAACCTCGTCACTGCAATTGTATTTAACATTTGATGATGGTCCAACGCCTGTAATAACTGAAAAAGTTCTGGCATTATTAGACAAGTACAATGCGAAATCAAGCTTTTTCTGTATAGGGGAAAATGCAGAAAAGTTTCCTGAAATAATTGAGAAAATAAAGCAAAACGGACATAGTTTGGGCAATCATTCTTATTCACATCTTAAGATATTTAAGGTGTCATGTAAAAATTGGTTTTTAGATGTATTACGAAAATCACCGGTGTCGGAAGCGAAATTTTTCAGACCTCCTTACGGGAAAATATTACCCTGTCATTACATGTTGCTGAAAAGAAAATATAAAATAGTTTTTTGGGATGTAATGACATATGATTACAGAGAGGATTTAACAACTGATGAAATTGATAAAATCATTCTGAAATATGTTCGTAATGGCTCGCTAATAGTTTTCCACGACACTCTGAAAGCCACTCCCCGCATGTTGCCGGCTCTGGAGAATTGTTTAAAACATTATTCAGATTTGGGATATGAGTTTTGTAGATTGTGAAATGTGAAAAAATCACCTATTCCACAACATTACCATTCTCATCAAGATTAATTGAATTGAATATGCTTTTCTTATATTCTTTTCCCTGATATTCAAATTTTTGATATGGGAAAAAGCTTTTAATATTTCCGTTATCATAAAATGAAGTCTGCACTCCTTTGGAGCCACCACCTCCTTTTACCGGAAACGAACCGATAAGAGTATCTTCGGGAAAAACAACAATAAGGTTCTCATCCGAATAATTACTTACAATCCAGCTTCCGGCAGGGAGTAAGACATTATTTATTTCGATGGTTTCCGATAAGCAAAATAATTTAAGTTTCATGTCGGCAGTAAAATGCACCCATCCGGAAGCACATGGGATCTCGTTTATAACTTTATTTTCTTCAATATATCCGATGACACTTACAGTATCATTATCACTGATTGCATAGCGATACTTTTTAAACTGTATATCATTCAATTCATCATCATACACCCATTTTTTACAAGATGAAAATATTACACACGAAACAATTGCCAAAACTGTCAATACACTTAACAATGATTTAATACTTGTTTTTTTCATAGCATAAAAATTTCAGTACAGTGCAAAGATAAACAAAACCACAACGCAAATTACATATAGTATGTTAAAAAAATGCTAACGTTTTGCGGCTTGGTACTGTGGCGGATTTCAACGCGCTTCAGATTCGAGCCAATGCAAAGATAAATAAAAAAGCGAATGCTTTTACAATTAT
>DAOOPK010000006.1:0-30483 GCA_035388205.1 Bacteroidales bacterium
TACTCATCAACAAACTGTAAGCCTCACCGAACCTGAGTTACTTCAGGTAAATATTATTATTAGTTCAGATTATAATGGACAAGCTATAAGTTGTTATGGGATGTCTGACGGTTCATTAAATACAGAAGTTTTGGGAGGGACAACTCCTTATACATTTGTATGGAGTGAAAATACAGGTTATCAAACTACGCCTGATATTGTTAATCTTTCCTCTGCATATTATTCTATTACTGTAACAGACGATCATAATTGTCAGGCTTTCGCAGGAATAAATCTGACCCAACCTGATGAATTAGTTGCTTCTGCGACAATTAATAATCATGTAAGTTGTAACGGATTAGAAGATGGAAGCGCAAGTGTTTCAGTAAACGGAGGGACTCCTGAGTATTCATATCAATGGGATGACCCTTCAAATACAACAGTTGAATCTGCTACACAGTTGCCAGCTGGAATTTGGAATGTTACTATTACTGATCTGAATTGGTGTGTAACAACTACAAGTATTGAAATTACAGAACCGGAAGCATTGGCAATAGGTCATACTTTTGAGAATGTCATTTGTTATGGTGAAGAAAACGGCAGTGTTTCTGTTACAGTTACCGGAGGGACAACAACACCGGATGGCTATAATTATTTATGGAATGATCCTGACCAGAGTACGACATCCGATCTGCAAAACATACCTGCAGGAGAATATATTGTAACAGTAACTGATTCTAATTCATGTACAATTACTGACGTTGTAACGATTTCGCAACCTGATGAGCTAATTCTGAATTATACCAGTACGCCATTAGTATGTGGAAATTCTTTAGGTTCTTTAACTGCCATTGTTACCGGAGGTAACGGGGGTTATACTTATGAATGGTCTGATGGAAGTCATGAAGATTATTTGTACAATCTGTTGGCAGGTGATTACAATGTAGCTGTCTGGGACGTTGCAGGATGTTCTGCGACAATAACAGCCCATGTTGACATGGAAGGAGATATTGCAGTTATTATTACACAAGAGAATGTAATTACGTGTTATGGATACAATGATGGGGTATTATCTGCTGATTCTCCAAATGGAGACGATCCTATTGAATTTCTATGGTCAAATGGCGAAACTATCAAGATTATTGATGAACTCGTTTCCGGAAATTACATTCTGACTGTAACTGATGATTGGGGTTGTACAGGTTCTTCTGAATATTATTTATATCAACCTGATCAGATAAGTGTTGATTTCAACCCAACAGATGTACTTTGCACTCCGGATAGTTTGGGTAGTATTGATGCAACAATTACAGGAGGTACTGCACCTTATGACTTTATATGGTCAACTGGAGATTCAACTTCATTAGTATTAGATGATCTTCAACACGGACAATATATAATTACTGTTACAGATAATAATCAATGTACATTTTCCGGTTCTGTTTTTATCCATAATTATGTAATTCCTGATCCTTTTATTGGTCATGATACTACGTTATGTGAAGGAGATATTCACATACTTACTCCCGCAAATGATTATGCAATATATCAATGGAATAACGGAGATACTACAGAATATATTAATGTCAGTGAACCTGGTTATTACAGTCTGTCTGTTACAGATATACATGGTTGTACTGAAACCTCATCTTTATATATTTCCTATGCTCCATATCCCGAAATCATATCTACATCAACAACGGTTGGAACAATAACTGTAAATGTTACAGGAGGTACTTTACCTTATGATTACTCTGTTAATGGCGATTCCTGGCAACAATCTAACTCGATTGGTGGTCTTGCCTCTGATACTTATACGGTTTGGGTCAGAGATGATAATTACTGTATTGTAACTACCGAAGTATTTCTCGATCAGATACTAATCATACCATCTTTCTTTACTCCAAACGGAGATGGGTATAATGATGTCTGGATTATTTCCGGATTGTACCAATATCCTCAGGCTGAGGTATTTATTTATGACAGATTTGGAAAAAAACTTGACATCTTGTATGCAACTGACTATGGGTGGAATGGTCATTATGCCGGAACCTTATTATCAAGTGATACATATTGGTACACTATTGACCTGAATGATGGCAGTGAACCAATAAAAGGGCATGTTACTATTAAAAGGTAAAGCTTTGATCCTTGCAAAAAACTATAAGATTACTCTGCCCTGAATATTAGATAAAATTTTAATCAATCTGTTGCTTTCTTTTATTTCTTCCAATATCTTATCAATTAATTCTTGATTATTATCTTTCTTGGCAGATTTCAACCTTTCATTAAGTCCCTTTTTGCCATCACTTATGATTTTCAACTTATATTTAATAATGACATCTTCGAGAATTTCAGGCAGTTTTTTTTCTTCTTTAAGAAGTGGAGCTCCCCTCTTTTCCCAGATAGGGCTCAACTGGTGTTTCGTTGAACACAAATTAGCAGAAAGTTTACTGATATCAGGATCGGGGTTTTTAATAAAAAAATTAGTTTCAATTTTTTGCCCATCCTTAATTAAACCTTCCGTGAGCAAAAATATCTTCTGATTAATTACATTCTTCATCTCCATCTGATCATTTCTTAGTTGTGCGATAATATATTCTGCGACACTAATTTGATAATTCTTATTTGTTTCATTATCAATAGATTCAATAGTATAATTACCGTACAATAAAAGAATTCTTATTATTTCATGTTCCTGAGCTTCGTAATAAACTTTATCAATAAAACCTGGAACAGCAGGAATAATCTTAGTTGTATGTGTCGGAATGCTCTGATTTTGTTGCTTTTGAACTTCTTCTATCCTCTTCCTTCGTATTTTAACTACTTCAGAATATAGGATGCTTTCATTAATTTCCAGGATTTTACTACACTCCTGAATATAGACAGATTGTTTAATATTATCATCAATTATTGATATTGACTTGACAATATCAGAAATAAGTGCTGACCTTTTTATCGGATCACTTTTTGCCTCTTCATTCAGAAGTCTGGTTTTGAAAGAAATAAAATCCTGCTCACTTGAATTAATATAATCAATTGTCTTTGCACTGCCATACTTTTTAGAATACGAATCGGGATCCTCTCCATCAGGAAATAATACGATACGAACATTAAGCCCTTGTTCCAAAATCATGTCAATACCTCTCAATGAAGCTTTAATTCCTGCAGCATCGCCATCATAAAGAATTGTTACATCATCCGTGAATCGGTGAATCATTCTGATCTGATCTTCAGTAAGAGAAGTCCCTGAAGAAGCTACTACATTTCTGATTTCTGACATAAATAATGAAATTACATCAGTATATCCTTCGACCAGATAACACTTTTGCTTTTTAATTATTTCCTGTTTGGCTTGAAATAATCCGTAAAGTACTTTACTTTTGTTATACACCAATGATTCTGGAGAATTTAAGTATTTAGCAATCTTACCATCTGTTTTTAAAACCCTGCCCCCAAAACCAATTATCTGACCAGAAATGGAAAATATTGGAAACATGACACGACCGGCAAATCTGTCTGCTTGAAAGTTTTCTTTAAAAATACTCAAGCCGCTTTTTCCAAGGAACTCCTTTTTGTATCCATTTTTTAAAGCATTATCAGTAAATGAGTCACGTTTTTCCGGACTATATCCCAGTTTAAACTCATCTATTATTTTTTTACTAAAACCTCTTTCTTCGAAATAACTCAAGCCAATTGCTATACCTTCTTCAGTATTTAATAATGAGTTTATAAAATATTTTGATGCAAATTCATTTATAATTGTTAGGCTCTCCCTCTCACTGCTCAATTGTTTATCTTCTTCACTAAGAACTTTTTCCTCTATTTCAATGCCATACTTCCTGGCAAGATACTTAAGAGCCTCAGGATAAGTTAGATGTTCATGTTCCATAATAAAATTCACGGCATTCCCTCCCTTTCCGCATCCGAAGCACTTAAAAATACCTTTAGAGGGGCTGACTGTAAAAGATGGCGTCTTTTCGTTATGAAACGGACACAGTCCTAAATAATTCGCTCCTCTGCGTTTAAGTGATACAAAGTCCTGAATAACATCCACAATCTGTGCTGTATCAATTATACGCTCTACTGTTGCCGCATCAATCATTATAAAATTATTTACTGCTAAGTTAAGATAAATTTTTATTTATTAAATTTGTTTTACAAATAAACTATCATGGATTATAAACAACGTATTAAAGAAAATACCGAAGATTTTGTTCAAAAAGAATTAAAACTTGCAGAATCCGGTCACGATTGGTGGCACGCTCAACGAGTTAGAAATACCGCACTAAAAATCTCAGAAATAGAAGGCGGAGATAGATTTATAATTGAAATTGCTTCCTTGCTCCACGATATAGCAGATGCTAAATTTAATAACGGTAACGAAAACATTGGTTCTGAAAAAGCTTTTAATTTCCTAGAATCAAACCATTTGGATACAAAATATATACACAGCACAATTGATATTATTAACAACATATCTTTTAGAAAAAATAACTTTCCTGAACAGATCAATACGATCGAGTTTAAAATCGTACAGGATGCTGACAGACTTGATGCATTAGGAGCTATTGGAATTGCCAGAGCTTTCAGTTACGGCGGATATAAAAAACGACTTTTCTACGACCCGAATATCTCGGTTTCGAATAATATCTCTAGTGAACAATATAAAAACAGTGAATCTCCAACAATAAATCACTTTTATGAAAAATTGTTACTTCTAAAAGACAAAATGAATACTGAAACAGCAAAAAATATAGCAATCAAAAGACACAATTTTATGAAAGAATTTCTGGATCAGTTCTATCTGGAATGGAATTGTAACTTATAAACAAAATATATCCTATGAAAATAATAACTATTGCACTAACATTTTTAATACTAAATTTTTATTCATTAGCCCAGCATGGAATAACAGATTTAAGATCAGGTATTGAGATTATATTTGTTACAGAAGAGGAAATGTTTCCTGAATCGTGGAGAGAAAATGACATTAATGGAGAAGCCGGATCACTTGAACTCTCAGAACGAAGACGTAGTGGCAACCTTGTCCAGCAAGCTCTGGTAAAATATCCTATTCAGCTTCTAAACGATAACCTTAAAAAAATATATGTCCTAAGTTACTTAAAGTTTTATGATGTGGAATATGGAGGCACCAATTCAAATGATGTAGTATATCTTAGTAATCAAGGCGTAGATGAGGGATACAGCGACTTCTATATTGAGCAGTTATTTCATCATGAGTTTTCAAGTATATTATACAGGAACTATGCAAGCTTTTTTTTCAATTCTAAATGGGAATGTATAAATGACAGCGATTTTGTTTATGGTGAAGGAGGAGTAAAAGAGATTTCTGATAATGAGGCCGGTTTGGATTTTAACGAAGATTATCATGTGATGGGATTTCTATATCAATATGCAATGTCAGGTATTGAGAACGATTTGAACAGTATTGCCGAAAACTTGTTTTGCCCCCATCCAAAATTTTGGGAAGTTTATGATAGATATCCTAAGATAAGGTTAAAAACTGACCTCGTTATTAAACTCTATAACTCCATCGATGAAGATTTTAATAAAGAATATTTTTTGAAATTTGCCAAAGAGTAAAACCGGGGGGTTTACTTAAGACTTATATATCCTGTACTTTCAATATTGCTTGTATTTCCTTCCCTGTCAACAATATAGAACTTATAAACTATAGTGTCATATTCAAGAGGAAAATTCTCATTCAGATCATTAATTATCATTTCACCTTTTAAGGTTCGGTTATTTGAAGAATTAGAAAACTTTGGGACGAAATAACTCAGTGGTACTAAAAGATCTATTTTACTTTCAATTCCATTAGCGATTTTAAACTTTTCGAGGAAAATAGTATTTTGTCGCGGACTGGTAGTATCAAAACCAATATCTCCATCACCGTCAACGAAATAGAAGTGTAAAGTTCCGTTAAGCACTCTATTCCCTAAAAGATCAGTAGTGTCAACAAGATTAAAATCCATGAATTCAATTGAAGGTACTGGAGAAAATGGTTCAACTTTAAAGCAGGACTGCAACATTAAACAGAACACTATCAGTATTAATATTAAAAACCTTTTCACCATAATACAAATTTACAAAAAAAAATAAAAAGAAGAAAACCATTATAAAGATTTCCTCCTTTTTACCATGTTTAACTATCAATAAAAATCTAAGCCTGTGCTGTAGGTCCTCCAAAATTCATTGGTATTGGGTTTCCCGGTTTATTTGGAGAGTTCTTTATTGCTCCATTTATGGATTCAAACTTTGCAATATTATCCTGTAATGCCCCAAATAATCTTTTAGCATGTTCAGGAGTTAGAATTATTCTCGATTGAACCTTTGCTTTTGGTAATCCGGGCATAATTCTTACAAAATCCAGAACGAATTCAGAAGATGAGTGGGTAATTACTGCAAGATTCGCATAAATACCCTGACCTACTTCTTCGTTCAGTTCAATGTTTATCTGATTTTGCTTGTTTTTTTCATCCATACTATTCTTATTTTACTTCTGTTTCTACTTCTTCACTGATATTCAGTTTTTCCATAACTTCTTTTGGAGCAACTCTTATATTTTTAAATTCAGGCTGTCCTGTCCCGGCTGGAATCAAATGTCCAACAATAACATTTTCTTTTAAACCTTCCAGACCATCAACTTTTGCTCTGATTGCTGCTTCGTTAAGAACCTTTGTGGTTTCCTGGAATGATGCAGCAGACATAAAACTGTTAGTTTGAAGAGCTGCTCTTGTAATACCTTGCAATATCTGACTTGAAGTTGCTGGTAAAGCGTCTCTTACTTCAACTAGCTTCATATCTTTACGTTTCAACATAGAATTTTCGTCTCTTAATCTACGATACGAAATCATCTGTCCTGGTAAGAAGTTTGTAGAATCACCTGCATCTACGACAACTTTCTTATCAAAAACTCTATCATTTTCTTCTCTAAAATCCCATTTATCAACAATTTGCTTTTCAAGGAATTGTGTATCGCCAGGTTCTTCTACTACTACTTTTCTCATCATTTGGCGAACTATTACTTCAAAGTGCTTGTCGTTGATTTTTACACCTTGCAAACGATAAACATCCTGAACCTCATTGACAAGATATTCCTGTACTTCGGTAGGACCTTTAATTGCGAGTATATCACTTGGAGTAATTGCTCCATCAATAAGAGCTGTTCCTGCCTTGATATAATCATTCGGTTGTACCAAAATCTGTTTGGAAAGTGGCACCAAATACTTCTTAGTATCTCCTTCTTTTGATTTAATCTCAATTTCCCTATTCCCTCTTTTTATCTTGCCATATGTTACTTCACCATCAATTTCGGAAACGACTGCAGGATTAGAAGGATTACGAGCTTCGAACAACTCTGTTACACGAGGTAATCCACCAGTTATATCACCTCCTTTACCAACAATTCTCGGCATTTTTATCAAAACCTCACCCGCTATTATCTCATCTTTTTCATTCTTCATTAAACGAGCTCCGACAGGTAAATTGTAAGAAGCCAATATCTCTTTGCTCTTACTCAAGATATTTGCTACCGGAACTTTAGTTTTATCTTTTGTTTCAATAATCACTTTTTCCGGTTTTCCAGTTTGGGGAACAATTTCTTCTTTGTAATTAATTCCTTCTATTACATCTTCAAACATAAGTTTGCCTGCAAATTCACTAACAATAACGACATTGTACAAATCCCATTCACAAATTTTATCTCCCTTTTTAACAGTATCGCCATCTTTAAAGAATAGCTTCGATCCATATGGTAATGATTTATTTACCAAAGCTATTTTAGTTTTTGCATCTAATATCTTCAATTCAGCCATACGTGTAACGACCACATCAACAATTTTCCCTTTTGACTCTTTGTAAGAAACAGTTCTTAACTCATCTATTTCAAGAATTCCATCATATTTAGCAGTAATTGAAGATTCTGCAGCGATATTCCCTGCGACACCACCCATATGGAAAGTACGAAGGGTAAGCTGTGTACCAGGTTCTCCAATGGATTGTGCAGCAATAACACCAACTGCTTCACCTTTTTGAACCATTTGTCTTGTTGCTAGATTTCTACCATAACATTTTGCACAAACACCTTTTCTAGATTCGCAAGTCAATACAGAACGAATTTCAACCTTGTCAATTGGTGAATCTTCGATAATCTTTGCGATTCTTTCAGTTATTTCTTCTCCTGCTGCAACAATAAGTTCTTCTGTCTGAGGATGATAGATGTCGTGTACACTTGTACGACCCAAAATACGTTCATAAAGTGATTCTATGACTTCTTCATCGTTTTTCTTAAGATCTGTAGCAATTAACCCTCTTAATGTACCACAATCTTCCTCCGTAATTACAACATCTTGAGCTACGTCAACCAGACGTCTTGTAAGATATCCGGCATCTGCAGTTTTAAGTGCTGTATCAGCCAAACCTTTACGAGCACCGTGAGTTGATATAAAATATTCAAGAATTGACAATCCTTCTTTAAAATTTGCCAAAATAGGATTCTCAATAATCTCACTTGTTGCAACACCCGACTTTTGTGGTTTTGCCATAAGACCTCTCATCCCGCATAACTGACTAATCTGTTCTTTAGACCCTCTCGCACCGGAATCAAGCATCATGTAAACGGCATTAAATCCCTGATTATCTGTCGAAAGTTTTTTCATTACCTGGATACTAAGTTTGGCATTAACATTTGTCCAAACATCAATCACTTGATTGTATCTCTCGTTATCAGTAATAAAGCCGTTGACATAATTGAAGTTTATTTCATCAACTTCTTCATATCCTTCTTCAATTAACTCTTTCTTCTCCTCAGGAATAATAACATTATCAAGATTAAATGACAACCCACCAATAAATGCATTAAAATAACCCAAATCTTTTATATCATCAAGAAATGCAGCAGTAACTGCAGTTCCGCACTTATTGACCATATTCCCTATAATATCTCTCAGAGATTTTTTCGTTAAAAGCTCATTAATATATCCATATTCACGAGGGACAATCTTATTAAACAGAACTCTACCTGCTGTAGTTTCGATCATTTTAGTTACAATCTCACCATTTTCATTCAGGTCCTCAGTTCTTACTTTAATTTTAGCATGCAGATTAAGTTTTTCTTCATTATGTGCAATGACAACTTCCTCCGGTGAATAATAAACTTTCCCTTCTCCCTTTACTCCAGTACGTAGTTTTGTCATATAGTACAACCCTAGAACCATATCCTGAGAAGGAACTGTAATAGGTGCACCGTTAGCAGGATTCAAGATGTTGTGTGATGCAAGCATTAATATCTGAGCTTCAAGAATAGCGGCATTACCCAGTGGAAGATGGACAGCCATCTGGTCACCGTCAAAGTCAGCGTTAAACGCAGTACATACTAAAGGATGCAATTGTATTGCTTTCCCCTCAATCAATTTTGGTTGAAATGCCTGAATACCCAAACGGTGCAAAGTAGGAGCACGGTTTAGAAGTACAGGATGTCCTTTCATTACGTTTTCAAGAATATCCCAAATAACAGGGTCTTTTCTTTCAACTATTTTCTTGGCTGATTTTACTGTTTTTACAATCCCTCTTTCAGTTAATTTTCTGATAATAAACGGTTTATACAACTCAGCAGCCATATCTTTTGGAATACCACACTCATGCATTTTCAATTCCGGACCAACAACGATGACTGAACGAGCTGAAAAGTCAACACGTTTACCAAGCAAATTCTGACGGAAACGACCTTGTTTACCCTTTAAACTGTCGCTCAAAGATTT
Organism: Bacteroidales bacterium; assembly: GCA_035388205.1. Classification (GTDB taxonomy): domain Bacteria; phylum Bacteroidota; class Bacteroidia; order Bacteroidales; family ML635J-15; genus Bact-19. The sequence goes on from DAOOPK010000006.1 coordinate 9,765, forward strand.
TAATGGTCTGTTTGCATCCGTTTTAACAGCATTTGATTTTCTGGAATTATCAAATAGCGAATCAACGGCTTCCTGCAGCATACGTTTCTCGTTTCTTAAGATAACTTCAGGAGCTTTAATCTCAAGAAGTCTCTTCAGACGGTTATTTCTTATTATAACTCTTCTGTAAAGATCATTCAGGTCGGATGTAGCAAAACGTCCTCCATCAAGTGGTACAAGAGGACGAAGCTCAGGAGGAATAACAGGAACAATTTTAACAATCATCCATTCAGGTTTGTTCTTATTCTGTGATAATCTGAAAGATTCGACAACACTTAATCTTTTCAAAGCCTCACTTTTACGTTGCTGAGATGTTTCCTTACTTGCTTTATCTCTTAAATCATACGATAATTTATCAAGATCAATTCTTTTAAGCATATCATAAATCGCCTCGGCACCCATCTTAGCAATAAATTTATTTGGGTCGCTATCTTCAAGCAACTGGTTTTCACGTGGAAGAGTATCTAAAATTTCGAGATATTCATCCTCTGTTAAAAAATCTTGTTCCTGGACACCTTCAATAGCTTTAACCCCAGGTTGAATTACAATATATCTTTCATAATATATAATTGCATCAAGCTTTTTCCCTGGTAAACCCAACAGATATCCTATTTTGTTAGGTAAAGTTTTAAAATACCAGATATGAGCTACAGGGACTTCGAGTTTAATATGTCCTGTCCTTTCCCTTCTTACTTTTTTCTCAGTAACCTCTACCCCACATCTATCACAGACAATACCCTTATATCTTATTCGCTTGTATTTTCCGCAATGACATTCATAATCTTTGACAGGGCCAAAAATCCTTTCGCAAAATAAACCATCTCTTTCAGGTTTATATGTACGATAATTTATTGTTTCCGGTTTGGTTACTTCACCGCTTGACATCTCTTGAATTTCTTCGGGAGAAGCCAAACTTATAGTAATCTTTGAAAAATTCGACTTAACTTTATTGTCTTTTCTAAAAGCCATATTATAAGCTATTTAATTTTGTTATTTAATCAAGATCTACTCTCAGGCACAAACCTCTCAATTCATGTAACAGTACATTCAGAGATTCGGGGATTCCGGGCTCAGGCATTTGCTCTCCTTTAACAATACTTTCGTATGTCTTAGCACGTCCCATAACATCATCAGATTTTACTGTCAGAATTTCCTGCAAAATATTAGCAGCACCAAAAGCTTCGAGAGCCCAGACTTCCATTTCTCCGAAACGTTGTCCTCCAAATTGTGCTTTACCGCCCAATGGCTGCTGTGTAATAAGCGAATATGGTCCAATTGAACGTGCGTGCATTTTATCTTCAACCATGTGACCCAGTTTAAGCATATAGATTACTCCAACCGTTGCAGGCTGATCAAAACGTCTTCCTGTACCACCATCATAGAGGTATGTTTTCCCGTATTGAGGGATACCTGCTTTGTCAGTATATTCGTTTATTTGTTCAAGACTAGCCCCATCAAAAATAGGAGTAGCAAAATTGCACCCTAATACTTGGCCTGCCCAACCTAAAACAGTTTCATAAATCTGTCCTAGGTTCATACGCGAAGGCACACCTAGTGGATTTAGAACTATATCAACTGGAGTACCATCTTCAAGGAAAGGCATATCTTCCTGACGAACTATTTTTGCCAAGATCCCTTTGTTACCATGCCGTCCGGCAAGTTTATCACCTACCTTTACGGTACGTTTGCTGGCAACATAAACTTTGGCCAATTGCATTATACCTGCCGGTAACTCATCACCAATAGTAATATCAAGTTTTTTACGACGATATCTACCCTCTAATTGCTTAAATTCTATCATATAATTGAACAACAATTTGGCAATAGTATCATTCCTCGATTTATCTGTTGTCCATCTATTCGGACATATATTTATATAATCCAAATCCGCAAGCAACTTTTGAGTGAACTTCGTACCCTTTGGTATGATTTCATTATTAAAATTATCTTTAACTCCTTGAGAAGTTTTACCATTTACCAAAACAAAAAGTTTTTCAATAAGAACATATTTAAGTTTGGCGGCTTCTTCCTGCTGCTTAGATTCAATATTTTCAAGTAATATTTTATCCTGTGCTTTACACTTTTTGTCTTTTACTGTTCTGGAAAACAACTTTCTGTTAATAATAACACCGTTAGTTGATGGAGATGCCTTTAAAGAAGCATCCTTAACGTCACCGGCTTTCTCTCCAAAGATCGCTCTAAGCAGTTTTTCTTCAGGAGAAGGATCACTTTCTCCTTTTGGAGTTATTTTCCCAATAAGTATATCGCCAGGTTTAACATAAGCCCCAATTCTAATTATACCATTTTCATCAAGATCTTTTGTTGCCAATTCGCTAACATTCGGGATGTCAGAAGTAAGTTCTTCCATACCACGTTTCGTTTCACGTACTTCAAGTTGATAATCGGATACATGTATTGATGTAAAAACATCTTCCCTTACTAAACGTTCATTGATTACAATTGCATCTTCAAAATTGTATCCTTTCCAAGGCATAAATGCAACTTTCAGATTTCGTCCCAATGCCAATTCTCCGTTTTCTGTACCATAACCTTCTGTCAGAATAGTACCTTTTTCAACAAAATCCCCTTTGTTTACTATAGGTTTAAGATTTATACATGTATTTTGATTTGTTTTAATAAACTTAGGGATTATGTAAGTTTTTATATCATCAGTAAAACTGATGAATTTTTCCTCTTCTGTTAAATCATATTTTATAACAATTTTTTCAGCATCAACGAATTCGACAATGCCTTTACCTTCGGCAACCAAAAGTATTCTGGAATCTTTAGCCAACATATGTTCTATACCTGTTCCAACTATTGGAGCTTCTGGTTTAAGTAAGGGAACTGCTTGTCTCATCATATTTGATCCCATCAAAGCACGGTTAGCATCGTCATGTTCCAAGAAAGGTATTAATGAAGCAGCAATTGAAGCTATCTGATTAGGAGCCACATCCATAAGATTTATCTCACTAGGCTCAGTCATAATATAGTTACCCTCATTCCTTGATCTGACTTTAGTAGAAACAAAAATCCCGTCATCATCAAGCTTTGCATTTGCTTGTGCGATAACCATAGATTCTTCATTTTCAGCACTTAAATACTGAACATCATCATTAAATTTGACTTTGCCATCCGCAACAAGTCTATATGGAGTTTCAATAAACCCAAGTTTGCTTATCTTTGCATAAACGCACAATGAAGATATAAGTCCGATATTTGGTCCTTCAGGGGTTTCAATAGGACATAATCTACCATAATGTGTATAATGGACATCACGAACCTCGAACCCTGCTCTTTCACGCGACAATCCTCCAGGACCCAAAGCAGATAATCTTCTCTTATGAGTAATCTCAGCTAAAGGGTTTATTTGATCCATAAACTGAGACAACTGATTAGTCCCAAAAAAAGAATTAATAACCGAAGATAGTGTTTTAGAGTTAATTAAATCAATAGGATGAAAGACTTCATTATCGCGGACATTCATTCTTTCGCGAATTGTACGTGCCATACGAGCCAACCCAACACCAAATTGGTTTGCCAATTGTTCCCCAACAGTACGAACCCTACGATTACTTAAATGGTCAATATCATCAATATCTGCTTTAGAATTTATTAACTCAATAAGATATTTAATAATTTCTATTATATCTTCCTTGGTCAAAATTTTAATATCTTCAGAGATATTAAGATTCAGTTTGTGATTTATTCTATAGCGACCTACATCACCTAAATCATATCTTTTATCTGAGAAAAACAATTTATCAATAACATCACGTGCTGTTGCTTCGTCAGGTGGTTCACTATTTCTCAACTGTCTGTAGATATGAACCACAGCTTCTTTTTCAGAATTACAAGGGTCCTTTTGCAAAGTATTATAAATAATTGCAAAGTCCGATATATTCTGATTCTCTTTATGTAATAAAACAGTTTTGGTACCGGAGTCAACAATTTGATCAATATGATGATTTTCAATTATGGTTTCACGGTCAATAATAACTTCGTTACGTTCTATAGAAACAACTTCAGCCGTGTCCTCATCAACAAAATCCTCAATCCATGTTTTTAACACTCTTGCAGCAAGTCTGCGGCCAACAACTTTTTTCAATGCTGTTTTGGATACTTTTAATTCATCTGCAAGTCCAAAGATTTCAAGAATATCTTTATCACTCTCGAATCCAATAGCTCTTAATAAAGTTGTTACCGGTAACTTTTTCTTTCTGTCAATATATGCATACATAACAGAATTGATATCTGTTGCAAACTCAATCCATGATCCTTTGAAAGGGATTATCCTTGCAGAATAGAGTTTGGTCCCGTTCGCATGAATAGACTGACTGAAGAAAACTCCAGGAGATCTGTGCAACTGTGATACCACTACTCTTTCGGCTCCATTTATTACAAATGTTCCATAAGGAGTCATATATGGTACAGTACCAAGCCAAACATCCTGAACAGAGGTTTCAAAGTCTTCATGATCGGTATCGGTACAATATAATTTCAATTTGGCCTTAAGTGGCACACTATAAGTTAAACCTCTTTCTATACACTGCTCAATACTATATCTTGGTGGATCGAGCGAATAGTCTAAGAACTCTAGTACAAAATTATTTCTTGTATCTGTAATTGGAAAATTTTCCTGAAAAACTTGGAATAATCCTTCGGATTTACGCTGCTCGGCAGTAGAATCCAATTGACAAAACTCTTGAAATGATTTTATTTGAACATCAAGAAAATCAGGATACTCCAGTTGATTTTTGATTGTTGAAAAATTTACTCTTTGTTTTGTATTAACAGTCATTTGTGCAATTATTAAAATAAGAACCTAAACATTAACAACGAAAGGTTTAAAACCCTAAATGGGTTTTAAACCTATAAATTATGCAAAATATTTTGCTTATTTAAGTTCAACTTCCGCACCAGCTTCTTCTAATTGAGTTTTAAGTGCGTTTGCTTCATCTTTGGTAACTCCTTCTTTTATTGGTTTTGGAGCTTCATCAACCAAAGCTTTTGCTTCTTTAAGTCCTAATCCTGTTAATTCTTTAACTAATTTTACGATTTGAAGTTTCTGAGGTCCTGCTGTTTTCAGAATTACATCGAATTCTGTTTTTTCAGCTTCAGCAACAACTTCATTACCTGCTACAGGGCCTGCAACTGCTACAGCAGCAGCAGCCGGTTCAATACCGTATTCTTCTTTAAGAATTCCTGCCAATTCGTTTACTTCTTTAACAGTAAGGTTGACTAATTCTTCTGCTAACTTCTTAAGATCTGCCATTTTAATTGATTTTAACTTGTTATATACTACATTTCTAATCTCTTTCTGATAAGGTTTTTACCAAACCTCCCAGCAAATTTTTACTTGATTCAAGTTGTCCAAGAACAGTTTTCATTGGAGACTGCAATAATGCAATAACATCTGCAATGAGTTCGTCTTTAGATTTGAGCGTTGCTAAAGAATTAAGATGCTGAGCACCTATAAAAAATGATTCTTCTGCATACGCACCTTTGAAAAGTGGTTTTCCATTCTTCTTATTAAGTTCTTTAATAAGTTTTCCTGGAACACTTGCAACATTACAGAACAACACCGATGTATTTTCTTTCAACACAGGAAATAGTTCTTCATAATTGCGTCCCGATCTTTCCAAAGCTTTTCTAAAGAAAGTATTCTTTACAACAATGAGTTCAATGTCTTTCTCGAAACACTTTTTTCTAAGCTCAAAAGTTTGCTGAGCATTAAGTCCCGATATGTCAGCCAAATAAAAGTGACTGTACTGTTCAATCGTAGACTGTAAGCTTTCGATAAGGGCATTTTTATCTTCTCGTTTCATAACCCGCAATTTCTAATTACTAATTAATTGATTTTGGATCGATCTCTATACCTGGACTCATAGTACTAGAAAGATAAATACTTTTTACGTAAGTACCTTTAGCGGCTGTTGGTTTTAGTTTTATTATAGTCTGCATCAATTCATTTGCATTATCTGCAATTTTTTCAGGACTAAATGAAACCTTACCTATACCGGCATGAATAATACCAAATTTGTCCACTTTAAAGTCAATCTTACCCTTTTTTACATCTTCGACAGCTTTTCCGACCTCCATTGTAACTGTTCCGGTTTTAGGATTTGGCATCAAACCTCTTGGGCCTAATATACGTCCCAATTTTCCAATCTTTGCCATAACCATAGGCATTGTAATGATAATATCAACATCTGTCCAGCCTGCCTGGATTTTATCAATATAGTCATCCAATCCTACATAATCCGCACCAGCATCTTTTGCTTCCTGTTCCTTATCAGGTGTGCACAATACCAACACGCGAACCGTTTTACCAGTACCATGAGGCAAAGTTGTAATGCCTCTAACCATTTGATTGGCTTTACGAGGATCAACACCTAAACGAACATCAATATCAATAGATGCATCAAATTTAGTATAAGATATATCTTTAACTAATTTTGAAGCTTCCTGAAGGTCGTACTTCTTGCCCTTTTCAACTTTAGCCAAAGCGTCTTTCCTTTTTTTGCTAATTTTTGTCATTTCAAAAAGTACTTTAATTATTTTTTAATAGGAGAAACACCACTAATAGTAATCCCCATACTTCTGGCTGTGCCAGCAACCATACTCATCGCTGATTCAATAGTAAATGCATTTAAGTCAATCATCTTGGCTTCAGCTATTGACTTTACCTGATCCCAAGTAATTGACCCAATTTTTGTACGATTAGGTTCTGGAGAACCTTTCTTCAATTTTGCAATTTCCATAAGTTGAACAGCTACCGGCGGAGTCTTAATAATAAAATCAAATGATTTATCACTATAATAAGTGATAATCACTGGCAATACTTTACCCGACTGATCCTGAGTCCTGCCATTAAACTGTTTGCAGAACTCCATAATATTAAGACCTTTTGAACCTAAAGCCGGCCCTAACGGTGGAGAAGGATTTGCGGCACCCCCTTTAACCTGTAGTTTTATAAAACCACTAATTTGCTTTGCCATAAATTTTCTTCTAAATAAAAGATTACTCTTTCTCGACTTGTACAAATCTAAGTTCAAGCGGAGATTTGCGGCCAAAAATCTTAACCATAACCTTCAACTTTTTCTTTTCATCATACACTTCTTCGACCACACCACTAAAACCATTGAATGGACCATCAATAACTTTGACAGCTTCTCCTGGGAAAAACGGCACATTAACTTCCTCATCACTTTCGGACAGTTCATCAACTTTGCCCAAAATTCTTGCTACCTCGTCGTTTCTCAAAGGAACAGCCTGTCCATCTTTGGTTCCGAGAAATCCGATAATGCCTGGTATACTTCTGATTATATGCTCTACTTCACCGTCTAGAGCAGCATAAATCAATATATAACCTGGAAAGAAATTTCTTTCTTTATGTACCGGTTTCCCTTTTCTTACCTGATACACCTTTTCAGTTGGTATTAATACCTGAGATATCTGATTAGTCACACCTAGCTTGGCAATTTCGGCATCAAGATATTCTTTCACCTTTTTTTCTTTGCCACTTAGAGCTCTGACAACATACCATTTTTTTTCAATCTCTGACATAACCAACTAATTTTTGGTTTAATAAAAAATACCGTAAATTAATTCGAGGACTTCTTTAAAAGTAAAATCCATCAAAAAAACCACTACGGCGAATATTAAGGAAGCAACCATAACTACTACAGCACTACTTTGCAACTCCGACCATTTTGGCCAAGTTACTTTATGAACAAGTTCACTATATGTATCTGTGAAATATGCTTTAATTTTACTCATCTCTATAAATCTTTGCACGGGAGGAGCGACTCGAACGCCCGACACCTGGTTTTGGAGACCAGTGCTCTACCAACTGAGCTACACCCGTAAAAAAGCAAGCAAGATGCAAAAACATCTCACTTACTAATTTTACATATTATTATTCAATTACTTCAATTATCTGACCGGCACCTACTGTTCTACCACCTTCGCGAATAGCAAAGCGCAGACCAACATTTATTGCAACCGGGTAAATCAGATCAACACTTATTGTTACATTATCACCTGGCATAACCATCTGAACTCCTTCCGGAAGATGAATTTCACCTGTAATATCAAGAGTTCTGAGGAAGAATTGTGGACGATAATTATTGTGGAAAGGAGTATGACGACCACCTTCTTCTTTTTTCAAAACATAGATTTCTGCTTTAAATTTAATGTGCGGTTTAATAGTACCCGGAGCAGCAATAACCTGACCTCTTTTAACTTCTTCCTTATCAATACCACGAAGCAACAAACCAACATTATCACCAGCTTCGCCTCTATCGAGGATTTTACGGAACATTTCAACACCAGTAACAACTGTCTTACGAGCTTCTGCTCCCAGACCAATAATGTGAACTTCATTACCTGTTAAAACTACACCTGTTTCGATACGACCTGTAGCAACGGTACCACGACCTGTAATTGAGAATACATCCTCAACAGGCATTAAGAAAGGTTTTTCGTTGTCACGTGGAGGAATTGGAATCCAAGTGTCAACAGCTTCCATAAGCTCTTCTACTTTAGCTTCCCACTGAGGTTCACCATTTAGTGCACCCAAAGCAGAACCTCTAATAACTGGACAATTTTCACCGTCAAATTTATAGAAGGTTAACAATTCGCGTACTTCCATTTCAACTAACTCTAACAATTCCTCATCGTCAACCAAGTCAACTTTATTTAAGAAAACAACTATTCTTGGAACGTTTACCTGACGAGCTAACAAGATATGTTCGCGAGTCTGTGGCATTGGACCGTCAGTTGCTGCAACAACAATTATTGCACCATCCATCTGAGCAGCACCTGTTACCATATTTTTAACATAGTCAGCGTGACCTGGACAGTCAACGTGAGCATAGTGACGGGTTAATGTCTGATACTCAACGTGAGCAGTGTTGATAGTTATACCTCTTTCTTTTTCTTCAGGAGCATTGTCAATAGTGTCAAAGCTCATAATAGCTGATAATCCTTTTTTTGCTAATACCATAGTAATAGCAGACGTTAAAGTGGTTTTTCCATGGTCAACGTGACCAATGGTACCAATATTTACGTGCGGTTTCGACCTGTCATATTTTTCTTTAGCCATGGCTTAAAAAATTAATATTAATAATTAAACATATTTAAATTCACTTCATTTATTACAAACCGAGCCAATGATGGGAATTGGACCCATGACCTCTTCCTTACCAAGGAAGTGCTCTACCCCTGAGCTACATTGGCACCTTTGAGCGGGAAACGAGACTCGAACTCGCGACCCTCAGCTTGGAAGGCTGATGCTCTACCAACTGAGCTATTCCCGCAATTTCTTGTGGGGGGAGAAGGATTCGAACCTCCGAAGTCGTACGACAACAGATTTACAGTCTGCTCCAGTTGGCCACTTTGGTATCCCCCCGACCTTATATTAATTTGAGCCGATGGACGGACTCGAACCGCCGACCGGCTGATTACAAATCAGCTGCTCTACCAACTGAGCTACATCGGCCAAAATAAAAAAATTCATACATTTAAAGAACATAATTTTCCTTTATAAAAAGGACTGCAAATGTATGAATTATTTATTATTAACCAAAAATTTTATATAACTTTTTTTATTTTTTTTTAGTTGCGGTTTCTTTCTTTGAATTTTTTTAGCTGACGACGTAGTGCACCCGTTGCTAAATCAATGGATTCTTCAAATGTTTTGGATTGTTTTTTTGCGAATATATTAGCCCCGTTTGGTATGTCAACGCGAATTTCAGCTGTTTTATTCTCATTAATATCCGAATTATCTATCCTTAAAATCACTTCTGCATTCAAAATATCATCAGCAACCTGATTTAATTTACCAACTTTTGATTCAACATAATTGATTAATTTTTTGTCTGCGTCAAAACGCACTGATTGAATTTTAATGTTCATAACTTTTCCTTTCTTTTAGGCTCTTGGATGAGCTCGTTTGTAAATATTTTTAATTTTCTCGAACGTATTATGTGTATATATTTGTGTCGCTGCCAATCCCGAATGTCCCAGCAACTCTTTAATAACATTTAAGTCTGCTCCATTGTTCAGCATATGTGTCGCAAATGTATGCCTCAATACATGCGGAGACTTTTTATTAATACCGGTAACCAGTCCGAGATAATGTACTATCTTCCTATAAACAAAATTACCATACATTTTATTGCCTTTATCCGTAATGAATAAATATGAATTTTTATCAACACTGAATCCTGCTTCTTCTTTTAAACTTATATAATGATTATATATATTAATGGTATAGTTATTTAATGGAATAATCCTTTCTTTTTTTCTTTTCCCAAACACTTTAACGTTAGAAGCGGATAAATCTATGTTATTATGTTTAAGTTCTATCAGTTCAGATAACCTCATTCCGGTATTATAAAACATCTCTAAAATAAACTTGTCCCGCAATCCTTCAAAGTCATTACTATAAATTTCCTTATCATCTTCAAGTTTGTTCATTTGATTTTCCTGAACAAATTCAGGAAGTCTGCTTTTGTTTTTCGGGCTCACTATTCTTTCAAATGGGTCATGCAAAACAAGTCCTTCTTTTTTTAAAAACTTAATATAAGATTTCAAACCTGATAATTTTCGATTGATAGTGACAGATGTGCAACCGGAATTATTTAAATCTATCATCCACTTTCTGATTAATTGATAGTCTGTCGAAAAATCTTCTTCTTTCGGCTCTATATCAGACTCAGACAAAACAAAATTACGAAACTGCATCAAATCAGTTTCGTATGACTTTATTGTATGTTCTGAATATCTTTTTTCGTATTTGAGATATTTAATAAAGGATTCAATATTCATATTAACTTACACACCTTCAAATATGCAATTAATACGAATTTTGAATTTAATTGTTACAAAACAATCGAAAAAAATTAAATATTTTCCTGATTACGCTGAAGTTCCTGAACGTAAATAGCACGAAGTTTCTGCTGACGTTTTGAAATTGATGGCTTTTCAAATGCCTGACGATTTCTTAATTCTTTGACAACTCCTGTTTTTTCAAATTTTCTTTTGAAACGTTTTAACGCTCTGTCAATGTTTTCGCCTTCTTTTACCGGTACAATGATCATTCTTTATTTTTTTTATTGTTTTACTTTAATTTTCTGCTCCTGAAATTATTTTCAGGGTTGCAAAAATACATATTATTACTTATCTGACAAATTTTTTCAGTAAAAATTTCATTTTTAATACATACTCGGGCATTATTGAATAAAAATATTAGTAATTATTTTAATTTTGTCACAAAAATAAGATTTATGACACTAATAAAATCAATTTCCGGAATTAGAGGTACAATAGGTGGAATTGCAGGCGAAAACCTTAGTCCGTTTGATATTGTAAAATATACTTCAGCTTATGCTCATTGGCTACATGGAAACCATCATAAAACAAAAATAGTTGTTGTAGGTAGAGATGCCCGCCCATCAGGCAAAATGGTCGAAAACATAGTTGTATCAACACTTGTTTCCATGGGGTTTGATGTTATAAATATTGGTCTTGCAACTACACCGACTACCGAATTAGCTGTCATAGACGAAAATGCAGCCGGCGGAATTATTATTACAGCTAGCCACAATCCTAAAAACTGGAATGCCTTAAAACTTTTAAATAATAAAGGAGAATTTCTTAATGCAGATGATGGCAATAGAATTCTCGAACTGGCAGAAAAATCGGATTTCGAATTCAGTAAGGTTGAAGAAATTGGGAAAATCACTAAAATTCGCAATTATGAAAATAATCATATCAATTCAGTTTTGAAACTAAAATTGGTAAATAAAGAAGCTATTAAAGAAGCTGATTTTAAAGTTGCAATTGATTGTGTTAATTCTGTTGGAGGTTTTGCTATCCCTAAACTATTAAAAAGTCTTGGCGTTAAAAACATAGTTGAGTTATATTGTACTCCAAACGGTGATTTTCCGCACAATCCCGAACCATTACCCGAAAATCTTAAAGATATAAGTGATACAATTAAATCTCAGGGAGCTGATGTTGGATTTGTTGTAGATCCCGATGTGGACAGATTAGCAATTATATGCGAAGACGGTTCGATGTTCGGCGAGGAATATACTTTGGTGGCAGTTGCTGATTATATTTTGTCAAAAACACCTGGCAATACTGTTTCAAATCTTTCTTCCACTCGTGCATTGAGAGATATAACCGAAAATTATGGAAAATCATATCATTCTGCAGCTGTAGGAGAAGTAAATGTAGTAGCAAAAATGAAAGAAGTTTCTGCAATAATTGGTGGAGAAGGTAATGGTGGCGTAATATATCCTGAATCTCATTACGGAAGGGATGCTTTGGTTGGAATAGCATTGTTTTTGTCACTTATGGCAGAACGGAAACAAAAAGTGTCGGGAATTCGCAAATCTTATCCTGAATATTTTATTTCAAAAAATAAAATTCAACTTGAGCAAGGCATTGATGTAGATAAAATACTAAGTGCTATGGCTGATAAATACAAAAACAATCCTTTACATACAATTGACGGCGTAAAGATTGAATTCCCCGATACTAAAGAATGGGTGCATCTTCGAAAATCTAATACTGAACCCATAATTCGCATTTATGCCGAAAGTTCTAGTAAAAAAACTGCAGATGCTCTTGCAAAGAGAATTATAGATGAAATAAAAAACTGATTTTACATTAAAATACAGACACTACAAGACTTATTGCTAAGAGTATAATATTACTTTTAACCAGAAAGTAAACCATCAATATACAATCACCAGCTTTCCTGCACCAATCACACCGGTTTTGTCTTTAACACGATAATAATACACTCCATTACTGATAGAACTTGTCGAAATTTTGTATTCAGCGGAACTTATTCCTTTGAAATTTCTTATAATTCTACCGTATGTATCATATAATTCGACATCGTAAATATCAGAATTCACTTTGAATATTATGTAATCTGAGGCTGGATTTGGAAATATATTTACATTTTGTTTTACATTAATGTCAGGCTTAACCGATACAACTTCATCCATTTTTCCGATGGTGTTAAACACTTCATTTGTAAATACAGCTGAATTATAATCAAAGAAAATGGCAGCAGAATTTGTGATTTCTGTAAATATCTGATTTTCTGCTTGTTGTTCAATTTTAAACTTTACAAAGCCATGACTTTCTGGTTCATTCGTAGTACTATCAGGCAGATTAATGTTTTCAAATGTCCATCGTAAGATGTTTGCATCAATGATCTCGAGAGTATAAGGATGACTGGCACTCATCATATTTAAGGTTTCTATATTCAGATATTCAGATAGGATATCGTCAATAATAACCTTTTGTGCAGGAGCGGTACCTGTATTCTGAAAGCATATCTTATATTCAAGCATAGTTGTTGAATCAATGAAATGCTCACTGAACAAACCCTGAGGTATTACATATTTTTCATTGGGATCATAAGAAGCAACTATTTGGCTACAGTCTATTTCCATAAAATCATCATCGTCATCAGGTGGAACAACAGAAATCTGACCTATTGAATTGCCCGGACTTCCGCAAAGCTCAATACTTTCCTGTGGATGACTGTTTCCTGGGTGTCCGGGTCTCTGATCGGCTTCCAGTCTTAAAGTCATACCAGTTGCCGGCCAACACATTTCTACGCTTTCTCCACCATCAAGCTGAAAGGTTCCATATTCCACAAGAACATTATTCTGATACAAACGATAATCTGAATATCCCTGCATATCACCATCCCCCGGGTCTCCGGTATTGGTAATAGTAAAACAAACAAGACTGTCTCCTACACATTCGCCTTCTACAGAAATACTCGAATGGTCCCATTCAGGATCAATTTCCCCGCAAGGTTCATCGGGATAAATATGTGCCGTAACACAGGCTGTTGCTCCCCAAAATGCCTCATCGCATGTTGTACCTAACCAAATAGCAAAATTTCCAGATTCTCCAATCGAGACATTACCCACATCAAAAGTCAGCATATTGTCTTCCTGTGATATTAAATTTCCTCCGAAAATATAGTCTAAATAATCATTGAGTTCTATTGTTATTGTGGCGCTTTCCGCCGAAATAGTTCCATTGTTCTGATAACTGACGTATGCTTTAGGGTAACTACAAAGAGCTAATTCATAATCACAAAGATCCACGTCAACTTCCAGATCAAGACAATAAGAATCGGCTATATAAACAAAATCCAAATCCGAGATTGTGTCTTCATTTCCAAAAGACACAGAATAAAATGTTTCTTCCGGCAATGACAAATTCCAAATCTCTGAATAATATATGGGACTTAAAATATAATTATCTTCAGCAGTATCTACCAGAATATGATATTGTCCTGTATCATCCGATATTCCATAATTAGATCCTGGTTCGGCTTTTATTAATACATTTTGCAAAGGATAGTCCACTTCAGGATCGTATATGTCGTTTTCGTTTATGTCAGAAAAAACGATACCTGTTAAAATCCCACTATTATGAGGTTGTTTTAAAAAATCAATACTCCAATTAAATATTGTACCGTTATTTGCAGTGCAATTATCGTAAATACTTAAAGACCAATTACCATTCATAGGGCACCCAATAAGACTATCAAAACTATATATAGGCAAATACATACCTGAAGGAACGGTGCTACCTGAATAACAAACATCTGTCATGAAATCCGAGGCATTCATAGTCCAGCAATAATCATAACCTACACCGGGATTGCAACTATCACTTTGATTTGGTTCGCCAAGATATGCACCATCACAATCATAATATTCATGTAGAATGGCTTGTTGTCCATTTGGGCATTTAATATACATATAAAAATCACCAAGATAAGAATGCTCCATGTTCGCGCATATTTTCATAAATGCAATTTCCTCAGGAGTAATTATTTGATCTGCATCATAACCTTCAACATAAATTAAAAACTCTAATTCTGAATTATCTTCAATACATACTGTATCATAAGAAATAAAGTCCTGAGACATTCCAAATAGAGTAAGGCTCAAAACAAATGAGATTAATAGAATTATCTTTTTCATGATATATAAATTTACAGAATTCAGGATACGTTTTAATTTTACGTAAAATACTTTTAAATGTTACATAATTTAGATGATTTTTTCTAATCTTTAAATTTTTTATAAAGTACAAGTAAATCCGATGCAAATAGTATGACTTAGAAAAATATAAACCAAATATCAGTATAATAGTTTTTAGGATAATGAATAAAATAAATCACTGTAATTTTATTTTCGCTACAATTTTTTAATACAAAAACTTGTTATATTTTTAGCATCAAGTTTTGTAATTATGAATAAATTTTTCTTGAGTTTTATTTCTGCTTTTACAATCTTAGCGAGTACAACGGTATTTGCGGCAGGGGATCCTGAAATAACAGTAAGGACACTAAAAAATCCGGCAGTTTTGGCAGGAGATGAAGTAACGGTTGTCTGGAACTGTAAAAACACTAAAAAGCTTTTCTGCTACGAATTAAGCGATAAAGCTTTACCATTGAACGGCTCTATGAGTTTCAAACCTGAGCAGAGCATTACTTTGAATTTTATTGCAGAAAAAGGTAGAAAGCAAAAGAAAAAGAAATTCTTTATTGAAGTACTTTATCCTGAATTTGAGAAATTAAATATCCCGCAATCCATTACCGACGAAGAAAACTCAAGCTTTAACTGGTTGGTAAAAAATGCCGATTATGTTCTGATAGATGGTTTTGACGACAAATTTGATATAATGGGAAAACTTCCTCTACAATCGGAAAAAGACACAACAATAACACTTACCGCAGTAAATAAAAATGGAATCCAGAGTTCCACATCGGTAATTGTTAAAGTTACAGCTTATGAGTATCTCAATTTTCCGAATAGAGTATCAAAAGGATCAGAAATAAAAATCAGTTGGGGATTTAAAAATACAGAAAAAGTCCGTATAGAAGGCGTAACAGACGATATGCCTGCTTCGGGAGATGTAAGAATAACAATGTATGACCCCCAAACATTTAGATTACATGTATATCGTAAAAATGGAATTTGGGAAATAAAAGAAATCAAAATTGCAGTATATGAAAGTGAAATAAAAGAGTTTACAGGGACTGCACGATTTTTTGCGGGTGAAGAAGTAAGTTTGTTGTGGGAAGTTAGAAATGCCGATTCGGTAAAATTATCCTGTACACCTGAAAAACAAAATTTAAAAGGAGTTTACAGATACAAACCCGAAAAGACAGAAAATGTAATATTAACGGCATGGCTAAACGGCATTCCTGACACAAGAGGACATAAAGTAGAATTGTTAAAACGCCGATTTATTTCTTCCGAGAAACACATAGGACAAATTGCTTATGGTCAGAGGTTGGACTATGAAATCTTTGCGGTGGATCTGGACGAATATCCAAAACTTGTAAAACTATATGTTTTGGTTGTTGATACAGCCGGCAATTTTGTTCATGGTTTGGCTCCCCCAAACATAAGTGAAGCAGATGCTAAAAAATATTTTATGGGACTTACAGAAAGTTACATCGGTGGAAAATCAGCCGAGATATCTGATTTCAAAGTAGTCGAGATTTCGAAGAAAAATGACTTTGCAAGAAATATTTCTATTGTTTTAGATTATAGCGGTTCGATGGAAGGCTCAATAAAAGACCTTGAAAAATCGGTTTTGTCTTTTATTAATAATAAGCGGGATATAGATTCTTTAAGTATTGTAAAATTCGACTCAAATGTAGAATTGCAAACGGAACTAAACAATAATAAGGATATCTTATCCTCAATATTTAAGCAGACAGGATTAAGAGATTTTGGCGGATGTACTGCTCTGTACGCTGCAATGGGCAGAGGATTGTATTCAATTCAGGATTCTGAAATCCCAAGCGAAATAGTTATATTTACTGATGGCTGGGAAAACTCATCAATCGAATATTTGGACTCGCTACCTGTAACCGCTCATGAAGTAGTAAAAATTTCGGAGAAAAACAATGTGCGAATGAATATAATTTCATTTGGATCGGGATGTAATAATAAACTACTTGAACTAATGTCAAATTACTCGGGTGGTTACTATTATAATATTAACAACGCCGATGATATAAATGCAGTATGGACAGAGTTACCTTTTTTAAATCTACATTATTATATTATAAGTTTTAAACCCGGAGATGTTTCCAAAATAAATGGGGTAAGACTTAAATACAACGATAATACAGGTCGTGCAAATGTTACAGGTCGAAATTTATACATGAACACTCCTGTTGATTTCAACAGTCTCGAAGGTGGAGAGTTTGCATATTGGACTGCCTGCTCGAATCTGTATAAAAACAAAACACCTGTTGGACTTCCACAAGTTTTAGCATTATTTGACCTTAACGGAGCCATATTAAAAGATGAGTATCAGGAAAAAGTTGATAAACTTGCTGAAATCATGAAAGCAGACGAGGAACTATTTCTTGTTGTATTCGGACATACCGACCAAAGCGATACTGAAGAGTATAACCTAGAATTGAGCGAAAGAAGATGCAAATCAGTTGTTGACAATCTAATTCAGGCAGGCATAGATCAGGAACGAATTATTAGCATTCCTTTTGGCGAAGAATATCCTGTCTGGAAAGATGAAGATGAAGACTGGAAAGCTCAGGAAAATCGCAGAATTGAAACTTTGTTTGTGAAGTAATTAGGATTACAAATATACTTTTTGCTGATGTTAGACTCAAATTCATTGAAGAATGTAGTTTTTTTGAATTCAGTTTTACAATGAGATGGTATATATGAGATTTAGATTATTCGTTTAACGGCAAAATTTTATCATAGGTAATAATTGCAAAAAGTAATCTTTTGACCATATATCAGTTTCAGAAGGATTTTTGATAAAAACAGAAGCTTCTGCGGCGACATTTTTAAAATCAACCGTTTCGATCTTGGACTTTAGCATTTTTATAAAATCAACAGAGCTTATGGTTCTTTCGGATAAATGATTACTCTGAAAAGCTCTTTCTGCAAAATGTGTAAGATTAAGTTCAACATTATTTCGCACATACCATTCGAAGTCATACCAATCACGCCCTTTAACCCTAGTTTTCCAAGCGCGAAAAAGCAAAGCGTGCATTTTGCCAGCATACAAATCTGGAAGCGTAAAACAGTTTACATAAAATGAAAATGGCTGCAATAGCAACTTGTTTTCAACATTAAAACCTAAAGGGGGATTAGTGTCAACTTCAAATTTAATTTTAATATTCTTTTGACTTTGTATATTTAAAGAGTAAACTGTTTTTGTTTGTTTTAGAAATGCAGACTCGATATTTGAGATGCCACTTTTCTGCTTTTGAATTATCTCTACTTCAATTCCCAGTGCCGCAAATTCAGCAATTATAGAATTAAAATATGGTTCAAGTTTAAAATCAGTATCCGGCTGCATTAAAGAGAAATCTAAATCTTCTGAAAATCTGTCAAGTCCATGAAATATTCTTAGGCAAGTTCCACCATAAAAGGCTGCTTTACTAAAGAATCCGCCTCTGTATAAGCCTGCCATAGCTATTTCCTGCATTATCTCGCGAGTGGCATTATACAAATCAGCATCTGTTGCCAAATTGTACTTAGCCAACATTTTATTAAATACTTCCATATTACTTTATATTTTGAAGATATTTTTCCAGCAAAGTCAATTCCTTACTCTTTATACCACACTCTTCACACTGTTTTATGATGTTAAGATTAAATTTCTCTATTCCGCTAAAATCAGTTCTCAAATCATCTTCTAAAAAACGGTGTACTGCTTTTAAAGACTTTAGTTGCAAATTTTTAGTGAATATAATTTTATCGCATAAGGCTTTTTCGAGTGTTGCAATTAAAAAATAATGTTTTCCATCCTTGCTTTTTGTATCTACTCCAATTCCAGCATATTGTTCTTTCACACCGTAATAACTAAAAATCCCTATTTCATTCTCAAAACTCTTCGACCTTTTGGTGCAAACGGATGTTACAACACTTACTTTTTCAGGAATAATCCCATAAAATTGCAATGCTGAATCCAACGAAACATATGAAGGTCCATAAATCTGATTTGCAATAATTTCAAGATTTAGTTTCTCTGTCCGATATTGCTCCGAAACAATATACAATCCTTTTTTCAAAGAAATAATATCACCATTTTCAAGCCAGGACGATATTTTATCATTGGGAGAGCTATACTCTCTCAACATTTGAGTCAAAGCTCCTCTGGTGAATGGAATTATTCCAAAATTATTTAATTGATTCATAAAAAAATTACTTATACAATGCAAATATAACTAATTTTGCACAGATAATCGATATTTTTTCGATTATCTATACAAAATCAGGAAGAAATTTTAAATTTCATCAAAAATAATGTCACTTATCAGATTATCATTCCTGAAAAATGTATCAAAATTTCATCGGCAACAATTCTACTGTATCGCTTATTTTGAGCTTGTATTTATGTCCTGTTATCAGTGGTAAGTTATTGTCAATATGACCAACAGGAAAATTAAAACAGACCGGGAAGCTGTAATCTGCTACGTGTTCATTAATTATCTCATAAGCATTTTTGCCAAATGGATTTGCATTGTCCTTCATGTCGGTAAATTGTCCTACTATCAGCGCTTTAAGATTCTTTAGTTTTCCTGTCAACTTTAAATTTATCATTATTCTATCGAGGTGGTATAAATACTCGTTCAGGTCTTCGATAAACAGAATTTTTCCATTCGTATCTATCTCGAATTTTGTCCCCTGCAAGCTGTAAATTATTGAAAGATTTCCACCAATAAGTTCAGCTTCGACTTCTCCTACCCTATTTAAATTATGCCCAGCTATCTCATATTCAGGTAATCTCCCATCAAGAATATCAAAAATATACTTTACTGCTTCAGAGTCCTTCTGTTCATGCACAGCTTTGGTCATTTGACCATGAATACTGCATATTTTAAGCTTATTTATCGCTAGATGCAAATTCGTGATATCACTAAATCCAATTACCCATTTAGGGTTTTTAATAAATCCCGAAAAATCAATTTTATCAATTATGCGTATTGTGCCATATCCACCTCTGGCACATAAAACAGCATCAATATCATCAGCATCAAATGCATTCTGAATATCTTTTAATCTTTCATCATCAGTACCGCCAAACTGAAAATGCTTGTTCAAACAGGAAGGAAAAATCTCAGGGATATATCCCAATTTAGAGATGTATTCTGCTGCAGTTTTAACAAATTCGGCATTGCTATATCCCGAAGGACTTAGAATTGCAATTTTACTATCTTTTTTTAAAAATTCCGGAACAACCATTTACTTTTCAATTACAAATTTTCCACTACTTGAATTATTGCCATTTTTCAACTCAATAAAATAAAGTCCAGCAGGCAAATTTTCGACAGATATACAAATAATTTCATCACTATTAACTGTCTGATAAACGCATTTACCTTCAACTGAATATATTTTAATCTGCTTCCTTTCTTCATAAGGATTTTCAATAAAAAACTTAGAATTTGCAGGGTTAGGATAAACATTGATATCATTTTTTGCCTTTATCATCGGACTGAGTTGGCTATCTTGATTCAAAAACATCACAGTAAGCATATCGTTATAATAACTTGCATTTCTCGAATTCAAAATCATATATGAGTTTCCTAGGTCATCGAGGCAAAAACTCAGGGGTTCGT
>DAOOPK010000007.1:0-30343 GCA_035388205.1 Bacteroidales bacterium
CACCGGTAGAATCAACAGGTTTAGCTTTTATCACACCTGCCTTATAGATTTCATCTCCTCTTTTTACATAAGAGCCGCCCTCTCCTACCTTAACAACTGCAATATCGCAGATGCCCGCAATCATATCCAAAGCTTTCAGTGGATCCTTTCCTGTAAATGCCTTTGCTTCCTCTTCATTAGCAAATAAGATGTCAACATACTTTTCAACCAGATACTTGAGAAATTCCAGATTCGCTTCAACAACATTGTAACTCGCCAAATCAAGTGAAACTTTCAAGCCGTTGTCTTTTGCCAGACTTACAGCTTTTTCAATAAGCTCGTTATTGAATATAAGATAACCTTCGATATGTAAAATATCATAGCCTGCAAAAGTAACTTCCGAAATATCACTAGGAGTCATTTCAGCAGCAGCACCAAGATAAGTGGCGAAAGTTCTTTCCGAATTTTTACTTACCAAAGCTACCGCACAGCCTGTTGGGGTTTCGCTTTTAATAAGACGAGGTAATACACCTGTTTTTTTCATGTCATCAGCAAAAAAACTACCCATTTCATCTTTACCGATTTTACCCAGATATCCTGTACTAATGCCCAATTTTGCTAAACTACGAATAGTATTTGCAGCAGAACCACCACTTGCAAGACTTTTTTGGAAGCCTTCAGTAATTTTTTGAACCCTCATACTAGTGTCAAGGTCAACAAGTTGCATACTACCTTTCGGCAAACCAAGGGTTTCAAGAACTTTATCATCAGGGAGCATAGTTATTATATCCACTAATGCATTCCCCATTGCAATAATTTTTACCATTTTAAATTTTTTTCAAAAACATTTTGCAAATATAAAAAACAATATTAGTTTTGCAACGCTTTTTTCCTCCTTAGCTCAGTTGGTTAGAGCACCTGACTGTTAATCAGGGGGTCCTAGGTTCAAGTCCTAGAGGGGGAGCAAGAAAGCCTGAAGAAATTCAGGCTTTTTTTTTTAAATTTCTTCGTTGATTAGAGCATCCCGACCAAAGTCGGGAGGGTCCTAGGTTCAAGTCCTAGAGGGGGAGCAAAACAGAGTGAGAGTGAGTGCGGTAGCACGAAACATCACTCTAACTTTGTTTCTCACAACTCACTCTAAAAAAATATTATGTTCGATTTTCAAAAACTATCTGTTTACCAAAAAGCTAAATTATAAATCAACCCTTTTACCATTATATTTCTATCTAAACACTCCCCTATCCCCTTCTATTTGCCTGTCTTCCAAGGCAGTGTTCAAATAGAAAATATCCCTACTCAGAGTACGTTGCGAAATAT
This sequence comes from Bacteroidales bacterium, assembly GCA_035388205.1. GTDB lineage: Bacteria > Bacteroidota > Bacteroidia > Bacteroidales > ML635J-15 > Bact-19. The sequence goes on from DAOOPK010000007.1 coordinate 1,297, forward strand.
CGAAATATTTACAGAATTGTTCAGATATCACCTCATCGAATAACAAAATATGTAAATAAAAATAAATTATCCTAAAAAGCTTTTTTGCTTTTACGGCTGTTCCGGCTTTAACATCAATTCCGTTGACGTTAAGGTTTCTGATTTCATTTTTTACTGCTTTGACTATTTTAATATCCCTTTCCAATGTTCTTTTACATATCTGATGCTTTTTGCAAAACTCTTTTCTGTCCAATTTTCTGCCGTTTTCTTCTGCCTTTATTATCTCTACCATTCTGGAAAGTTTTCTAATAATAATTTCTTCCCTGTCATTGTTATTTTTGTTTAGCAACTCATCAATTCTAACAATTAAGGTTTCCTCAATCATTTTTGTATCAACGAAAAATGTCTTCTTCAATATCCCCGATTTGCCCTTAATTTTTTTCCCGATGACAAAAACTGCCAGTATTTTTTCTCTGTTGTAAGGCAAAGAATTGAACATGTCAAAATATATCTTGTTTTTATATTTATGAGACTGGTGATCTATTACAAAAATATTTGCAACACTATCTCTTATCCCTTCTTCCGAAAACACCCTGTTTATCGTGATATTTTTTTTATTGCAAAACTTCTCAAGCTTGCTATAGACTAAATCATGTTCAGTTCTTACAATTATGCTATTTTTACTAATATCTTGCATATTAATGTAATCATTTTGTCATATATATGTCGCTTTTATTGACAATATTTCAATTTATAATAATATTTTGTCAATTAATTGTCCTTTTTAAATATGACAAATTTAATAAAAATAAATTTCAATGACCTATCATTTTTAACAATATATTTCTAAAATTGCAAATTAACATTTTTATAAATAAGAAATTAATTTAATTTATGCATAACAAATATATGATTTATTTTGTCATATATGTGTCGTCATATCCAAATATTTTAATAATGTGGATTATTTATTTAAAATCACTCAATTTAAATATCGGGCTAAAATGATAAACTTCACAATCAGAAAAACCGGCTAAACTTGATGTATGATAGAACAAGTTTAGGAAAACAAACTCATCACCTTGTTTATATGCAGAAACATAATCTATTCTACCTCCGCTTACCATGTAATAATTATCATCCTGAACGATCTGATGTATCATTTTTTCTTCTCCGGACATAAGCCAAAGATCAGATATTGTATTCATGATATTATTTTCCCATTCAATTTCCCTAAAGTTAGTGTATTTAAATTTCGTATTTTCAAAAACAAATGTTTTATCTTCATCCCCTTGTACATCAAGGCTAATTGGTTCTGGCATTTTTGTTATATCAAGATCATGCTCAATAAAAAACTGTTTTGCCGAATCTAGCATTTTAATAGATAGTTCATAAGTGTAGCAATCTTCTTGTGAATATGCAGCATTATAGATAACAAAACTTTTTAGATACGATTGAGTTGACAGATCATAAACTCCCATCACAATACCTGACAAGGGCTTATCTTCCATTCCAGTGTAGTTACAATTACAAGCTTTGCTATAAATTTCACCCACTTCATCATATGTGGTCCTTGGTTGGTAAATATGTTTAAATGCCAATAATTTCTTATCAAAATTTATATCTAAAACTTTAAATTCGTTGGTTAATATAGAATTATGATAATTATTGGAATTGAATTCTCTATGAACAATATTCTGACAGTATATACCTGACCAGATCATTATAAAAGCAATCAGTAAATTCATCTTTTTCATGTCTTATGGGTTTTTAAATTTAATCAAATAATTACTTCATACTTTTTCTTTAAAATTTCATCATTTTTCGCTCAACTTATCTGTCCAAGATCAACTCTTCCTGAGTTTAGCTTCTTGACTTCGGCCAACATTAAATTGTTATTCTCGGAAATCAACTCGGGGTCTTCATCAAGAATTGATTCAGCAATATTTTTAACATACTGTAACAATTGTCCATCCTGACTTAAGTCAGCCATTTTTAGTTTAAAACTAAATCCACTTTGCTGTTTTCCTTCAAGGTCTCCCGGGCCGCGCAAACGTAAATCGGCTTCAGCTATTTCAAATCCATCATTTGTGTTCACCATTGTCATAATTCTTTCATAGGCATCTTCCGACAACTTATCGCCTGTCATCAAAATACAATATGACTGTTCGGAACCTCTGCCAACTCTTCCTCTCAACTGATGCAATTGAGACAGACCAAATCTTTCGGCACTTTCAATTATCATTACACTTGCATTCGGGACATCTACACCTACTTCTATCACCGTTGTAGCAATCATTATCTGAGTAATTTTATCAACGAACATTTTCATTGAGAACTCTTTATCTGCCGGTTTCATGCGACCATGTACAACTGAAATCTGATACTTTGGAGGCGGGAAAGCCCTGCTAAAGCCTTCGACACCATCTTCCAAATATTTATAATCCATTTTTTCAGATTCGCTTATCATTGGGAAAACAACATAAATCTGCCTGCCGAGTTCAATTTGTTTTTTTACAAATCCAAATACTCTCAAAACATCTTTATCTTTAAATGCTCTTGTTAAAATTTTTGATCTGCCTGGTGGCAATTCATCAATAACCGAAACGTCCAGATCGCCATATAATGTCATTGCCAGCGTTCTTGGTATGGGTGTTGCGGTCATTACGAGAATATGAGGTGCTTTAATGTTTTTATTCCATAATTTTGCCCTCTGTTCAACACCAAATTTATGTTGTTCATCTATAATTACCAAACCCAGATTATTGAACTCTACATTGTCTTCAATTAGGGCATGAGTACCTATTAAAATTTTCAATTCCCCCGATTTAAGATTTTCATGGATAGTTTCTCTGTCTTTTTTCTTAGTAGAACCTGTAAGTATTTCCATATTGACATTCAATCCTTCAAGGAATTTGCTTACCGATTTATAATGCTGTTGAGCCAAAATTTCGGTAGGTGCCATTATGCAAGCCTGATACCCGTTATCCACTGCCATCAACATCGAAAGTAAAGCCACCAAAGTCTTTCCGCATCCAACATCTCCCTGAAGCAGTCTATTCATCTGTTTGCCACTACCCAAATCCTTTCGAATTTCTTGTAATACTCTCTTCTGAGCATTAGTAAGTTCAAAAGGAATTTTTTTGAAAAAGCATTCCTTTACAAGATTATCTTTTTCCCTGTCGAAAATAAATCCTTGTGTATTTTGTTTTCTTTTTTTCTTGATTTGCAGTAAACTTAGCTGAATATAAAACAATTCCTCAAACTTTATCCTGTATTGAGCTGACGACAACTCTTTTATATCAGACGGAAAATGCAACTGAAGTAAAGCCTCTCCAAGCCCTTTCAATTTGTATTTTGTTTTAAACCAATGAGGTAATGTTTCAGATATTTTCCCGTTTATTTGTTTGAACAGATTATCACATAGCTTTTGAATTGTTTTAGAATTTACAAAACTCTGCTTTAATTTTTCAGTAGTATTGTAAAGAGGATATAGATTCCCAACCAATCGCTGTTGCCATTTGTTAAACTCTTCGATATCAGGATGAACAATATTAATTTTGCTCCCAAAGAGTTTTGGTTTTCCGAAGATTATATACTCTGTATTTCTGTTTATTGAATCCTTTATCCACTTTATCCCCTGAAACCATACAATTTCAACCACTCCTGTTTCATCAGTAAAATAACCTGTCAGCTTTTTACTGCTTCTACCTATTGAGCTAAGTTCAAAATGTGTGAATTGTCCTTTGATCTGAATATATGGGAGTTCCTTATTGAGTTCCTCTATTTTGTAGAATTTACTTCGGTCAATATATCTGTAAGGGAAATAAAATAACAGATCTTCCCAAGTTTCCAGCCCCAGCTCATCCTTTAATAGTTGTGCCCTTTTTGGACCAACTCCGGGAAGATATTTCAGCTCCGATTTAAGTAAACTCATCTTAAAAATTACACTTATGCTGTAAAAATAATAAAATATAGTGATTTCACTCTACTGTAAATATTTTATATTTTTACCCAAAAATTTACTGCCTTGAAAATTCCGGGAAATATCTCATATTTTTTCAAAATCAAACAAAACAATAAGCTACCAGACTATTTAAATAAATCTATTTTAAACAACAAGGAAGTACCTGAATCATACCATATAGCAAAAGATTATCGTCAGAGTCTTATTAAGTCAGATAAAAAAATAACTACAACTGATTTTGGAGCGGGTTCAAAAAAAATCAGAACAAGGGAAAGAAAAATATCTAAAATTGCCTCTGTGTGCGGAACAAATGAAAAATACGGTTTGTTATTTCATAAAATCGTGAAGCATTTCCAATCATCCGTATTACTTGAACTCGGCACCTCAGTCGGGATAGGCACAATGTGTTTTGCATCAGCCTCAAAACAACTTAATATAACCACAATTGAAGCCTGCGAACATACCTGTGATTTTGCTAAAAACAATATAAAATCTACAGCAAACATCTATAATATCAATTTTATAAATAATGATTTTGATACAGTTTTAGATTCGGGATTTATAAAAGACAAATATGACTTGGTTTTTATTGATGGGAATCATAAAGGAGAAATATTGATAAAATATTATCAGCAAATAGTAAAATCCTATACAAAATCACAATTCATAATAATTTTAGATGATATAAACTGGAGCAGAGATATGTATTCTACCTGGGAACAAATAACAAAATTAGACAAAAGTAAAACATACCTGAATTTGTATCGCACAGGCTTAATTATTTCAGGCTACGACACAGTTCCGGGACATTTTACTATAAATTTTGTTAATAATAGATTTTGTAGCAGATAAATTCTTATTTTTAGCTTTCAAATTTTTACTAATGAGAAAGATTATTGAACTTGAAAATATTGTAAAAAACTATTATATAGGCACTATAACTGTTGAAGCATTAAAACAAGTAAGTCTGAGTATTGAAGAAAACGAATATGTTGCAATAATGGGTCCTTCGGGAAGTGGAAAATCTACCTTGATGAATATAATCGGTTGTCTGGACAGTTTAACTGACGGGAAATACATTCTGAACAATACTGATGTAAGTGACAATAGTGATGATGAATTGGCAACAATCCGCAATAAAGAAATAGGTTTTATTTTTCAGACTTTTAATTTACTTCCTCGTTATACTGCTTTTGAAAATGTTATGCTTCCACTTGTTTATGCAGGGATGCCGACAAAACAACGAATAGAACGTGCCAATAAAGTTATTGCAGATGTTGGTCTGGCAGACAGGTCTGCTCATAAGCCAAACGAACTGTCCGGAGGTCAGAGACAACGAGTCGCTGTTGCACGAGCTTTGGTAAACAATCCATCAATAATATTGGCAGACGAGCCAACCGGGAATCTTGACACAAAAACATCAATTGAAATAATGGCATTGTTTGAAGAAATTTATAAAAAAGGAAATACAATTGTGGTTGTAACGCATGAAGAAGATATTGCACGCCATGCCAGAAGAATAATAAGATTAAGAGACGGGCGTATCGAATCTGATGTAATTAATACAAACCCTGCAATGGGGAAATAGATTATTTTATTTTTTGTTTTAATTTTAACAAAATGAAAATATATACAAAAAGCGGTGATAAGGGAGAAACATCCTTAGCCGGAGGAACACGAGTAAAAAAAAATGATAAAAGAATAGAAGCTTATGGAACAATTGATGAACTGAATTCTTTTATTGGAATGATACTTAATTATAAAATCAGCAAAAATGATAAGGATTTGTTAGCATTCATACAAAATAAGTTATTTAGTATAGGGGCTATTCTCGCAACGGAAGAAAAAAAACTTAAATTAAATGACATAAAAGAATCTGACATAGTATTTGTTGAAAATTCAATTGATTTATTTTGCAAAAACTTACCGGTTTTAAAAAATTTTATAATTCCTGCAGGATCAGAGTTAATCAGTTGGTGTAATATATGCAGAACAGTATGCAGACGTGCAGAAAGAAGAATTGTTGAAATTGAAGATGCCGAAGATAAACTCAAAAATACTATTATTTTTATTAACAGATTGTCAGATTTATTGTTTGTAATGGGAAGAAAATACGCAAAAGAGTATAATGTTGATGAAATTTTATGGTATAATGATTTGTAATTCAGAAATTTTTATTTATTTCGCACTCCAATTTTAAAATTGTTTAACCTCAAACTTAAAATATTATGTATTGGACACTCGAATTAGCATCAAAACTGGAAGACGCCCCATGGCCGGCAACCAAGGACGAATTAATAGATTTTGCTATCCGTTCAGGAACCCCGATGGAAGTAATTGAAAATCTTCAGGAAATAGAAGATGAAGGCGACATCTATGAAAGTATCGAGGACATTTGGCCTGATTATCCAAGTAAAGACGACTTTTTCTTTAATGAAGATGAGTATTAATATCTAATAGTATTGAAAACTATTAAGAGGGTTAAGCCCTCTTTTTTGTACTTATAATATTTAAACCCGAATATTTCAATAAAGACTATATTTGCAAAAAAAGTTGTTCGAGAAATTATGCTTCGAAAACTATATTTCATATTAACTCCATCGGGTCGCAGGATTGCCAGACGAATTTATTATCTGCCGACAGATTGTTTAAATAGCATTTTTAACAAAAAAGATTCTTTAATTCCGCCAAAAGGAAAAAGCTTTGTTGGCAGTGGAAATTTTAAAGAAATTGGAGAAAAGTTCTTTACTCATTTTGCAGAAACCACAAAAATTAGAAACAACTCTTCAGTACTTGATATTGGTTGTGGTATTGGCAGAATTGCACGTCCTTTTGCTTATTTTCTAACAAAAGACGGTAAATACAATGGGTTTGACATTATTGATTACGGGACAAATTGGTGTAAAAAAAGTTATAAGAAATTTCCAAATTTTTCATTCGCCTGCTATCCGCTGAAAAATGATTTATATAACCTGATAGCAGATAAGACTGCTGACGAATTTGTTTTTCCCTACGACAAAAACGACTTCGATCTTGTTATTCTTATTTCGGTTTTCACACATATGCAAAAAACGGAAGTAATTAATTACCTGAATCAAATCTATAGTGTGCTAAGACCGGGCGGTTATTGTTACGCAACATTTTTCCTGACTGAAGAAAACGACAATCAAAGTCTCTTCCCTTACGAATTTGATAATTACAGCTTACATAATCTGAAAGTCAAAAACGCAAATGTAGCTTATAAAAAGGAGTTCGTTTTAAAATCTGCTCAGGACATAGGTTATATAAACTTTAGAACTTTTGAGGGATGGTGGAAAACAGGTCATAAAACCGACAAAGTCGATTTTCAGGACATCCTGATACTACAAAAACCGGCTAAATAAATACTTAAATAATAATATGGATACAACAGAGAATCCTGAGATACAGATTTTTCAACTTTCAGGAGTAAGACATATCAAACCGGATAAAGCAATTGAACTGATTAGAAAAAATCAGGTCATTGTAATTGATGTACGTGAAGAAGTTGAATTCAAAAAGGAATATCTGAATTTCAATAATGTTGTTTCGCATCCTATGTCTGTTATTATGGACAGATTGGGTCAAATACCAAAAGACAAAACATTGTTAGTATTGTCATCAGATGGTATAAACAGTACCAAAGTAGCAAACCTGTTGAATAGGCAGGCTTATACTTCGGTTGCCAATATTGACGGTGGATTGCAGGCATGGAAGATTAAAGGTTTTGATATTGTAATAGACTCTGAATATACAAACCACAATCCTCAGTCATGTGATAGAGACACTTGCGGATGTTCGTGTGAAGGGTGTAGCTAAATAATTTTTATTTTTTGATTTTCTTCTTTTCTTTGAGAGTACTCAGATGAACTATAATAGATTTTAGAATAGCTATTCCGTCTGTATTTCTTAGCTCAGGGTCGGCAGCTCTTTCAGGATGAGGCATCATTCCGAAGACATTTTTACCGACATTGCAAACCCCCGCAATATTCATCAAAGAACCGTTAGGATTACTTTTCTCTGAAAGATTTCCGTTTTCGTCACAATAACGCCAGATAATCTGTTCGTTCTGGATCATTTCTTTTAATATTTCAGCTGGAGCAAAATATCTGCCTTCACCGTGAGCAATAGGTATCTTTAATGGTTTATCTTTGGAAACGAACATAGTCATTGCCGTATCTGTATTTTCGGCTTTGATGAACTGGTTTTTACATATAAACTTCTGATTATCATTATGTAATAAAGCTCCCGGCAATAATCCTGATTCACATAATATCTGGAATCCATTACAAACACCAAAAACGAAGCCTCCTTCGTTTGCAAAATCAATCACCTTTTCCATTATTGGCGAAAACTTTGCAATAGCTCCCGAACGTAAATAATCACCATACGAAAAACCTCCGGGGACCACAATTGCATCACAAAATTGCAAATCGGTATGTTTATGCCACAACTCCACTACATCCTGGCGTAAAACATCTTTTAACGCATAAACCATGTCGTGATCACAGTTGGAACCGGGGAAAATTATTACACCAAATTTCATAAGTTTCAAATTAAATTATAAGTAAAAAAGCATCATAAAAATACTTAATAAATAAAAAACCGGCATTTAGCCGGAACCATTTATTTAATCTTTGAAGACCCTTTTTTGAGATTACTATATGATTCTTCCATCTCTTTAACCACCTTATCTTTTTCTTCGATATCTTTTGTCAGTTTATCAATTTCTTTTTCGTTGTCTTCTATTTTCTTCTTATAGTCTTCATTATCCTTTGTCAGATCTTTCTTCAGATCAACCATTTTTTCGTATTCTTTTTTGGCATCTTTAAGGTTTTTCTCTTCGACTTTTAAAAATCCTGCATACCCTTTTTCAGTTAATTCCAGAGCAAATTCTCTTATAATATCAGAAGCACGTCCATATTGTTCGCTGTTTAGTGATGATGAAATACAAGCCCCACCAAGATCAAAAGCAGCAGTAACTTCTACATCTCCATCCTTGGTCTCTTTAATAATTGCATATACATCAATAGTATTATTGCTGATTGAAGTAATCATTAAATCGTCTCCAAAAATTTCACCCTTTTTAGATGAAACCTTTCCTTTATAACCCTTTAACAAACTCGTGAATTCCTTTGTAACTGTCTTAAGATCGCTATGATATACTGTTGTCACAAATGAATTTTTGTTACCACTTCTAAATTGTCCGGTTGTTTCTTTTACATCAATTCTTTGAGAATAAACGCTTGTTGCAACGATTGCAAAAACAAATAAATATAAAATCTTTTTCATAAATATAAATTTTAAATTTTTGTAAATCTATAAAATATTATCTAAACCAAAGAATAAAAAAACAATTTTTGATGGAAAACTATCTTAAATTTGTACTGTATTTTTATTGATATTTATAATGAATTGCCCATTATGTAATAACAACATATCTCAACCACAAATGTCAGCATCAGAAAGGGAATTCAATATTTGTACAAATTGCGAATTAATTTTTGCAGATAAGGAATACCATTTGCCACCTGATGAAGAGAAAAAGAGATATACTTTTCATAATAACAATATTGAAAATAAAGGATATGTTGATTTTTTGAATCAAATTATTCTTCCCGCAAGACAACTCATGCCTTCCAGATCTCAATGTCTAGATTATGGTTGCGGACCAAATCCTGTATTGGCAAAAATTTTACATTCATACGGAACAATATGCGATTATTACGACCCATACTTTTTCCCCGAATTAAATACTGATAAAAAATATGATATCGTTTTTGCTTCCGAATGTTTTGAACATTTTTTTAATCCTGCCAAGGAAATTGAAAACATTATTAGAGTTTTGTCGCCAAATGGCATACTTGCAATAATGACTGAATTTTGGAAAGATGAAAAACCTTTTTCAGAATGGTATTATATTAAAGATCCGACTCACGTATGTTTTTATCATTTAAAGACTTTCGATCATATTTGTAAAAACTTTGGATTAGTACAAAAATACACTGACAATTTCAGAGTTGTTCTGCTCAGTAAATGTTAATAAAAACTCTACTCCGAAATCTAATCAATTTTTGATAGATATTTAATAAAATAAACCTTAGTGGTATTGTTTTCAGAATCGTAATCAAAAACCCTTGTAACATTTCCATATTCATCGTACTCATATGATGAATCCGACAAAACCTTAACATTATCGCCATAAGTAACTGCTCTAATCAATGCCCCCTGCTCATCATAAACAAAAACACGCCTTGTTCCATGATTGTTTTTATCATAAATAAATTTATGCCGCAAAGATTGAAACTCATCATATTCAAAAACAGTTTTTTCAAAAATTGTGTCATTTTTATCTTTTTTTATCATTCCTTTTATCATAGCGTTGCAAGTAGTGTCAGAAAGCAGAATAATGTTTTTATAGATCAGAGCACCATTTTTATCAAGAACCGAAACAAAAATACTGTCAGCAGAACGATTATAGTTTTGTACTGCAATGACTTCCGCATTTGTTTTGTAGTCTATTTGTGAGTTCAAAAGGTCATTTTCATCATACTTGTACATCACTCCACTTATCAGAACCGAATCGGATGCAAATTTTATTTCCTCAAAAGGCAGGTTGTTATTATTATACTTTACAATCGTGAAGGATTGAACTTTCTGGTTTTCATCATATTGAAGAATTTTTTCAGGTAAACCCGATTTGTTATAATAGATTTCCTGCACCAGCAAACGGTTAGATGAAATTACATTATCTTTAACCATGTAAAGCCATGTTTGTGACATATCAATTTTCATAAAGGAAATAAGATCCCGATTCCTTTTATGTTCATTCAGCTCCTTTAATGTAATTGGCACTGTTATCTGAGCTGTTACAACAACCGAGAAACAAATATAAAGGATTATCAAACAGACGTTTTTGTAAATCATTTTTATAATATTTTTAATATTCCTTAACATCATTTTATCCTAAGTCAAGCGAATGGATTGCTTTACTGTTTGTCAAAATTACAAAATTTTAACATTAATCCTAATTTTATTTGGGTGATGGCCATAAAAATGCTTTCATAAAACAGTATCATCACATTGAAAACAAGTATAATTTTAAGTACATATTAACACAAAAATATTTGATAAGCCGAAATTTGAGTTATATTTGTTCGGAATAAACAAAAAACTATCGTTATGAAAAAAATCATTTCAATTTTATTTGCAATAAATCTGATTTTCAGTTTCAATCTTCGTGCTGACGAAGGGATGTGGTTATTATCCATGATGGATAAGAATTATGAAGAAATGAAAAAAATGGGGTTCAAACTTACTCCTGAAGACATATATAGTTTAAATAACGGAAGTATAAAGGATGCTGTAGTTGGTTTAGGAAATGAAGGAACTCCATTCCGTCACTTTTGTACAGGAGAGATAGTGTCAGCAGAAGGATTGTTTTTTACTAATCATCACTGCGGTTTTGCGTCAATTCAATCTCATTCCACTATTGAGCATAATTATCTGAAAGACGGATTTTGGGCATATTCAAAAGAAGAAGAACTTGCAAATCCTGGAACTACTGCCTCGATATTGATAAGGATGGAAGACGTAACTTCAAGAGTAATGGCAGAAATAACTGATGATATGAGTGAAGAAGATCGAAACTCTAAAATATACGAAATATCTAAAAAAATATCGGAAGAAGCCATCGAAGGAACATATTACGATGCTTATGTTTCGGAAATGTTCAGTAATAATCAGTTTTTTCTTTTTGTTTATGTAATATACAAAGATGTTCGTCTGGTTGGAGCTCCCCCTTCAGCAATGGGAAAATTCGGAGGCGATACTGACAACTGGGAATGGCCACGTCATACAGCAGATTTTTCAATGTTCAGAATATATACTGCCCCAGACGGTTCTCCTGCAGAATATTCAAAAGACAATATTCCATTAAAACCAAAACATTTTCTTCCGGTTAGCATAAAAGATATTAAAGAGAATGACTTTACTATGATAATTGGTTTCCCAGGCACGACTGAAAGATACATCACTTCTTATGGTCTAGAAGAAACAATGAACGTTACCAACAAATTAAGATTTGAAATAAGAGATGTCAAAATAAAGGTTCTCCGCGAAGAAATGAACAATGATCCCCAAATAAAAATTCAGTATGCAACTAAATATGCAAGATGCTCTAACTACTGGAAATATTCCGAACAACAAAACAAAGCTTTGAAAAAACTCAAGACAATGATTCTTAAAAAAGATATTGAAAATGATTATCTGAGTTGGGCTGGATCACATTCAGACTCAAAATACAAAGATGCACTTGGTCTAATTGAAACCGCTTATTTAAACAGACAACTATATGCCGTAGCAAGAATGTATCTAATTGAAGGATTGATTTCAGGTCCGGAACTCCCATATTTTGCTTATCAATGTTCAGGATTGATCACGGCTCTCGAAAAAAAGGACAAGGAAATGATAGATAAAAATATTGCTGCAATAAAGGAATCAGCTGAAGCATTCTATAAAGATTATAATGCTGAAACCGAAAAAAAGATCATTGCTGCAATGTTCGAATATGTTTACAATAATCTTGACAAACAATTTCACCCCGATTTCTTTGCAACAATCGAAGGTAAATACAAAGGGAATTTTAAACTATACGTTGACGAAATGTTCGACCAATCTGTTTTTGCAACTAAAGAAAAGCTTTATGCATTTTTGGATAAGCCAAATCTTAAGTTATTACAAAAAGATATGGTAATGATTGCAGGGATTAGTATGCTTGAAAAATACATAGAAGTAAACGGATTATACAAAAAGAACTCTGAAGGTCTGGACAAAGGAGAACGACTTTTTATTGATGGTATCTTAAAAATGAATCCAGATAAATTGATGTATCCGGATGCCAACTCCACAATTCGATTAACATATGGAAATGTGCGGAGATATGATCCACTAGATGGTGTAGCATATAATTACTATACAACACTCAAGGGTGTAATTGATAAAGAAGATCCAAAAAATCCAGAATTTGAAGTTCCCGAAAAACTAAAAAAACTATACGCAACAAAAAATTATGGTCAATATGTCAACAAAAACAATGAAATTTCAACATGTTTTATAACGAACAATGATATAACTGGCGGGAATTCTGGTTCTCCTGTGATTAACGGCGAAGGACAACTGATAGGGATTGCATTTGACGGGAACAGTGAGGCAATGTCCGGAGATATTGACTTTGAGGAGAATCTACAAAGATGTATAAATCTTGACATCAGATATGCGTTATTCATAATAGATAAGTATGCCGAAGCTTATAATCTGCTTGATGAGATGGTAATCATACGAGATTAGAGTGTTAAAAAATATTGGTGTAAATTATAGATTTTCAGGTTTATATAGCGAGTATAAATTTATATAAGCCTTAGCATTTCCGAATTTTTCTCTATCGCATTACCTATTACTATTATATCAGCTCCTGATTTAAATTTGTTTGTGATTTTATTCTTATCATTTATTCCTCCGCCTACAATCAGTGGACAACTAATCTTTTCCTTTACGGCATTAATCATATTATCAGGTACAGGATTTAATGCACCGCTGCCGGCTTCGAGGTAAATCAGTTTATTTCCGCACATTTCACCTGCTAATGCCGTAGCTATTGCAATATCTGATTTATCTGCCGGAATAGGGGTTGTATTGCTGATATACTGGACAGAACTTAGTTTCCCGCCATCAATCAGAATATAAGCAGTTGATATTATTTCAAGACCTGTCTGATAAAGCAATGGAGCAGCAATTACATGATTTCCTATCAGATATTCGGGATTTCTGCCGGAAATCAGCGAAAGAAACAAAATAGCATCTGCCTTCTCGCTGATATGACAACAATTTCCCGGGAAAAGAATAACGGGTTTTGCAGTATAATCCTTAATAATTTCAATACAATTATCAATTGATTTTTTGAGCAAACTCCCACCGACAAAAATATAATCTGCTTCACTCCTATTTAATAATTGCACCCTCTCAGACAGTGTTTTATCATCCACATTGTCAGGATCTATTAATACTGCAATTTGTTTTATGTTATTTGCAGCTTTGTCTATTATTTGTCTGTAAACATTACCGTTCAGTATCATAATCTCTTATTTGTTTTCCCCATACATAAGTATGATCTAAAATCTGTCCGCCACTAAATCTATAAATTCTTTTATTCCCCTTATTATCGATATAATGACATAGAATTTCCTTAATATTGCTGAATGGCTGAACCTGAATCTGCTTTTGAAAATTCATTCCTTTGTCATTTGCCAGTTTATACACACATTCTTTACAATTCCATAAAAGTGATAATTTTATCAAATCAGCCAAAGCAAACTCAAGTTCTGTTTCTGAAAAAGCACGTTTTGCAATTCTCAATAAGCGGGGACTGATTCTTTCAATATCAATTGAATATTCTGTGTTTCTGCTCCAGATTACAGCAGCAAGATCGTCAGAATGTGTTATACTTATAAACCCATCACTACAAATTGGTTTTCTTTCTTTATAATGTATTTTGATGTCAAGTCTCAATTCCTTTATCAAAGCTCTGACATTAAGTATTTCGAGTCGCCTGTTCAGAGACGAATGACTGAGTATCATATTGTCAACGTCAGATAGATTACAGAATGAATAAAGTTCAATTTCATTCTTTGTAATTTCTCTGATTCCCGATATGGAATCTTCATTACTAAAATTTGAAACTAATATCATATACTATTTCCAGTGAAAACTCTCCATAAGATGCTCAATATCTACTCTTATAAAGTCAATGACCGGCGCCAGAGAATCCTTGTTTGGCGGCACATTGAAATAGAGAGAGCCTCTCAGAAAATGACTTGTACTGTCGGTCAGAAAAAACTGAATCTGTGAGGCTGTGTTACCCTTTAAATTATATAACATCCCATACACTCTCAGGCTGTCATTTTCAAATCTGACTTCCTCAATTGCATCTGCTTTAACAGTATGTTTATACACGAATTCGTGCGAGTCTTCAAGATGAGCATTCAAATCATTATTTATCTGTTTATATGTAAGATAAATAGTTGCCTGATTTTGAGGAAAATAAATATCCATCCAGCAGTAATCCTCTTGTTCTTTGATAATAAAAGAATATACGGGCAACTCAAAAACAAAAGGGCATTCATCATCGTATGTCTTGTAAGCTTTTTCCGGTAAGTCAATCCTGAAATAACCACGAGGTCTTGGTGTGGGTTTATTATTACTACATGCATTAACAATAATGAACAAGAAAACTATTATGCTGAGGAATAATTTATTTTTCATCTGGAATTTTTACTTTAACTTTTTTTATTCTTCTTTCGTCTGCTGCTGAAACAGTAAACTCAAAACCTTCTATATTTATTGTGGTATGTTTTTTAGGAATTTCCCCGTTTATTTCCAGTATTAAACCTGCAAGGCTGTCTGACTCTCCTTTCAGTTCATAAAAACGCGAATAATCTGTATCTGTTAATTTACAAAAATCAACCAGACTTATTTTTGCATCAAACTCAAAATTTCTCTCATCAATTTTTATAAATAAATTCTCGTCATTGTCTTTATCAGATTCGTCATGGATTTCACCGACAAATTCCTCAAGAATATCTTCGAGTGTTACCATTCCGTTTACTCCACCATACTCATCAACTACAAGAGCTATGTGCATTTTTTTACTTTTAAACTCAGATAAAAGTTCATTGATCTTTTTTGTTTCCGGAACGATAAAATGAGGCCTGAGTAGTTTTTGCCATTTAAAATCCTCCTTGTTTTGTAACGAAATATATGGCAGAACATCCTTAATATACAAAATTCCTTTAATATTATCGAGATTGTCAATATAAACGGGTATGCGTGAGAAACCTGTTTCTACTATCTGACCCAGTACTTTTGTAAACTTTGAGTTATATTCAATTGCAAAAACATCAACTCTTGAAGTCATTATTTCTTTTACTTCAAGATTTGCAGAGTTTAAAATACCTTCGAGAACATCTTTATCTTCCTTAAGGTCGTCCGAAGCAAGTTCAATAGCCTGAGATAATTCTTCAATGCTGATATCTGAATTTCTTTTATTTTTCAGTCTTCTATTAACTAAATCCGTTGATTTAATTAGAATATAGCTTAAAGGATATAAAACTTTACCTGACACCAAGAGTGGAAATGACATTATTTTTGCAATTTTCACAGGGAACTTTCCAGCAATAATTTTAGGCGACATTTCTCCAAAAAGTAAAATTAAGAAAGTTACTCCAAC
The DNA here is from genome assembly GCA_035388205.1 of Bacteroidales bacterium. Classification (GTDB taxonomy): domain Bacteria; phylum Bacteroidota; class Bacteroidia; order Bacteroidales; family ML635J-15; genus Bact-19. The sequence goes on from DAOOPK010000007.1 coordinate 17,544, forward strand.
CATTTGTATTAGAAAATAAACCAGTTTATTAGTAACGCCGGAAAACAGAATTGCAGATAAGTATGTTGAAAGAATGATTATCGCCACATTAACAAAATTATTTGTCACCAGAATTGTAGCGAGGAGATAATCGGGTTTTTCAAGCAATTTACGAGCTTGTTTTGCAGAGTTGGATTTTGAATGTTTAAGCCTATTTTTATCTTTTGGCAGCAAACTAAAATATGCGACTTCACTTGCCGAGATCATTCCCGAACAAAACAGTAAAATCGCAACAACAACAAATCCGATAATTACAAAATTAATCGAATCGGTTGTAATTACTGAAATTATCAAACTGTATCTAAAAGGATCAGGGTCCAAAGCAAATAGATTTAATTAAAATGGCAAATCGTCATCTATATCCGACTTAAATGTGTCGTCCACGCTTCCCAAATCAACTGGTTCTGGTGCCGATTTTTGTTCTGAGATAGCATTATCGGGAATATTTGGCATTTGCTTTTCAACTACATTTATGTTATCCCCAAAAGACTGCTTTCTTTCGAGAATTTTAATCTGATCAGTAACTACTTCGGTTGAATATCTAGTACTTCCGTCCTGAGCATCCCATTTTCTTGTCTGAAGTCTTCCTTCAATATAAACAAGCATTCCTTTGTCAAGATAGCTTTCAGCAAATTTTGCATTATTCCTCCATGCAACAATATTATGCCATTCGGTTGTTTCAATTTTATCGCCTTCTTTACTTTTATATGTCTCGCTTGTTGCCAACGAAAACTTTGCAACAGGCATGTCCGGCTTAATATAATTAACCTCCGGCTTTTTACCCAATCGGCCAATTAGCATTACTTTATTAAGATTCATAACAGAATTTTTTACAAATTTATTAATAATTTCCTTTATTTCAATAAAATACGTTTTAATTATTTATAATTGCTATTACATTATAATTTAGCTGACAGAAAAAATCTATAACAGTGATTAGTCTCTATAAATTGCATGGAGCATGGGGCATGGCGTCCAAAGCTCCCTGCCCCATGCTCCATACTTTTTTACCATGTTTTCACTCATAAAATTATTGAATAAAAGCTTGGTTATATACATGTGCTATTTTATCAGATCACAAGTAAATAAAACACCTTCGAGTTGTCTTATCTTGTCCCTAACTTCTTCGTTTGGATGATAAACGAAACCTTCGACTGTAATCATTCTGTTTCTTGGCTTATCTATTTTGGTATAACTGACAAAAGGCCCTCCCATAAAATCTCCTTTAACCTTCCATAACCCTCTAAGAATTCCTGTAGGCTGATTTCTATGGTCTATTAGTTCATAAAATGGATAATCATATTTTGTCTCAGTACTCATATAAGATTCTGGTCTCTCTCCCGGAATATTTTCCTTTAAAACAAGATTTCTCATCGCAATCAGATAATCTCTGTCCAATGAAGAAGAATCCGATAAGGGCCAGGAATAAACAATTATATTCATATTATAACTCCGGGTTTCATAAGTTACCCATGCAAAACTGTCTCTGTACTCTTCGAGATAATAATTTGAAGGTATTTTAATCGAAATATTGTATTTGTCAGCCAATTTATCTGAAACGGTTTTGTTAGTATGTTTTTGTAATTGTTCCACCCACCTATCCCTGTCTGCATCAAGAAATAATTTCATCAGATTATTTCGGTTTTTACTTACAATTTTGACAAATTCGGCTTGATTTGGAGCAGCAATATTTACAAAAACCTGCTTTAACGCATAACGATCATTGTATATAGTTAATGTAGCTTCTTTAAATTTAGGGTTTATCTCTTGATAAATGATATTTCTATGCATCCTATTAATATCAACAAATTTTTCATGCGGTATCTGGTGAAGATCGAACCAATGCTCTTCCATAGGAACACCATAACAATAATCATGAAATATTGCTCTTAAAGTATCTCCCGGTTCTGAATTCCATGAATCGTTATTCATAACAACTACAATATCTCCGGCATTCCCATGGGCAGTCGGGGTGTTTTTATAACCAGTACTATTACAACCGACTAAGAAAATCAATATTGATAATAAATAAAAAACTCTTTTCATATCATATAATTTGTTACAAAACTACAAATTAAAATACAGAGAAACCAATTATAATATTAAATAAAAACATAAATTAAGATTATAATGAAATAACCCCAAAAAAAGAGCCTGCATTTGTTGATACAGGCTCTTTGACATATCTAGAAATTCGTATTAAGTGGTTTGGCGCTATCATATTCAACTGAAAAAGTGTAAGTATATTTTTTTGTTTCATTTGCAGCCATAGTTTCGCTCCATTGTAACAATCCCGTTGTTTCATACCAGTTTGCTTTACCTTTATCGGTAAGGACGACTTTTATTTCCTCATTAAGACTCAGAGGGATATTATCATGCAAAACAATTTCGGTCTTAACCGTTTTTGTATTTTTTACTGTTATTTCATAAGTAATAGTTTTGGTACAGATTGATCCTACCAATTTTTTGCTTGTTTCGTTTTTAATCTGTTTTCTCTGAATTTGCAAACTTCTGTCCCTTCCTAATGCAAGATCAAGAGTATCGTCCACTGTATAAGGATTTATCTGGGTTTCACCTACAAAAGTTCCGTCAAAATAAATGTTGGCTTTACCCGGTAGCAGATCCAATTTTTGCCAATCAGTGATTTTTGCAATTAAAAATGCTTGAGATTCAAGTTTTGGCACAATATGATAAACGTACTTAGTAGGTAAAGACTCGTTCTGAACAGGCAATATGTGAACCTGACCATCTGAGGGTATTGTATAAGGCAATTTAATATCAAACTCAACATTTGTCATAGTCTGAACCATGTTTGTATAATCGTATGCATAATTTGCATTCTCGAAATCTCCTCCAACTGATCCAGCACATGCAGCCTCGTCCCTCTTGTCTTTATATGATTTTTCATTATCACTTAATGTATAAGTTTGATTACGGGAATAATCATAATAGTTCAAATAAAACACCGGTAAAACAGGTTTTACATTATTTGCTGTTGGGGTAATAGTTGAAAGTCTTATTGCTGAATTTTCCCAATCTTCACCTGTACTTTGCCATACATCAGCCTTATATATCAACTGAACAGGTTGATCAATGCCACTTGTTTTAAGGTCATAAGTGGGTGTCCATCCTGCATTTGTTACCATATAACTTATATCTATGCTTCCATTGACAGCGGCATCACAACTTATTATAACCACTATCTGAGGTATCGGATTGTTATTAGGCTTCACCGGATTCTTTTGTTCATTGTACGCTTTAAGATCGCTCAGCCTGTTATTCATCCTTGTTAGTTGTTTATTCAATTCGAAATCTTTTTTTTTCAGTTTTTGAATATTAGTGTTGATATCATTAATCCTCAACCTGAAATATTCCATCGTAGCTTTCAATTCAGTAATTGTGTCCCCTCCATTTCCTTTTACAAGTTGATTATTCATTAATATTGTCTTTTCTGAATTATATGCGTCAATCTGAAGACCTATCTCAGAAATATCAAAATTAAGGTATGTAATTGAATCCTCCAGAAGTGCTATTTCCTTAAGAATTTTAGGAGGAATCACTTCATCCTGAGAATCAAGAACAATTTCAGGTTGTTTGTATCTGAACTTGACATCAAAAATAGTAAAACTGCCTTTACCTTTAGCCTGAATACTTGAGGCATTTACATAGGATGAAACATCGCTAAAAACAATCTCATTAATCCCATTACTTACCGAGAAACTAGCTGAGCGGGTAATCTGAGCGGAACCTGGGAAAACCGTCACATTTACAACTTTGGAATTTACAGGTATTTCTGCGGCGACAATGTATAAAACTCCTGCTATAAGAATTATTATACTTAAAATACATTTTTTCATTTTATTAAATTTAAAGATTACTAATAATAAATTTGGGAAGTAGATACTGTTAATTTTTAGATTCCATAAAATTATAGTTTCTCATTTAAACAATAGTTTTTGTAGGAATCAGGATTTTGTCAAGATATAATATTTTCCTATTTTCGCATAAAAATAATAAGATGGAATACAATTTCAGAGACATCGAAAAAAAATGGCAGAAATACTGGTCAAACAATCAAACATACAAAGTTGAAGTTGATAAAACAAAACCAAAATATTATGTTTTAGATATGTTCCCATATCCTTCGGGAGCAGGTTTACATGTTGGACACCCTTTAGGATATATTGCCTCTGATATCTATTCAAGATATAAAAGACAAAACGGATTTAATGTGCTGCATCCAATGGGTTATGACGCATTTGGATTACCAGCAGAACAATATGCCGTTCAAACCGGCACTCATCCTGCAATAACAACTGAAAAAAATATTAAAAGATATCGTGAACAACTTGATAATCTTGGGTTTTCTTTTGACTGGAGTCGTGAGGTAAGAACTAGTGATCCAAAGTATTATAAATGGACACAGTGGACAGTAATTCAACTTTTCAAGCATTATTACGACAATGAGCTTGACAGTGCAAATCCCATTCAGTATTTAATTGAAAGATTTGAAAAATCAGGATCCGAAGGTATTAATGCTGTCCGGAACGAACACGATGAATTTACTGCTGATGAGTGGAATGCCATGCCTTACAAAAAGCAGCAGGATATTCTAATGTGCTACAGACTGTTGTTTTTATCAGACACAAGTGTAAATTGGTGTCCAAAATTAGGGACAGTTCTTGCAAATGATGAAGTTGTTGATGGATTTTCTGTTCGCGGAGGATATCCTGTTGAAAGAAAAAAAATGAAGCAATGGTCATTGAGAATAACTGCTTATGCTCAAAGATTGCTCGATGGTTTGGGAAAAATTGATTGGCCTGAACCTGTTAAAGATATCCAGACAAATTGGATTGGTCGTAGCGAAGGCGCAAGTATGATATTTGAAATAAAGGACAGAAGTGAAAAAATTGAAGTTTTCACAACTCGTCCCGACACTATTTTCGGAACTACTTTCATGGTTCTTGCTCCCGAACATGAATTAGCAGAAACATTAGCCACAAAAGAATATAAGAAAAAAATTAAGGACTATATTATTCAGGCGAAAAACAGATCAGATGTTGAAAGAATGGCAGAAAAAAAAGTCAGTGGCCAATTTACCGGATCATTTGCAATAAATCCGTTTACGAAACAAGGAATACCCATTTATGTTGCCGATTACGTTTTAATAGGATATGGAACCGGTGCAATAATGGCAGTTCCGGGGCATGATAGTCGCGATTTTGCATTTGCTCGTCATTTCAATCTTCCTATTGTACAGGTTGTTCAAAAACCCGGAGAAGCAACTGTTCCAACATCAGAATGGGAAGAATCTTATGACTCTAAAGAGGGAATAATGATTAATTCAGGATTCATAAATGGAATTGAAGTTAAAAAAGCTATATCAGAAATAACAAAAATTCTTTCCGGATTAGGAATTGGTGAAAGAAAAATAAACTATCGTTTACGGGACGCAATATTCAGTCGTCAGCGTTATTGGGGAGAACCTTTTCCAATTTACTATAAAGAAGATATTCCTCATGTTTTAAGTATTGAAGAATTACCGCTTGAGTTACCCGAAATAGACAAATATATGCCAACCGAAGATGGAGAACCTCCACTTGCCAGAGCAGAGAAGTGGGAAACTTTTGACGGGTATCGTCTTGAAACGTCAACCATGCCTGGCTTTGCAGGATCATCAGCATATTACTTAAGATACATGGACCCTAATAATGAATGGGAACTGGTATCAGAAAAGGCTGTAAACTACTGGCAAGACGTTGATTTATACATTGGCGGTCGTGAACACGCAACCGGTCATTTAATCTATGCCAGATTCTGGAATAAATTTCTTTATGATTTGGGACTTACTCCTAAAGATGAGCCATTCCAAAAAATGATAAACCAGGGAATGATACAAGGACGCTCAAATTTTGTTTACAGAATATCCGGTACCAACCAATTTGTCTCATACAATCTAAAAGAAAAATATGAAACCCAGAAAATACATGTAGATGTAAATATCGTTGAAAATGATATTCTTGACATTGAAAGATTTAAAAAATGGCAACCCGATTATGCAAAATCTGAATTTATTTTAGAAAAAGATGGCAAATATCATTGTGGTTGGGAAGTCGAGAAAATGTCAAAAACATTCTATAATGTTCAAAATCCAGACGATCTTGTCGAAAAATACGGAGCAGATACATTGAGAATGTATGAAATGTTTCTCGGTCCAATCGATCAGGCAAAACCTTGGGACACAAACGGAATTGAAGGCGTTTCGAGATTTCTGAAGAAATTCTGGAGACTTTATCACAACGAAAACAATGATTTTACTATTAGTGAGGAACAACCAACATCTGAAGAACTCAAGATATTACACAATACAATCAAAAAGCTAACTAACGATATTGAAAGATTTTCTTTTAATACTGGCGTGAGTAATCTGATGATATGTGTTAATGATCTTATGAGATGCAATAAGCGGCAAGTTTTAGAGCCGTTATGCATTCTAATTTCGCCTTATGCACCTCATATTGCCGAAGAACTATGGACATTGCTTGACCATAAAGATAGCATTACTGAAGCAGCATGGCCAGAATATATTGAGAAATATATAATCGAAAACAGCTTTAATTATCCTGTATCATTTAACGGCAAAACCAGATATATGCTTGAACTTCCAGTTGATTTGAATCAAACTCAAATTGAAGATATTGTAAAATCAAATGAGAATACGCTAAAATGGACTGAGGGCAAGCAAATTGTAAAATTCATTTTTGTACCTAAAAAGATTATAAATATTGTTTTGAAGTAGGTTTGTGAGTATGCTAAGAAGAAGGCTAAGGTCAAGGAGGAGGCAAAGAGAGAGTGCGTTTTGATAATATTGACATTTTTCATTGTTTTTCATATAATAGTAATTATCTTTGGCGGAGAACGTGTTATTTTTTTATGAAGAATTTTATATTATTTTTTCTAATCGTTTTGTGTACTAGTTTTAGTACTTATTCGCAAAACAAACTTCCATATCCGATTATTTTCATTCATGGACTTGCAGGTAGTGAAAGCACATTTGGTACTAGCATGGAATTCTTACGTGACAACTATCAACTCGGGGAGATAAATGTCTTTGATGTTGTTTTAAATGCTGACAACAACTTGGAAACTGCCCAAATGGAAAATGATGTAAAATGGGAGAATTTCATTTATAATGACGATTTTATATATGTCGGTCGAAGGAATTATACAGACGATATGGATGATTATGTGCAAGGATGGACAGAATCCAGCATTTTTGCAATAAATTTCAAGGAAGAGAATATCAAAGGTGCAAATGGCACTTTTAACGATTATTTTGATCAAAGTAATCAATCTGCAATATACAAACAAGGCTATGCTCTAAATAAAATGATACAGGAAGTTCTTGCCTTCACAGGTGCTGACAAAGTTATTTTAGTAGGTCATTCTATGGGTGGATTATGTATAAGGGAGTATTTACAAAGGACTAATGAGAATAGTGTTCATGTAAACTGGATTGATCCTACAGTTGAAGATGGGCATAAGGTAGCAAGAGTAGCAACATTTGGCACTCCGCATTTAGGCTCTAATACATCTCCCGACCCAACTAAATCGGATATCCCTGACGAACAAGGCAAATCGGAAGCAAACCGAGACATGCTTTGGGAATACGATTCCTATAACTTTTGCGAAACGTATCCTCAGGGAATTTACTTATTTGGAGGAAATGAGAATTGTATCGCAAGCGAGAGTGGAGTTTTCGGAAACGCGACATTTGATAATGTTGATATTAATTGTAACGGAAGCCAGACTGATGATATAATTGGAATCAATGAAGGACCAGATAGCCAGTCCTATAATCTAGAAATGCCATTGCCCTTGAATATCAAATTTACATATATGACATCCATATGGATTGGTTGGGACATAGGTTTGATAGGTGATGGCGCTGTGGATATTAACAAGCAATGGCTCTACGACCAAAATAGAAATCCTGTCCCTTTAGGTATTGCAGACACATTACTCACCGATGTTTTTCACACAAACGAAGGTAATGATTACTACACACTTATCCGTGGCCTTGACGAGCCCAGTCAATTTTCACTTGCATATATTTTAGAACCTGATGATGAAATAATTGGTTTAGTTACTTTTCAACAAAATGGACTAGAAATTGACGAAGACATGTATAAACTTAAATGTGGCGATAATCATACAATAGAGTTTATTTACAATGGAGAATCTTCCAATGTAAACACAATCCAATTTTATGATTTAAACGAAAATCTAACACTGTCTAAAACAATTACTAATTCAGTTGATACTACTATTATTAATATACCTGTTAATGATGACGGTATTTATGTAAAGCTAATCGGAACTGCTACTTCAACAAGTTGGGAAAATCCATATAAAACCCACTTTACACCTGTTGAAACAACAGAAATTGAAAATGACAACAATACCTCAGCAAGTATATTCCCAAATCCTTCAAATGGAATATGCAGATTTAGCTTAATAAATATCGCAAATTGTTATATCAAAATATTTAACACTGATGGTGATGAAGTTTTTCACTCAGAAATTACAAATCTGGAAGAATTAGATTTAAGTTCTTTGCCGAATGGTATTTATACTATTAAATTTGACTTTGATTCAGGGAGTTTAATTCAAAAACTAGTAATAATTCGATAAGAAATGTGATATAACACACGTGGTATTTTATTGCTTAATAATCTTTCTCGTATAATTACCATTATCATCTGAAAATTTAATAATATACAATCCATCAGGCTGACTCGAAATATCAACAGTACTTGTTTTAGTCCTTAAAACTGATTGACCTGTAATATTTATTACTTCAACACTTTTTATATTTTTCCCCTTCACATTAATAATTCCTGATGTAGGATTTGGAGTAACTAGTACTGACTCTGAATTTTTGGTTGATGATAGATTTGATGTTTCGGGAATCCAGCTTATAGTAATATTTGAAAAACTTGGTTGATCAGCAGGATTGATAGTCTGGTCTTCAATTCCTTTTGTAAATGTATATGAATTATAATTGCCTGTTGCATTTTTATCAGTTAGTTCGATCCTTAATTTGTAATTTGAATCAGGCATTAAAATTCCGGCACTGTTTTTCCCGTCCCAGACATAACTTCGTGTTGTATGTCCTGAATAAGTTGCTCCTGTATTAGCATCTGTTGTGTTAAATCCTGACGAAGCTTCCCAAATGTTCAGATGGGTTTTGTAAACGCCATTATATGCATATATTGTTCGTATAAAATTATCTGATTCATCTTCAATCCATACTGCTACAATATTATTAGGGGCATAACCACCTCCTGCACCTGAGGTTGTGACAGTAAAAGTCAATTCTCCACTTGTTTGTGAAGATAATTCAAATCCAAAGACCATCAGAGTAATTCCCAGCAACACATTTCTCATAATAATTTTATATATCTTATTATTAAATCAAAAAAAAAGAGTTTTGTAAAACAAAACCCTTTTTCAAAATTTATAACTTTTACTTTGTGTCGTTGATCCCATATGTAAATCCTATGGTTGCATTAACATACTTAGCAATAGGTGCCTGATTACTTCCAAGTTTGATCATTTCCACACCATTATTCATTCTGTCCAATGCGATGAAAGAGACATCCATTGTGATAGCCATATTTTCATTAATCCAATAACGAGGACTAACACCGGCAATAAAATTCATAATTCTGTCAGTACGAACAGCAGAACTTTCTTTATTCGACAAATATGAAATCCCAGCACCACCATGAGCTAATAAACCAAATGGAGCCATATTCAATCCGAACAAATCGTCCAAATCAATAACACCCTGACCAGAAACTCTGAACAGATTTGATTGAGTAGTTATTTCAGAATCTAGATATGTTGAATTAATTCTGTCATAACCTAAATCAAGTTTTACACCTAATGAACTTAATAAATCCTCATCGGTGATATTGCAAAACATATAAGTTATTCCAATACTGCCACCCAAATCTGCTGCAGCACAATCATATCCCGAACCAGCAGATGTTTTCATTTTTAATAAGCGACCTCCAAAGTTTAGATCAATTAAATATGAAGCTTTGTCCTGAGCATATATCCCAAAAACCATCATAACTGCAACTGAAAACAATAAACACTTTTTCATAATACTATTTTTTAATTTATAATTTGTAAATCTATAACATTTTTTTAAAACCACAAAAATATATTTTCTTTTCAATATTTTACTAAAATAACTAAAAATTAAAATTCAATAAATAAATTTAATTTATTAATAAAATATAAACAGTGATTCGTTGAAGAAAATTTCAGTTCTAAGTTATTGATTATGAACATAAAACAACATATATAAAAGCATTCCTAATAAATTATTATTTTTTTACCCATTTTTTTTAAATTTATCTTATTTTTGCACAAGTTTGTAGGATAGATTCTTATATTTATTGATATTTATCTACCTTACAACAGAAATACACCCATTATCCCGGGAAAGTCAGTAATATACTGCAAGATTTAAACTGACAAGTTTTTCAGATCATACACTATATGTGACTGAGGATGCGGAGCTATAAAAATATGTTAAGGTTTTTAACGACAAGTAGATTTAAATATCGCATAAAATAGACAATTATTTATGAAAACAGCTTTAATAACAGGTATTACCGGACAAGACGGAAGTTATCTGGCAGAACTACTTTTATCAAAAGGATATACTGTTCATGGTCTAATTAGACGTAGTAGCTCTTTTAACACTTTTAGAATTGATCATTTATACAATAATAAAGAATTACTAAACAAAAGATTTTTCCTACACTACGGAGATTTGACAGATTCAAGTAATTTAAACAGAATTCTTGAAAAAACAGCCCCGGATGAAATTTACAATCTTGGAGCTCAAAGTCATGTTCAAGTATCGTTTGAAGTCCCTGAATATACTGCAGAAGTTGATGGAGTTGGCACTCTTAGGTTTTTGGATGCAATAAAAGAAACAGGGTTGAAAATCAAATTCTATCAGGCTTCTACTTCAGAATTATATGGAAAAGTTCAAGAAATTCCACAAACAGAGAAAACCCCATTCTATCCTCGCAGTCCTTATGGTGCTGCAAAACTTTATGCTTACTGGATTGTTGTAAATTATCGTGAAGCATACAATTTGTTTGCTTGTAATGGAATTTTGTTTAATCATGAATCGGAACGGCGAGGTAAAACATTTGTTACAAGGAAAATTACTGTAGCAGTGTCAAAAATAATGACAGGACAACTAGATATGCTATTGCTGGGTAATCTTGATGCTAAAAGGGACTGGGGCTATGCTCCTGAGTATGTGGAAGGTATGTGGAGAATATTACAGGCTGACAAACCTGATGACTATGTATTAGCAACAGGTGAAACTCATACAGTTCGAGAATTTGTTGAGGAATCTTTTAAAGTTTTGGGTGAAGAAATTGAATGGAAAGGTAAAGGAATTGATGAACAAGGCTTACTTAAATCAAACGGAAAAGCAGTAGTGGGAATAAATCCAAGATATTTCAGACCGACAGAAGTTGATTTACTGATAGGAAATCCTGCAAAAGCTAAAGAAAAGCTTAAATGGGAACCGAAAACTACTTTTAAAGAATTGGTAAAGTTGATGGTTAAATCAGACTACGAAAAGGCGAAGAAGAAATTGCATTAAGAAAATAACCACAAAGGCACGAAGGGCACAAAGAAAACTTAAATCCTCTGTGTACTTTGTGACTCTGTGGTGAAAAAATAACTATGAATAAAATTGGGTACTTGTTATAAAAAATATAACCACGAAGGCACGAAGGGCACAAAGAAAATTTAAATCCTCTGTGTACTTTGTGACTCTGTGGTGAAAAAATAACTATGAATAAAATTGAGTACTCGTTATAAAAAATATAACCACGAAGGCACGAAGAGTACAAAGGAAATTCACTTTCTCTGTGTACTTTGTGACTCTGTGGTGAAAAAACTCTTAACCCATGGAAGAAAATGAAATTTCAAATATAATAATTAAGTGCGCTATAGAAGTTCATAAGTTTCTAGGCCCCGGATTATTAGAAAGTTCTTATGAAGCTTGCTTGGCATACGAATTAAAACAGAAAAACTTAAGGATACAACAACAATTATCATTGCCACTTATATATAAAGATGTTAAACTTGATGCCGGATATAGGATAGATTTATTGGTTGAAGACAAAGTTATTATAGAAATTAAATCTGTCGAAGCTATTGCTGACATACATATTGCTCAAATACTTACATACCTAAAATTAAAAGATTTAAAACTGGGATTATTAATAAACTTCAATTCAGTATTACTTAAGAATGGGATTAAAAGAGTAATAAATGGGTACTTGTAATAAAATATAACCACAAAGGCACGAAGATCACAAAGTAAACTTAAATCCTCTGTGTTCTTTGTGACTCTGTGGTGAAAAACAAAAATACTATGAATAAAAATTCGAAAATATATTTAGCCGGACATACCGGATTGGTTGGTTCTGCAATACACAGAAATCTAATCAAAAAGGGATATCAAAACATTATTGGAAAGACAATTGAAGAACTTGATTTAAAACAACAATCAAAAGTTGAGGAATTCTTCCAAAAAGAAAAACCTGAATATGTTATCATCGCTGCTGCAAAGGTAGGTGGAATAATTGCCAATAATATTTATCGTGCAGAGTTCATTTATGATAATTTGACAATTCAAAACAATATCATTA
>DAOOPK010000008.1:0-30154 GCA_035388205.1 Bacteroidales bacterium
GCTAAAGTCTTACAAAGTAGGTCTTGTTACAGTGAACTTTTTATACATCCTTTAAAAATCAATACTGTTTATACAAGACCTTGTGCAAGCATAGCTTCGGCAACTTTAACAAATCCGCCGATGTTTGCACCATCAACATAATTTACAAAATCGCCTTTTTGTCCGTATTTTACACAAGTCTGATGTATTTGTTTCATTATATCATGAAGTTTTGCGTCAACCTCTTCTCTGCTCCAGCTATAACGCATAGAATTTTGAGACATTTCAAGACCAGATGTAGCTACGCCACCAGCATTTGCTGCTTTTCCGGGTGCGAAGAGAATTTTATGTTCCAAAAATACTTCAACAGCTTCAGGAGTACTGGGCATATTTGCACCTTCAGAAATGCAGAAACAGCCATTTGCAATAAGAGTTTTTGCATCTTCCGGATGAATTTCGTTCTGAGTTGCACATGGCATTGCAACATCACATTTTATACCCCATGGGGTTTTGCCTTCATAATACTCGCAACCGTATTTTTCAGCATATTCTTTAATACGTCCGCGTTTTACGTTTTTCAGATTTTTTACATAAGTAAGTTTAGCTTGATCGACACCTGCCGGATCATAGATAAATCCTGATGAATCAGATATTGTAACAACCTTACCACCTAATTGGGTAACTTTTTCAATAGCATATTGTGATACGTTTCCTGAACCAGAAATAACAACAGTTTTGCCCTTGAAAGATTCTCCACGTGTTTTTAGCATTTCTTCTGCAAAATAGGTTGCCCCATAACCTGTAGCTTCAGGACGGATTAATGAACCACCCCATGTAAGACCTTTTCCGGTCAACACTCCTGTAAATTCGTCGCGCAATCTTTTATACTGACCAAACAAGTAACCAATTTCACGTCCACCTACTCCTATATCGCCAGCGGGGACATCAGTGTCTGCACCAATGTATTTCTGTAACTCGGTCATTAAACTTTGACAGAATTTCATCACTTCATTGTCAGATTTTCCTTTTGGGTCAAAATCAGATCCACCTTTTCCTCCACCCATAGGCAAAGTTGTCAATGAATTTTTAAATACTTGCTCGAAAGCCAAGAATTTTAAGATGCTTAGATTTACTGTTGGGTGAAATCTTAAACCGCCTTTATAAGGTCCGATTGCAGAATTCATCTGTACTCTAAAACCACGATTTATCTGTTGATTTCCTTTGTCGTCTAACCAAGGAATCCTAAAAATAAAAATTCTTTCCGGCTCGACCATTTTTTCTAAAATCCCATTATATCTTGGATTTTCTTCAACAAAAGGTAATAACGACTCAACTACCTCTCTTACTGCCTGATGAAACTCTTTTTCACCAGGGTTTTTGGCAATTACTTTTGCCATAAATTGTTCAACTTTTGCACTCATCGTACTTACGGTTTAAATTAATAAAATGTTTATTTTTAACGTACTACAATAGTAAATATTTTTTTTTAGCTTGAATACAAATTCTTAATGTTTTTCAACACAAATAATGTGTTTATATAATTATTTTCACACTAGACTTAATGAGAACACTTTTTCTTGCAGAAAAAAGAATTTTAGTATTATAAACTTATTAAATTAAGCTGAAGTATTGTGAGTAAAAAAATGCTCATTGGAAAATGACTTTTGGAATATGTATTTGTCTTAGTTTGGGTTGCGGGGTCGGCACAAATACTTTGACAAAAGCCCGCGAATGTGCACTGTAAGAGATTTTTCAATTTAGGAATCATTCAAAAAAAACAAAACTGGAATTGGAGAGCACAATGTTTTACAACATTTAGTGAATTTTAAATTTTATTGGATTAATTATTTTACTAAATTTATCCTCAATTATTTGCGTTAAAAATAATATGAAAGAAAACGATAAACTTAGTCGTATCCTTGCTGACAGTAAGGAAAGACTAAAAGAGCTTGTCTGCATTAATACTGCAACAGCAATCATCAAGGAAAACAAATCTGTTGAAGAAACCTGTAAGCATATTGCACTTATTTTGCCTCAGGCTTTTAAATTTACGGATAATGCTTTTGCATACATACAATACAAGGATAAGAAATATCTCTCATCAAATTTTGAAGAATCAGAATGGGCAATAAGTCAGTCTTTCGAAACAATAGATGGAGAAATCGGAGAAATCGGAGTTTTTTACAATGAGAAATTTCCAAAAGCAGATGAAGGTCCTTTTTTAAAAGAGGAAAGAAATCTTCTTAATAATATTGCTAATATTATTTCCGGTTTTATTAATAGCCAGTTGGCAAAAAAGGTTATTAGGGCTGAGGAGAAGGTAGCATCAGGGGATTTGCTAATGCTGTCTCAGGACAGCCATAAACTGATGTCACGATTCATAGCAAAACAAAATTGTGATAGAGATATTTATCATGATTTAATGCCATTTAAAGTTAAGGAAATACTTCTTGTTGCAAATTTATATGACGCTTATATAATTGAGAAGGAGGGAAGGTTTTTAGAACATATACTTGGCGAATACTATCAGCTTAATTTAAGTTCAACTCCTAGAATTACGGGCATATCAGACAATTCGGATGCTATTGAACTTTTAAAAAACAAACATTTTGACCTAGTAATCATTATGCTTGGAATTGACAAAAAGAATTCGTTCGAGTTGAGCAGGCAGATAAAAGCTATTATGCCATATATACCTGTATATATGCTTCTTAATAATAATAATGATATTGCTGTTTTTGAGGAAAAACCTTCATTATTGGGATATATAGATAAACTGTTTGTCTGGAACGGAGATTCAAAGATATTCTTGACCATGATCAAACACCTTGAAGATTTGATAAATGTAGAAAACGATACGACCATTGGAATGGTGAGGGTAATATTGCTTGTTGAAGATTCTGCAAAATATTATTCAAGATATTTGCCTGTTTTATATCAGGTAATAATGGAACAAACGAAAGATATTATCGAAGAAACTAATGTTGACGAATTGTATAAAGTATTAAAACTTAGAGCAAGACCAAAAATTCTTCTTGCAAGGAATTATGAAGAAGCTCTGTCAATTTATGAAAAATATCGGGATTATCTCTTATGTGTTATCTCAGATGTCAGCTATCCCAAAGCAGGAGAATTGTGTGAGGATGCAGGAATTGAACTTATATCTTACAGTAAGAAAAACAAACCCGATCTACCTATTGTTCTTCAATCATCTGATCCTGAAAATGCAACAAAAGCATACCAACTGAATGCAACTTTTATAAATAAAAACTCAGAAACTCTTTCTCATGATATTAAAAGTTTTATAAGGCATTATCTTGGGTTCGGGAATTTTATATATAGGGATTCAGATGGAAAGCAGCTGACTATTGCAAAAACATTAAAGGAATTTGAACGAATTTTAATTGAAATTCCTGAAGAATCACTGATTTATCACGGGGAAAGGAATCATTTCTCTAGATGGCTTATGGCTAGGGGAGAAATTCATATAGCACGAAATATTCTTGTTTATAAAACTACTGATTTTAAGACTGTGGAAGAATTCAGGCAATTCCTTAGAACAACAATAAATAAACATAGAAACGAACAAAACAAAGGCAAAGTCATCCCCTTTGAAGAACAAGCCATCACAGACGAAAAAAACATAGTTAGTTTATCTACCGGAGCAATGGGCGGGAAAGGTCGCGGAATAGCTTTTATAAATACTTTAATTCATCAGTTCGATCTTAACAAACATTTTCCTGATATTAATATTACTACACCCAAGACCTCAATAATTGGTACTGACGAATTTGATTATTTTATTGAAAGAAACAAGTTAAGAGATGTAATTATTGTGGAAAGGAATTATGAAAATTTAAAAAGATTATTTGTAAATTCTGAACTATCATCAAGTTTAAAGAAAAAACTGAAAGTTTTATTGCTGAATATTCAGAATCCCCTTGCTATAAGATCTTCGAGCTTGTTTGAAGACTCTCTAATGCAGCCTTTTTCGGGAATCTTTGCAACTTATTTATTGCCAAATAATAATCCGGATATAAATATCCGTCTGGAACAAACATTAGATGCTATCAAACTTGTCTATGCTTCAATTTATTCAGATAGCGCAAGAACATATTTTGAGGCAATTAACTATAAAATTGAAGAAGAAAAAATGGCAATTGTTGTTCAGGAGGTTGTGGGGAATAAGTATCAGGATTATTATTATCCTCACATTAGTGGTACCGCTCAGTCACATAATTTCTATCCAGTTGCACATATGAAGCCCGAAGAAGGTTTTGCTGTAATGGCAGTAGGTTTAGGTACTTATGTTGTTGAAGGTGAAAGGACTTTTAGGTTTTCTCCTAAATATCCTACTATTGAAATAAACTCACAGAAGGATATTTATAAAAGTTCACAGGTTGAGTTTTATGCAGTTAATCTGAATAATCCGAAAATAAATCTAATAGAAGGAGAAGATGCCGGACTTATTAGGGTTGATATCTCGACAGCAAAAGAACATGGAACAATTAAGCATTGTGCATCTGTTTACGATTTTGATAACGAAAGAATTGTTCCGGGGCTTGATAACACGGGACCTATTGTTATTAACTTTGCCAATATCCTTACCTATAATTATATTCCTCTTGCTGATACTATCATAAAGATTCTTGATATTATTAAAGAAGCTATGGGATCTCCTGTCGAAATTGAATTTGCTGTGGATCTTAATAAAGATAATAAATCCAAAGCCTCTTTCTATCTTTTACAAATAAAACCCCTGGTTGGTAATGATGAGGATTTTAATATTGATCTTGACAAAATAAATTATTCAGATGTGGTTTTATTTACGGAGAAAAGCATGGGCAACGGATTTGTTGATAATATTGTAGATTTAGTATATATTGACCCTGAAAGTTTTGACAATTGCAAAACTCAGGAAATTGCCAAGGAGGTTGATTACATAAATGATAAATTATTGAAAAAAAACCTTAAATATGTTTTGATTGGGCCGGGAAGATGGGGAACCAGAGATCCTTTTATAGGAATACCTGTTGTGTGGCCACAAATTTGTAATGCAAAAATTATTATTGAAACAAGCCTTAAAGATTTTCCACTAGACGCTTCATTAGGTTCGCATTTTTTTCATAATGTTACTTCAATGAATGTTGGTTATTTTACAGTACAACAAAATGGCTCAAACGATTTTATTAGGTGGGAAGTTTTGAAGAAGCAAAAAATTATCGAAGAACTGAAATTTGTAAAGCATATAAGATTTGACAAACCTCCAACTATAATAATGGATGGAAAGAAAAGAATATCAGTTATAACTTTGTCTGAATGATAATGGATGAAAAAAATCAACTTCGGGAAAGAGAAAAAGAGCTTAAATGCCTTTACGAAACAGATAAATTATTGTCTGAAGAAAATGACTTGTATCTATTGCTAAAAGAGTTGTGTAAAATAGTTTCCGAAGCCTTTTTATATCCATCATTAGCAAGAGTAAAAATAAGATATCGTGATTTAAATGTCTGTTCTCCCTATTTTTCCCCTCAGAAAGATCATATTGTGGCTAATATTATTGAAAATGGGATACCTACAGGTGAAATTTTTGTCTGTTATTCATCAGAAACGGAAAATATTTCTTTTACCTTCCTTGCCGAAGAGAGGCATCTGTTGGACTCTATTGCTAAAAGGTTGTCAGACTATTTTTGTATCAGAGGATCATCTTGTTTCCTAGTAAAAGATAGAAAAAACTTTTTTTCAATTGTGCGAAAAAATATATGTCAGAATTCGATAATGAATATGGATTTCAGTTATTTTGGAATAAAAAACATTTATCTTATTGGTTCGGTGAAAAATTTTACTGCAGGAATTATGAGTGATATTGACCTAATAATTCATTATGATGGCATGAAAAATAATGCCGAAAAAATTAAAATATGGTTCAATGCATGGTCTGCAAGTGTTTTAACAAATACTCAATTTGAAAATGAAATTAAAAATACTGAAAGTTTATTTGATATTCATTTAATTACCGATTATGATATTGAAGAAAAAAATAGTTATGCAGTAATGATAAACTCACTAAACAATAATGCTAAATTGATAAAATAGAATTGACATGTGTAAAGCTATTCATATAAGTGATTTGCATGGAGATACAAAGAAGTACGGTAAGTTGTTCGATTATATCAGATTAGAACTTCCCGATATTGTTCTTATAGGTGGAGATTTATATCCTTCTTATAAAAATTTGCAAAAATCGAATCAGAATTTTTTAACTGAATATTTAATCCCGAACTTTGAAGTTTTGAAGGATGAACTAAATGAAAACTATCCATTAATATGTATGATCTTGGGGAATGACGACCCTGCAACTGAAGAAGATGAAATAAAGAATGCTGCACATCAAGGTTTGTGGCACTATATAAATCAAAATAAAATAAAATATAAAGAGTACACTATTTATGGCTATTCATATATTCCTCCAACGCCATTTCTCAATAAAGACTGGGAATTATATGATGTTTCAAGATACGTTGATCCCGGGTGCACTCATCCTACGGAAGGGATAAGAAGCATAAACCCCGGAAGAGATATAGAATTTGCAACTATAAAAAAAGATCTCGAAAATCTTATTGTTGACGATGACCTTTCGAAAACTATATTTCTTTTCCATTCCCCACCATACAGTACAAATTTGGACAGAGCAGCATTGGATGACAAATTTGTTGATCATATCCCTCTGGATGTGCATGTTGGCAGTATTGCAATAAAAGAATTTATTGAATTACGAAAACCTATGCTGACTTTACATGGTCATATTCACGAATCAACAACAATAACAGGTAGCTGGAAAGAAAAAATTGGAGCTAGCCATTGTTTTAATGCTGCTACCGAATTAAACTTACTGTCTGTTATTGAATTTGAATTGAAAAATTTAAGTAATGCAAAAAGAAAATTATATTAATATGGAATCTTCCCCCACAATTAACCAGGATATTTTTGAATTCAGTGATATTAACTTTCAGGATACTGAATTTGATCAGTTGATGAAAAAACGTATTCTGAAGGTTTTGCTAATCTGTAATAATTATGACAATTTCATGCTTGAAGAAGATGGTAGGATTGATGAACAGATTTTCAATGAATATATGACATTAGGATTGCGTTATCCCCCTATGTTTATAAGAGTAGATTCAGTAGAAAAAGCATTCGTACAACTAAGAAACAAAGACATTGATCTTGTTATAACCATGTTAAATATTGTTGATGCAAATGCTTTTGATCTGTCAAAAAAAATTAAGAGTAAGTATAAAAAAATTCCTATAGTTGTTTTAACTCCTTTTTCGCGTGAAATATCTGAAAAGATTGCAAGAGAAGACCTGAGTGCAATTGATTACGTTTTTTGCTGGTTAGGAAACCCTGATATTCTATTAGCAATAATTAAACTTATTGAAGACAAGATGAATGCACCAAAGGATATATTAAATATAGGAGTTCAGGCGGTAATACTTGTCGAAGACAGCATAAGATATTATTCGAGCATTCTTCCAATTTTGTATAAAATATTCTTTATACAATCTAAGCAAGCTTCTCTCGAAGGCGTAAACGATCATCAGCAAAACCTTAGAATGAGGGGTAGGCCAAAAATACTGCTGGCGACAAATTATAACCAGGCAATGGCATTGTTCGAAAAATATCGGGAAAATATCCTTGGAGTTTTTTCAGATGTAAGATATAAAATCGGAAATCATACAGATAAAATTGCAGGTATCAAACTGAGCCAACAGATAAAAGAAATGGATTCTAACATCCCACTATTATTGCTATCATCAGAATTTGAAAACAAGGTCCTGGCAGATGAGGTTGGGATTGATTTTTTAGGGAAATATTCCAAAAACTTCTCGTTTGAATTGCGAAATTTTATAATAAAAAATCTCCATTTGGGAAGTTTTCAGTTTTATTGTCCTTCACAAAAAAAAGTCGTTTTTACTGCATCAAATTTAAAATCATTTCAGGAGTACATATTAAAAATCTCTCCAGAATGTCTTGAATACCACGTTACAAGAAATCATATAACCAAATGGCTAAATTCAAGATCGTTGTTTATTCTTGCCCGAAGATTTAAACACCTTACAATAGACCATTTTAGTAATATTGAAGAAATGAGGCAGTTTATATATGACTCAATTTCGTATTACAGATCAAATTCGGGTAGAGGAGTAATAGCAAAATTTACTCAAAATACATTCGACACGTATTCAGTATTTTCAAGAATTGGTGATGGTTATATCGGTGGTAAGGCTCGAGGATTGGCATTTTTGGATCTATTGATTAAAAAGTATAAATTAAGGCATAAATATAATAATGTTAAAATAATGATCCCCAGATCAGTCATACTATGTACTGATATTTTTGATGAATTTATTGAATCCCACAAACTTTACGAAGTTGGAATTTCAAATTTAAGTGATGAAGAAATTTTAAAACGATTTGTCGAGGTTCAACTACCAAACAGAATTTTTACGAGCTTGTATTCTTTTATTTCATATACAGACAGTCCTATTGCAATCAGATCTTCCAGCCGCTTGGAAGATTCACATTATCAGCCGTTTGCAGGCGTGTACTCTACTTATATGATACCGAATGTCTCTAATGATAAACATTTAACAATTAAATTATTGACAGAAGCAATAAAAAGTGTTTATGCTTCTGTGTTTTTTCGAGATTCAAAAGCATATATGGCAGCGACTTCAAATGTTATTGATGAAGAAAAAATGGGAATTGTCTTACAAGATGTTTGTGGAAATGTCTATGGTGATAGGTTTTACCCTACGTTTTCAGGTGTTGCTAGATCAATCAATTTCTATCCTGTTTATCCTGAAAAAGCCGAAGAGGGAATTGTTGATATTGCATTAGGCTTGGGCAAATTTATAGTTGATGGTGGAAAAACATTGAGATTTTCTCCAAAATATCCCGATAAAATATTGCAATTATCAAGTCCTGAATCTGCATTAAGAGATACGCAAAAAGAATTTTATGCACTTGATCTCAATCCAGTAAAATTTGTGCCTTCAATTAACGAGGATGTAAATATTATTAAATTAAGAATTAGCGATGCGGAAAAAGACGGAGTAATTAAGCATGTGGGTTCGACTTATGATTTTGAAAATAATGTAATAAAAGATAGTGTTATGTACGAGGGTATGAAAATAGTGACATTTTCAAGTATTCTTAAACATAATACATTCCCTTTAAGCGAAATCCTTAACGACATAATGGAAATTGGGAAGAAAGAAATGAATAATAATATTGAAGTGGAGTTTGCAGTTAATTTTCCAAAAAACAATAAGGATGAAATTGTATTTTATTTACTTCAAATAAGACCTGTAATAGAAACAGAACAGGATTCTGAAGTTAGCATTTCTTCAGTAGATAATGAAAAAGTCATTCTTTATTCCGAATCAGCGCTAGGGAACGGGTTATTTAAAAGCATTAAGGATATTGTTTACGTTAAAATTGATAAATTTTCTTCACAGAACAATCTTAAAATAGTTGACAGGATAGATGCTTTAAATAATCAACTGGGTAAAGAATGCCGAAATTATATACTTATTGGTCCTGGTAGATGGGGTTCTTCTGACCATGCTCTTGGAATTCCAGTTAAATGGTCAAATATCTCCAGTGCAAGGCTTATTGTCGAATCAGGACTTTCAGAATACCGAATTGATCCAAGTCAAGGAACACATTTCTTTCATAATTTGACCTCATTCAGGGTTGCTTATTTTACAATAAATTCATTTATTAACGAGGGTTTTTATGATATCAATTATCTTAACAGTATTGATGCTGTTTATGAAGATGAATATATACGTCATGTTAGATTTGATAATGATCTTAGGGTAGAAGTTGATGGAAAAACCGGCAGAGGGGTGGTATATAAACACACCCAAGAGCTTGCAAAACAAACTGAGGGAAATGATTAAGTTAACCTAAATTACTTAGTGTGCGCAAAGTATCAAAATTTATTATTTCAATAGTTTTGTTATTAATAGAGATAATATTGTCACGTTTTAGATCAGACAATATTCTTACTAGATTTTCAGTAGCAAGTCCAGAAAACTCTGCAATTTCTTTTCGTGATATTGTGGTGTTCAACACATTGCTTTGAAATACTTTAGAAGACAAATACAATAGCGAATCGCAAACTCTTCCTATAGCTTGTTTGTTCGCAATGCTTCCAAGCTTATCGTAAACATTTTGTAATGACTTGGAATAAATTTTCATTATTTCCACACTGAATGTTGGATTTGTTCTGATTATGCTATCGAATACAGATCTCTCAACTAATAGTACTTTTGAAGTTATCAAGGCCTGACAACTAAAATGATAGTAATTATCGCCGTATAAACTAGACAATCCGATAATATTAAAAGGTTTTGTAAATTTAAATATATGGTTTTTATAATGAGTGTTTTCAACAAAAGCCTTGACCATTCCTTCCTTTAAGATCATAATAAACGAAGCAAAAGAACCTTGTTTGCAAATCGTCTCCCCCTTTTTAAATTCTATCTGAACTTTGGTTATTATGTCAATGTCGTTGTTTGATAACCCAAGGTCTTTCAAATAATTGATAAATGTTTGTTCGTTTCTGCTTTGCTTTATCTTCCCATCAAGACTATTAGCATAAAACTCTTTTAATTTACGAAATGAGAAATATTGATTTATTTTTTCAACGATTGTAGAAAATAACCTCATCTCTTCTTGCAAAAACACCCCCTTTTCTGCTCGCACCGGTTTTATGTAGCATAAAATAATTTCACCAGATCGCACATCATCTGTAAATAAATCGGATTTTAGCTTTAATTCTGTATTTTTAAAGTTTTCGGTTGATACTTCATGCCCAGAAATAATAATATTTACTTTACAAATATCTGAATACCTCCAGCCCGAAGGTATAATGTCCACAATTTTCTTTAATACTTCTTCAGGCTCGGAATCAAAGTCTTTCAATACCTCATCAAGTAGGTAAATACATTCTAACTCTTTTTTCCTTTCGTTAAGGTTTTTAATAATAATATTAATATCTTCATTTTCGTACTGCATCATCAAAATGATTTGTGCCAAAATTAAAAAAAATCAACAAACAAACAAATGTCATTGATAAAAATCAATTATTAATAAGAAAACAAACAATCGCAAAACAATAAATCAACAAAAAAATAGGGTAATTTTACATCGTGAAATTTAAAAATATTTTAATTCTTTTACGGAATATTAATTATAAAATTTGTAAAAAATGAATGTAGAAAAGTTGATGAACGACCTGGAAAAAAAACATCCCGGAGAAGTTGAGTACCTTCAGGCAGTTAGAGAAGTTGTGGAAACTATCGAAGATGTTTATAACGAAAATCCACAGTATGAAACTAATGGAATCATAGAAAGATTGATTGAACCTGACAGAATTTTAACATTTAAAGTTCCATGGACAGATGATAATGGAAAAGTTCATGTTAATTTAGGTTATCGTATTCAGTTTAACGGCGCAATCGGACCGTATAAAGGCGGTTTGAGATTTCACCCGAGCGTAAATCTATCAATTCTTAAGTTTTTAGGCTTTGAGCAAATTTTCAAGAATTCTCTTACTTCATTACCTATGGGTGGTGGAAAAGGTGGATCAGATTTTAATGCTAAGGGCAGATCTGACAGAGAAATTATGCGTTTTTGCCAATCATTCATGCTAGAATTGTGGAAAGTGATTGGTCCTAATACAGACGTACCTGCCGGTGATATCGGAGTAGGTGGACGTGAAATTGGATTTTTGTATGGAATGTACAAAAAACTTGCTTGTGAGCATACAGGAGTTTTGACTGGAAAAGGTTTGAAATGGGGTGGAAGCTTAGTAAGACCGGAAGCTACAGGCTTTGGAGCAATTTATTTTGTAAAAGAAATGTTAGCAACAAAAGGTGATTCTTTTAAAGGAAAAACTGTAGCAATATCAGGTTTTGGTAATGTTGCATGGGGGGCTGCATTAAAAGCAACTGAATTGGGTGCTAAAGTTATTACAATCTCAGGTCCTGATGGATATATTTATGACAAAGACGGTATTTCAGGTAAGAAAATTGATTATATGCTTCAATTGAGATCATCTAACGAAGATATTGTAAAACCATATTCTTTTGAATTTGGAGCAGAATTCCATCAAGGAAAGAAACCATGGGAAGTAAAATGTGATATTGCTTTGCCTTGTGCAACTCAAAATGAACTAAACGGTGACGATGCCAAGAAATTAGTTGAGAATAAAGTAATGTTAGTTGCTGAGGTTTCTAATATGGGATGTACTCCAGAAGCAGTTGAGGTATTTTTGGAACATAAAGTTCTTTTCGGTCCTGGTAAAGCTGTCAACGCTGGTGGTGTTGCGACTTCAGGTCTTGAAATGACCCAAAATTCAATGAAATTATCATGGTCTGCCGAAGAAGTTGATGAAAAACTTCACAGCATTATGAAAAACATTCATGAAGCTTGTGTTAAATATGGTAAAGATGCTTCAGGAATTGTTAATTATGTTAAAGGTGCCAATATTGCAGGTTTCTTAAAAGTTGCCGATGCAATGGTAGATCAGGGTATCGTTTAGTAGGAGCTAACAAAACTACATATTGTTCAAACTAGCTCATCGATTATTTTTAACGCGCAAAATCCCTTCCTGTAAAGGAGGGGATTTTTTGTCTATTAGATTCTTTTACAGTTGAAAACAATTTTATTTAAGTTTGTATAATTTTTAGTAGTGCATTAAGCACGATAATTGTATTAATTTAATGACAGCAATTAAAAATGTATTATTAACAGGAGCATCAGGTACTGTTGGCTTTGAGATTTTACACCATTTATGTAAACTATTAGATAGATTTAAGATAACCGTATTTGATCTTGATAATAAAAAATCACGAAAGAAATTATTGAAATTTAAGGATAAAGTTGAGGTTGTTTTTGGTGACATCACCCAAAAAGATAATTTAATAGAGGTATGTAAGAATAAGGATTATGTAATTCATATTGCTGCACTAATTCCTCCAATAGCAGACGATCTGCCCGAACTTGCATATAAAATTAATGCCATAGGGACTCGAAATCTTGTAGAAAATCTTGAAAAGTATTCTCCTAATACTTTCTTTATTTACAGTTCTTCAATTTCAGTATATGGAGATCGCTTGTTAAATCCTTTAATAAATGTAGGAGATGATATTAAAGCAAGTGAGGGGGATGAATATGCTGTTACTAAGATTGCTGCTGAAGATATTATTCAAAACTCCAAACTTGATTGGACAATTTTTAGACTAACTGCAATAATGGGCAATCACAAAGTATCGAAGCTTATGTTTCACATGCCTTTAGAGACATCAATGGAAATTTGTACGCCTCGCGATACAGGATTAGCTTTTGTTTTAGCATTAGTGCATCAAAACCAACTATCAAAACGAATATTCAACCTTGGCGGAGGGGAGTGTTGCAGAACTTTGTATTCTGATTTTTTAATAGAGTCTTTCAATATCTTTGGTATGGGGGGAGTAGACTTTCCAAAAAAATGTTTTGCTGAGAAAAACTTTCATTGCGGTTACTATGAAGATGGTCATAAACTTGAAGATATCCTAAAATTCAGACATGACAGTATTTCTGATTATTATAATCATGAAAAGAAGAAAGTTTCAATAATACAGAGATACATTACAAAAGCAATAAGTAAGAGGATAAAGAAAAGATTGTTAAATAAATCGGAACCCTATCAAGCGTTCATAAAATCGGACAAAAAAATGATTAAAAGATTTTTTAATATCACTTAACAATGATACACCAAGTCAAAAATGTATTTATTGCCGGAGGGACCGGATTTTTAGGCTATTTTTCTGCTTTAAAGTTTTTTGAAACGGGTGCAAATGTCTCAACAATTGCATTAGATGAAAATATAAACGAAAGAAAATGGTTTCCTCATGATATTAATTTAACTACAGGTAATTTATTTGACATGAGTAGTGATGAGGTTTATGCTTTGTTTTTCGGCAAGAATTATGACACATTTGTTTATGCACTTGGTCCAGACGATCGTATTACACCAAAAAGACCTGCCTTTAAATATTTTTATGAATACCTTGTTTTGCAGTGTAAAAAGATTTGTGAAGCTGCAAAAAGGGCAGGAGTTAGACGATGTATTATATTGAATTCTTATTTCTGTTATTTTGACAGACTGAAAAACGGAAAACTATCACGAAATCATCCTTATATAAAGGCAAGACGAGAACAAGCGGATTCAATTCTGGAGTTAGAAGAAGATGGTATTTTCGATGTTATGATTATTGAATTGCCTTATATTTTTGGGCAAATGCCTGAACGCGAACCAATTTGGAAAAAAGTCTTCGTTGAAAGATTTCGCAAATTACCGGCAATATATTTCCCTGATGGAGGAACTGCAACCATTCATGTTCTGGCTGTAGCCGAATGTGTTGTTGCCGCTGCATATAATGGGAAAAGCAGAGAAAAATATCTCCCAGCAACTGAGAATATCAAATATAGGGAGATGATTACTTATATGATGGCTTTGGCCGGATATCCTAAAAAGTTTCGCAAACTGCCAGTTTGTATTGCTTATCTTGGAGGCTTGTATATGGAAATTCGTGATAAACTATGTGGAAAGCAAAGTGGGTTACATCTGGCGAAAATTATGAGAGATATACTATCAAAGGACTTATATGTGGATTGTGAAAAGTATAAAATCGAACTAAATTATTTAGAGCTTGGCTTTACTGCAAATCATGATGTCAGATTCGGCATACGAGAAGCAATAAAACGTGCATATCCCGATACTTATGTTAATGAATGTGAATAATTATTGATATAAATAACAATACTTTTATTTTATGAAGTAAAATTTGATAAATTTTTACTTGTATGTAAAATAAATTTTAAACCCTATCACATGGGAGATGAAAAGATTATGAATTCAAATTTCAATAATCATAAGTATGTGTAGAAACAAAGTATTCAAAATACGGGTTAAGGTAATGCGTTACAAACTTTTGTAATAATCAATTATAGCCATTTTTTCCTTTTAAAGAACCAAATCATCAAAACAAGTATTGCCATCATCAAACCCAAAACACTAAAATAAGCCCAATGCCATTCGAGTTCGGGCATATATTTAAAGTTCATACCATAAATTCCGGCGATAAAAGTAAGGGGAATAAATATGGTGGAAATGATTGTCAGAACTTTCATTACTTCGTTGGTTTTATTTCCAGTGCCAGTATAATAGAGTTCTATAAGTCCTGAAAGTAAGTCTCGGTAAATTTCAACACTATCAATTACTTGTATTGTGTGATCGTATAAGTCTCGAAAATAAATAAGATTTTTCTTTTTAATAAGTGGAGAGTCGGTTTTTTCGAACTGTAACACAAGCTCTCGAACGGGCCATACAGCATTTCGTAGCAACAAGTTTTCACGTTTGAGATAGTATATTCTGTTAAGAATGTTTTTGTTTGCTTTGGCAATAAGCTCTGTTTCGTGTTTTTCAACTTCTTCTCCAAGATTTTCTAGGAGGATAAAATAATTGTCAATAATAATGTCAAGTATTGCATAAAGTAAGTAATCTGAACCGAATGTTCTGATTTTTCCGATTGCGCTTTTAATTCTTTTTCGCAATGAGTCAAAAACATCACTGGTTTTTTCTTGAAATGAGATAAGATAATTACTTCCGGCTATAATACTTACCTGTTCAGAGTCAATGCTTTTATCTTCTTTATTGTAAATCAACATTTTTATTACAGCAAAAATGTGTTCATTGTAGAAATCCACTTTAGGCCTTTGATGAGTGTTTAATACATCTTCGAGCACAAGTTTATGGATGTTAAATTTTTCGCCAATATTTTTAATTAAATCAGTATTATGAACGCCGTTTAGATTTATCCAATGTATTTTGCCAGAATCGGGGATTGGATTTATTTCCTCGATAGAAATAATTGATTCTTCAAAATATTCATCCGAAGAATAGGCAATGTGCTCAATAGAAATGTCATGATTGCGATTTTTTCCATTAAAAATCAAGCTTCCTGGAGGTGAACCAATTTTTGCTTTATTGCGTTTTAAGTTTATCATTAGAATAATTTTTATTCAAAGATATAAAATTATCCTAATTTATTTCGGATGCTTGTAATTTACTCCACCACCAATTTCCCTACCGAAATTTTATCGTCGGTAATCAGTTTTACAAAGTAAAGACCTTTGGAGAGATGGAGATTGTAGCATAAAAGATTGAAAAAATCAAAAAAAGCTTTCATAATCGCAAAAATAACGTTATATTTGCGATTTAACTCGAACGATTATGATTAAACGATTATTGGAAAATAGTATCAGGTCTAGAATTAGTACGGGTAAAGCCATAATTATTATTGGAGCAAGACAAACCGGCAAAACAAGTTTGTTGAGAAAGATGTTTCAGACCAATGATGTTTTATGGTTAGATGCCGATGAACCAGATGTTAGGGAAATGTTTAATAATGTTACTTCATCAAGCCTTAAAGTATTATTTGCTGCATATAAAACAATTATTGTTGATGAGGCACAACGAATAGAAGATGTTGGACTAAAATTCAAATTAATTACTGATCATATAAAGGACAAGCAACTGATTGCAACAGGATCTTCTTCCTTTGATTTGATAAATAAAATTAACGAACCTCTAACTGGACGAAAATGGGAATACAGATTATTCCCTATTTCATTTGCTGAAATGGTTAACCATCATGGTTTGCTGGAAGAGAAAAGATTGCTTAATCACAGATTGCTTTATGGATACTATCCTGAAGTGGTCAACAATCCGGGAGGGGAAAAAGAAATACTTAAGCAATTGACAGATAGTTATCTATACAAGGATATTTTAATGTGGCAAAATATTAAGAAACCCGAAAAATTAGTTAAATTGCTACAAGCACTTGCGTTTCAGGTGGGCAATGAAGTGTCGTACAACGAGGTAGGAAAAACAGTCGGACTTGATAACGAAACAGTTGAAAAGTATATTCAACTTTTGGAAAAGTCGTATGTGATTTTCAGGATGGGTTCTTTTAGTAGAAATCTACGAAAAGAACTAAAAAAGAGCAACAAAATATATTTCTACGATAATGGAATTAGGAATTCTCTAATCGCAAACTTTAGTCCAGTAACATTAAGACAAGATATTGGATCGCTTTGGGAGAATTTTTTTGTCTCTGAACGAATAAAGCACACTCATTATAATCATATTTGGACAAATAACTATTTCTGGAGAACCCACGATCAGCAGGAAATTGATTACATAGAGGAGTCAAATGGTAAATTAATAGCATACGAGGTTAAGTGGAGTAAAAATCGTAAACCTTATTTATCAAAAACATTTAGTCAAGCATATCCAAATAATGAATTCCATGTTGTAAATTCAGAAAACATTGAGAATTTCATCATGTAATTTCTTTGAGATTATTCGGATTAATTCGCAATATTAACGCTAATTATACGATTAGTTGCAAATTTCCCCTAAATACTTTAGACACTCTAGGCACTTCTAGAAACTCCACCTTCCCCTCAAAAAAGCATAGGTCCCTTTACCGCCATCAACTAAAGGAATATTGCTGTGGAAAGTTTGCAAGTTGAAGTCTATCATAAAATTATCTGACATAGAGAAAGAAACCGATGGTCCGGCGAAGATAAAATTATTTTGCGGACTATACATACCCGACAGAGAAATATTGATTATAGGCGAAACCGGATAAGAAATTGCAGTAAACATAGCAAAACGCGAAAACCACAAATTTTTAGCACTCAGTTGCATGGCATATAAGTCTGTCAGACTAAAAACAGATTCTTTTGGAGCCGAGGTGTTAAATAAAAATTCGCATTGAACCATCAACGAATTCTTAAAAACATAATCGTAACCTACAGATGCTGAGATTGTTCCGATAGTGTCAGGAAAATTTGTGATATTATGAAAATAGCTTGCTTCACCTCTAAAACTGCCGTTAAAGAGATTACCTGTAAAACCAAATCCGGCAACATAATCTTCGGAGCGAAAAACTCCACCTATAAACTGAAAGTCGTAATTAAACTTGTTAAATACAAATAGTCCTGCAGCGGTAATGCTTGTGTCGTTGTTCAACGAAGCAGCCAGATCAATTCGTGAAGCATAATCAAGATTGTACTGGATTCGTATAGCATCACTGCCGGGCTTTTCCTCATAATCGAAATCGAAATATGAATAAGCATTAAAAATATCGTTAGAATTCCAGACAAAAGTCTGCCCCCAGTTTATGCGATGACGACCTGCTGTAATATTCCATTTTCCTTTTTGAATATCAACAAATGCCCTATCAATAGAAGTGTTGAAGAAGAAGGATTTGTTTTCGAGATAATTCCACGACAAATCAATAAATGCACTATTTTTATCAATCATTTTTGCGTAGAGATTTCCAATCCCCGGATAGTACATCAGACTTACCTGTTGACCAAAGAAAAAACGATTACGGAAACTAAGTTTTAATTCGAGCCATTCAGTAGGATAATACGACAAATCAAGGCGATTATGTATCAAATTATCGGTGATCCAATATTCAGAAATGTCACTAAATGAAGTTGTTTGCATATATTTTAGATATCCACCGACTTCGAATTTGGAGCTTGATTCTTGAGCAAATGCCGAAATCGCAAGACTTATTGATATTATTAAAAGGATTCTTTTTTTCTTCATGATTTTTCTACTACAATCGAAACACATTTGTGTCTTGTGTGATTAGCCTAAATTCACATTTCTTTTTTGTTCGAGTTCTTTAGCATTTTTACCTGTTACGATTTTTCTGCCAGATTTTTCTTCAATCTCTCGTCTTGTATTACCGGCAATTGTACCTCCTTGCTTTGCAATTTTTCGATTTTCATTAAATGTATTAGGCTTTTTTTCTTTCGATATTTCAGTTGTTGTTGCCTCTGCAAGCATATTAAGAACTAATTCGAGATTTGTCATATGGTCGCGAAGATTCTCTCTTTTCAAATCTTTTAAAACCTTATAATCTTTTGTGGACAGACCGCTCCATGCTTTTGTAATATCATCGGTTAGTATTGCAAACTCCTGTCCCTTTTGAACACCGCGCATTTCCCACTCGTCTGTCAGCTCTTTTCTTACTTCTATACTTTTTAAACGCTGATTAATCCAATCTTTGCTGTAGCCTTTTCGCAAATATGTCTCCATAAGTCGGTCAATACCTATTTCAGGATCTTCAATTTCATCTATTCGTTCACGACCGACCTGTGCTAACCATAGTTTAAAAGGCTCGGCTTTTTTCGAAGGAACAGATTGAATTAATCTGAAAATTTGCTCAGTATCAGCAACATCGGTTAGTCGCATCTTTCCGTCTTCGGCAATCATTTTCAACTGGTTACAATTTGTAACCGTTTGATTGCCTTCCTTAATTAGTCGGTTTTTCATTACCTTCCAGTAGTTCCTTGCAGCTTGAAAATTTGACTGATCTGTTAGAACTGCAATAATATCAATAATCGAAAAATACCATTTCCCTTGGTCTGCGTCCCAATGTGTGCGAACTTGTTTTTGTTCAAAAACTTTTATTGAATTTTCTTTTGTCATAGCAAATATGTTTGTTGTAAAGATACTAAAGGATGATTAAAGGTAAAAAATAATCGGACTTAATTTATTCATAATTGTCAAATCTTAACATCACTTTTTACCTTTCCATCATCAATTGTTATTATTCTACGAGCTTTGTCCACAACTCTTTGATCGTGGGTTGAAAAAATGAATGTGATGTTTTCTTTTTTATTCAGTTCCTGCATAATGTCCAAAAGGTTACTTGTGGAAACCGAATCGAGATTTGCTGTTGGTTCATCTGCAAGAATAAATTTTGGTTTTGATGCCAAAGCTCTTGCCACTGCCACACGTTGTTGTTCTCCCCCCGAAAGTTTTGCTGGTCGGTTGTTTATTCTTTCTTCTAGTCCAACGGCTTTGAGCATTTCAATTGCACGTTCTTCTCTTTCCTTTTTATTCTGATTCTGAAGCTGCATAATAAATTCTACATTCTCTTTTGCCGTTAAAACAGGAATCAGGTTATATGCCTGAAAAACAAAGCCAATATTTCGCAAACGAAAATCGATAACTTGCTTTGAGCTCAAACTACCAATATTAATTCCATCAATTATTACTTCTCCCTCTGTTGGCTTATCAAGTCCACCTATCAGATTTAAAAATGTTGTTTTTCCAGACCCCGAAGGTCCTACAATTGCTGTGAATTCTCCTTGGTCAAAGCTTAAATCTATTCCGTTTACTGCCTTTACCGGAACAACTGTCTCTGTGTAGATCTTGTGGAGGTTTTTGATTTCTATTATTTTCATAATGTTATTTTTAGTGCCTAGAGTACTTGGGTAGTAGGCAAAATTATACTTATTTTTCGTTTATGTATTGTTTTTGCAATATGCAATTTTTAACAAAGGTCTTGCAATAGCAATTGTATCTCCATACCTTATGCTCTATGTTCTTCATTTTAGCATTTATTATTATTTATTAATTTTAAACATTCCGTTTTCAACTTTTAATATTTCTTCTCATACATTTTTTTAATTACTACTTTTTATTTTTAAACTTTTAATTCCTTTTAAGTACTCTAGGCACTTTAGGCACTCTAAGTATTTTAGGCACTTCTTCTCATTCCGTTCTCAACACTTCGGCCGGATTCATTTTTATAGCCCTACGCATAGGGAAAATTGCCGAGAAAAATGCTGTAAATACAGTTAGCACAACAATTTGAACATAAAATCCCAGATTTAATGCAGGATATAAAACTGCATCATAACCAATAGACTCAAATCCTTCAGCATACATTGTTAAATCTATTCCTGTTCTGCCAAAATAAGATACTAATACCTGAGCAATTATAACTCCCATTATTGTGCCTGTAAAAGTCAGAAAAACCGTTTCCCAGACTATCATTTCCCTGATTTTTGCTTTATTCATTCCTATTGCCATCATCATTCCTAATTCTTTCTTGCGTTCAAGTATCGCCATAAGCATTGTATTAATTATACCGAATGCCAAAGCCATAAGAATAATTAAAAGAATATAGCCAGAATATTGAGCCATCATATCTGTCATCATGCCTAAATCGGGACTAATTTCTTTCCACTTACGCACACTGATATTGTTTCCGACCAATGCTTTAATCTCTGTTGCAGCTTCGGTAAGTTGTTCATTGTTTTTTAGTAATACTGCTATTTCTTGAGCTACATTTTCATC
Source organism: Bacteroidales bacterium (assembly GCA_035388205.1). Classification (GTDB taxonomy): domain Bacteria; phylum Bacteroidota; class Bacteroidia; order Bacteroidales; family ML635J-15; genus Bact-19. The sequence goes on from DAOOPK010000008.1 coordinate 21,275, forward strand.
ATATCCACAAATTTTGTTCAAATGGTCCATTTTAACGAAAACCTCCATTTCGTCATACATTTGATTTTTAGTGTTATATATCCCGCAAATCTTATAACTGTCACTGACAATATCACCATTTGCATCCTGAAATGTCAACACCAATTTGGATTTTATATCAAGTTTTAGTTTTTCTGCCATTCTTTGGCTTATAACAATCTCGTTTGATTTGTTTCCGGTGAAATAATTACCTTTAATAATTCTTGTATGAAGATCTGATACTTTCTTTTCTTCAGAAGGAATCACTCCATTTATAACTACGCCAGTAGCAGTTTCGGCCGAGCTGATCATTGCGGTAATTTTCAGTCTCCTTGAAACTCCTGAAACGTATTCACTCTGAGCAATTTTATTTACTACATCATCTGTATTGCTGATATAATACTCCTGTTCCTGATTATCAATGAATTTAGGATTATGCAATTGAATATGTGATATTTCTGTTTCAATTGCATTATCAACTCTCTGATCCATCATTCCTATCATTGCTGCGGTTGCAAATATTCCTCCGACCATACCTATGCAAACAGAAACCAAAATTACAAGACTTCTTGCTTTGTTTCTCCAGACATTTCTCCATGCTATTTTAACGATTTCCATAATATTTGATTTTTTACTTTCTCAAAGATTTAATTACATTCAACTTGCTAATTCCCCAGAGCGGATAAATAATTGCTATTAATGTCAGAATGATCACAACTAATGGTTGAGAAATGAAATAGTCAATCTGAAATGCGGCGGGCATAATTGGTTCAAATCCATAAGCTTCGTAAGTTTTTGCCATATCACCTGTAAATGTGATAGGATTAACGTTCAGATAGTACATCATCGGGATACTAAAAACTATTGATGCTATTATTCCCAAACTTGTGATATAAAGCATTTCAATTGCAACTAATATTACAATTTTTATTTTTTGCATACCTAAAGCGACCATAATCCCAAATTCCTTAATTCTTTCGGCTATCATCATAAGTGCTGTTCCAAAAATGCCAAATCCGATAATAATATAAAGTATAAATAAAAATATTTGTCCTCCTGCACGGTCAGATTCTACAAACTGTTTCATTTCCGGCATTTCTTCTTCCCAATGGAAAATCTCATAGCCTTCGGGAAGGTTTGCTCGCAGTTCTTCAGTCGTTTCTTTGAAAAGAGAATTATCGTTGAAACTTAATGACAGCCCTGTTACTCGTCCCTGTAAACTAAATAACTCCTGAGCACTTTCTAAATCAATATAAGCAAGTCCGGAATTTAACATTGGATTTGGCATTGAAATTAGTGCTACGATTTTGTACAAACCAACAGCACTCATTCCCTGATAACCTTGCCCTATAAGAGCTAACGAATCTCCTATTTCCGCACCGAGATACTCGGCGAGTTTTTCTGTAACAACAATTCCTCCATCATAAATATCATTTAATTGCCGGCAATAAGGCGTTTTTTTATCATAGGTTTTTCAAACTCAAGTTTAGGATCAATGCCTACAATTGCAACGCCTTTCGACTTATCAGCAAATGCTCCAAGGGCAAAACTCTCGATACGAGGTTGAATTTGTTTTATATTTTCGTTCGATTTCAGATAATCAATAATTTTCTGGTTGTAATCCAATGAGTTGGTTAGAGTTTTCTCTTCAGAAAATCCTTTTCCATGAACTTGTGCATATCCATAAAAATCTTCGACCGAAATTTTTATCATGTGTGCATAAGTCCCTTCTTGCAATCCTACCATCAAAATTGCAAAAAACAATGCAAAGAAAATCGAAGCCGCGGTTATCAGAGTCCGTTTCTTGTTCCTCCATATATTTCGCCATGCGAGTTTAAAGTAGTTCATAGTTTAAAGTGTCTAAAGTGCCTAAAGTGTCTAAAGTACTTTGGCTTATGTTAATACAATGTTTCATTCTTTCTTATTTTAAATTCTTTTCAATTTAAGTACTCTAGGCACTATAAGTACTTTAGGCATTCTAGGCACTATTTAATCTTCTTCATATTCTGTTGTGTAAAAAAACTCTCATCCAATTTGTAATCAAATATTATATTGTTCATTATCATAATAGTCTTGTTACCCTTTTTGTCTGATGGGATTGTTGTAAATTTTGAAGGTATCTTTTTCCCTCCCAACATTTTAACTTCTGAAGCAAATTCAGTTTTGATTAAATCATTGTCTTCATCATAATATTCCGATTTAAGAATAAATTCGTCATCCTTGCTTATTAGTAAAACAATCTTCCCCCAAACTACATTAGAATTTTCTTTCGGTAATAACTCGATTTTGTAACATTGATATGATTCATATTTCTCTTCCCCCAGCAACTTATGCGTATAATCATTAACTATAGAAGACTGATTTACCATATCATCATTAGTAAAATCACTTCCCATCCATGACTGCATCATCATAGAAGGTGGTAGTTTTATCATTCTGTTGATAGTAGGTTGCCAATTCCACATTTCTTTTTCACGTTTCATGTGAACTTGCCCCTTCTCTTTTGCAGGAGCAGTTATGTAAACCATCGAATAATCTGTTCCCAAAGACCATGCTTTCATCGAGATACTTCGTTCATAAGTGGGGCGTACAATTTTCATTGTCATTTCAGTGTAACTAGAGTTGCCGTTTGATTTCTCATTAGCTTTTCGAACGATTTCTTTTGCATCTTGTGCATGAATAAAAGTAGATACACAAAGCACAAATGCAGTGATGATAATTTTATTTTTCATGCTATTTTTTGGGTTTAATAAACATTTCTTTCAGTCTTTTTTTAAACTCATTTGTGATTTCTTCAGGTATATCATTTTCTGAAAAAACATACTGAACAGAAAACCCTTTGAACATTGATGAGAATATAAACATTTCAAGCTCCGGATTGTCAAAACGTTCTGCGAAATATTTATAAATAAGTTGCTGATTTTTCCCCATTTTTAGCAAAAATGCCTCTTCCATCAAAATTTCTGTTACGCCATGCTGCATTGAAACCTGATGATATAATTTCCACTGTTCTTTATTTGATTTAAGAAGATCAATTATTAATGTGAAAAAGTCTTCCATCTCTTGTGAAGTAATTTCATCGTCATGATCTGGATTCATTAAATTCATTATGGTCTCGCTGAATTCTGCCATTATCTCACGCAATAAAGCTTCCTTACTTTCAAAATAATTGTAAAGAAGTCCTTTCGATATCCATGCTTCTTTGGCAATTTTACTAATGGATGTCTCATGAAAACCATAGTTCGCAAACAGTTTTAATGCCGCGTTTATGATTTGTTGTTTCTTTTCAATTCTTATTTCCTCAAATTGTTTTTTCGTTTTTGGTGTCATAATAAATATTTTTGACTGAACGGTTGGTCAAAGTTAGATTATAATTTTTAATGCTCCAATTTTTTTTGTTATTTTTTGATAATAATATTTGAAGATGATAATTGCTAAAACATTTAATTATTTTATAATCTTAATAATCAGCCAATTACAAATTTATATTAAATGAGTTCTGATATTTGACAAGAATAATAATTTGTATATATTTGGACGAAATTTTAAAGTTAACTAACAAAATAAAAAGATTATGGAAAGAATTTTGGTTATCGGGTCATCAGGACAAATAGGTTCAGAATTGATACTCACATTAAGAAAAATCTATGGGAATAATAATGTTATAGGAACAGGTCGTAAAACAGTCCCTTCAAAAGAGGTTATGGAATCCGGACCTTTTGAGTTTTTTGATGCTGTTAACAAAAATGATTTGTACAATGCATGTAAAAAATATGATATCAGTATTATTGTTAATATGGCAGCCATACTTTCGGGGAATGGGGAAAAGAATCCAATGCTGGCATGGGATGTAAATATGAACGGTTTGCTCAACGTATTGGAAATAGCACGTGAAATGAAAATGAAACAGGTTTTGGTTCCAAGTTCAATTGCTGTATTTGGTCCAGGCACTCCACTTGACAGGGCTCCACAAGAAACAGTTTTAAAACCTACAACTATGTACGGACTGACAAAAGTCGCAGGCGAATTGTTAGGTGATTATTATGTAAAGAAATACGGACTTGATGTGAGAGGATTACGTTATCCGGGTATTATAAGTCACGAAACTCTTCCGGGTGGTGGAACTACTGACTATGCAGTTGCAATTTATTTCGAGGCTGTTAAAAATAAAAAATATGAATGTTTTGTAAAAGAAGATACTCGTCTGCCGATGATGTATATGCCTGATTGTATTAAAGCTACTATTGATTTAATGCAAGCTGATTTTTCAAAACTTAAACATCACTGTGATTTTAACGTAGGTGGGATGAGTTTTAGTGTAAAAGAAATAGCTGACTCTATAAAAAAGAGAATTCCGGAATTTAAAATCACTTATAATCCTGATTTCCGTCAGGCTATTGCAGACTCATGGCCTAATGATGTTGATGATGCTGCTGCAAGATTAGAGTGGGGATGGAAACCAAGTTATAATCTGGATGCAATGACTGACGATATGCTAAATGCAATTACCGAAAAACATAAAAAAGGAATTATTTAGTTATAGATTTTTTATAATGGGGTTGATAGGAATTATTTCTTATCAACCTTTTTTATGCTTTGGCCAGAACGGCTATGCTAAGTTTTAGTCCATCTACAGTCAGTAATACTTCTCCACAGGCTTCAATAGTAGAACCTGTTGTCAAAACATCGTCAACGAGTAAAACATGTTTATTTTCTATCAGCTCAGGATCAGTAATACTAAACTTTCCGGATACATTATTCCATCTTTCCTCTTTTGTCATTTTGGTTTGAGTAACGGTTTCCACATTTCTAATAAGACTCCCAACCAGTAGTGGTATTTTTGTTACAGAAGATATTCCTTGACCTATCATTTCGCTTTGATTATAGCCTCTTTGTTTAAGTCTGTTTGTGTGTAAAGGCACAGGAATGATGTAATCTATCCCAACAAAGTTTTTTGATTTTAACATTTCGGCACCTAGTTCTTTACCCAATAAAATGCCAATTTCAGGTTTATTTTTGTATTTTAGGCTATGTAAAAGTTTCCTGAAACGACTTCCTTTATGAAAAGTAAACAATGCAGTTGCTTTTTCAATTTTTATTCTGCCTGTAAATAACTGAATGATTGGATTTTCAGGATCAGAGCAATAATCTGTTCGAGGCAACTCAAATAAGCATTTGAAACATACCGGACCTTCATTTTTATATAATGCTGTACCACATGCCTCACAGGTATGAGGGAAAAACAAAAACCAAAAATCTTCAATATATTGAAATAGTCTTTTCAACTTAGTTTTTTTCAAAAGTAAAAAATTCATTTGATATTTTATGGAAACAAAAATTAAAATTCATCAACACCGCCGAATATAAATTTTAAAACATAAAACTATGAAAACAAAACTTTTTTTAATCGGAATAGCTCTCGCAATAACTACGATGAGCTTTGCTGCCGGATCAATTTCAGGAACTGTTGGTGATAACTCAACCGGAAATTCAATATCGGGAGCAGAAGTAAAGCTATACAATATGAGTATTATTGTCAGTACACTAAAAACAGATAATATCGGAGCTTTCGAATTTAAAGAATTGGACCCGGGAGTGTATAGTATCAGAGTGAATTATTCTGGCTATGTAGAATACTACGAAAAAAACATTATTCTTGCTGAAAATCAGCATCACAGAATGACTGTTTTTTTGGATTTGACCTTGCTTGCAGCAGAAGAAAAGGAAATGGTTGATTATAGTGTGAGTTATGTAAAAACTAAAGCTGATGGAGGCAGAGTACAGTCACCGAGTTGTGAAGGTAACTCAGGTTATGTTTATTCTTCTTATGATGTTGACGACTCTTATATAGAACACAATACTGAATCCTACGATTTTATTCAGGAAAATAACTTTAAAAAATCTATTGATGATCCATTGTCAACATTTTCAATAGACGTTGACAGAGCATCTTATGCTAATGTTCGCAGGTTTATTAATAGTTCTACGATGCCATATAAGGATGCAGTAAGAATTGAAGAAATGATAAATTATTTTGATTATGATTACGAAAATCCTAAAGGAGAGCACCCTTTTGCCACACATCTTGAATTGGGAGATTGCCCATGGAATTCAAAAAATAAATTATTAATGATTGGTATTCAGGGAGAGAGCATTGCAGAAGAAAGTATCCCTCCTTGCAATTTGGTTTTTTTAATTGATGTATCAGGTTCAATGGATTATGATAATAAGCTTCCTCTATTAAAAAAATCTTTCAGAATTTTGGTTGATAAACTTCGTCCAGAAGATAAGGTTTCGATAGTTGTTTATGCCGGAGCGGCAGGTTGTGTATTGCCTTCGACAAGTGGAAAAGATAAAAACAAGATACTTGCTGCTCTTGACAAACTGTCTGCAGGTGGTTCAACTGCCGGTGGTGAAGGAATAGAGTTGGCATATAAGATTGCAGTAGAAAATTTTATAGAAGATGGAAACAACAGGGTTATTCTTGCTTCTGACGGTGATTTTAATGTAGGAGCAAGTTCAGATGGTGAAATGGAAAGACTAATCGAATCAAAAAGAGATCAGGGGGTCTATTTAACGATTCTAGGTTTTGGAATGGGAAATTACAAAGATTCTAAGATGGAGAAATTGTCAAATAAAGGTAACGGCAATTATGCATACATTGATAATATAATGGAATCAAATAAGATTTTCGGACAAGAATTATGGGGTACATTATATACAATAGCTAAGGATGTTAAAATTCAGATTGAATTCAACCCCGGCAAGGTAAAAGAATACAGACTTATCGGATATGAAAACAGAATGTTAAATAAAGAGGACTTTAATGATGATAAAAAAGATGCCGGAGAAATTGGAAGCGGCCATACAGTTACTGCTATTTACGAATTAGTTATGGCGGATGGAGAATCAGGATCTTCAAATGTTGATCCTCTGAATTATCAGACATCTCAAATTGTTAATAGTGATGATATTATGACCTTGAAAATCAGATACAAAAAGCCGGGACAAGAAACAAGCCGCTTAATCTCTTCAAAAGTTACAGTCAAAGACCTTGTCAAGAAAGACAATTCAAGTAATTTCCTTTTAGCAGTTTCAGTCGCAGAATATGGAATGTTGTTAAGGGATTCTGAGTTTAAGGGTTCTGCTTCTTATGACCATGTTTTATTATGGGCAAAAAAGGCTAAAGGTGAAGATGAGTATGGTTACATCACTGAATTTATCAGCCTTGTTGAAAAAACCAAACTACTTGCAAAATTATAATACGAGTATTTTATTTCAATAAATCTGTTCGCTTCAATTTTATTCAGTCGGAAGAATTTTCTTCCGACTGTTTTATTTCTTGATCCGTTTTTTCTTGTCTTTTGGAACGGTATTACCGAATTTTTTATCATATTCGGCTAATTTTGCCTCAAGTTCATCAATTCTTTTATTTGACTCCTGGAGAGCAACAGTGAGTAAGGAAATATACTCATATAATTTTATTCCGTTTCCGCTTTCATCAACAATAATTTTTGGAGAATCCTCAGAAATAAGTCCAAAAGTCAAGGGCATTAATTCTTCTCCGGTTTTGTTTCCCAATGTATCTGTTATTTCGCGTACAGGATTGTAACTAACGACATTCAAGTTTAGGAAATCATTGTACAACTCTGCTCTTTTGTCAATCGTAAGAGGAGTAATGTTTGTCTTCCATTTTTTTGAAGATAAGCTTACAAAAGAATTGGCATATCCCCTCCAAAAGGCTCTGGTATCAGTGCCTAGAAAACCGTATAAATGAGTTGAGGGAACAATTGTCGGCTCTGATGTAGTTCCAATTCCATCATCATTAATTATAATTGTTTTATTTGCGTCATTCTCAGGTTTAAAAGTGAAAAACCCTTCAGAATCAATGACCAATCTTTGTTGCATGTAATCTGCAGAAGGTCGTGTGTAAAAAACAAGTCTGGATGCAGTATTATTATCTATTGCATTTTCACGTACACCTTCAATCATACAAATATCAGCAGCGAGAATAGAATTTTCCATTGCAGCAAAAATTATATTTCCTCCCTGATATTCTGCTAGTTCGGTGTCCATATTCCATAAGTACAACCATGGGTTATCTTTATACAAACTTATACCGCCTCCGCTATAGCCTGTTTCATTTTGCACTACCAGTCTTCCATTGTTTATCGTCAACTTTGCCCATGCATCCTCTCCACCAATGCTTATGTTGCCGGTGGATTTAATACGCATTCTCTCAGTATCAGATGTCCTGAAAATCAAATCCTGAGCATCTGTAGTTCCTATAAAGTTGTCAGTAGGATTTGTTTCGGCATTACCTTCAAGAAGCCATGCCTCAGGTTCTGTGTTAACATTTCCTATCAGTAACCATTTTGAATCCACATCACTCCAGTAATAATAGCCCGGAATTACATTGTTTGGTTCTGTTCCTGCTGTTGCAGTGTTGTAAATTAATAAACTATTGGCAGGATCGCTGATGGTCGTTACATCATTAGCATCGGCTAATGCAATCCTAGGCATAAGTACACCTTTATCTGTAGTGCGAATTTCCAATATTGATGAGGCGTCTGGAGTTATTGATGTTTCAGATATACCCACATTTTGACAAAATCCGCTATTAGTGTTAAAAACAAATAGTGTCAATAAAGATGCAATAAAAAATAAGTTTTTTCTTTCCATTATATTTATAGTTTAAAATGCTCAAGGCAAAAATAATTATTTTTATTATATGAAAATCAAATGAAGTTATTTTACCCGGAAATGAACACGAAAAATGTTTTTTTTGAGTTTCTCAAACCATTTTTTTGTTAATTTAAAAATTTAATATATTTGTAGTAAATTGTTAAATTTAAAACTATG
>DAOOPK010000009.1:0-28283 GCA_035388205.1 Bacteroidales bacterium
AAGTTATGCAAGGTTATGGAATCAAACAAGGCTATAATAAGAATTGCAAAAAAACTTGCTAACAGAATACGATTCGTTTTACTAAAAAACGAACCTTATGTAAAAGGACTCGTAAAATAATTTTTGAATATGTATCATAAAATCTTATATTTGCAATGAGGGTACTGCACGGCTTCGCTTGCAGCTTCCGAAAGGAATGTCTGTTTTTCTTGAGATTGCGGACCCTCGTTTTTTAATAATTTGAAAAAGATCTTGCAGCTCTATTTAGAAAGATGTCTGCTAATAGAAGACTGGTTTTATAGATACGCTTTGAATATAATTTTGAGGGTATGCTTTCCAAGGAAGGTATTGAGTTTTATTAGCCATATTTGACATAGGATAATTAAAAAACTCCCCTAAGGGAGTCATTATCCAAAGTCATAAATCCTATTGCTGGCGAGTTGCTCTCCAGCATTGCTCGCTTCCCCTTCAGATTTACATTGCAAAAATAAATAAAAAATAATTAGTTAAAAATTTGGATTGCAACATAGAAGCGGAGTCGAAGTCACCGTTAACAAATTCTACTCAAACACCAACTTCTCCACCTTCACCAACTTCCCCTCCACAAACAAATTACAAACATAAACTCCCGGCTTCCAGCCTTTTGTCGGAATTATTGTTGTTTCACCCGTAACAGGAATTACACTTCGCAAATGCCCATTTAACCCAGCAATTTTAATTTCTGCGTTCTGATAATTTGGAATTGATGTTTTTACAATAAAATCATGACTGGTTGGATTGGGGAATATTTGCATATCAATTTGCTCAAACTCCAGCACTTCATTTCCGAGTTCTATGTAAATTGTTTTGTTTGCAGTTTTTACACATTCGCCATCGGTTACAGTAACTTGCACATTATATTCGCCAACTTCTGTGTATGTATGCTCCACGGCTTGGGATAAGGGCACTGAGCCTGTCGAAGTGCCAAAATCCCATTCCCAACTATCCACATAAGGGTTATTATTGTATAAATTTACATCCACCTCACCACCATTTAAGTAAAAAGTATCTGCATAAGTGTTTATGCGTGGCTTTAGATAATCGCAACCGTTGTCGGGCATGTAGAGTTTTACCAGGCCTTTGGAACGATGTGTTGGGATTGGAGAATCGCCTCCCCAGTATGTAAAGCCGCCGCCAATATACAATGTATCTCTAAATACTTCCAGTGCCGTTGGATTATCATTAAAGTTTCCGCCAATGCTATCCCAAGATTGACCATTCCATTTCTTTATAAATATATCATAACGATCATCATGATAACTTATTCCATTTGCTAAATATAATTCGCCTCTGTACATTGCGCTGGTTTGAGAGAATACTGTATTACTGTAATAGTTCCCCATCGGAATCCAATTAAAACCATCCCAAGCAGCACAGCCCTGCGATATTTCATTATTAACATGAGTAAACTGCCCACCCACGAAAAGTATAGAATTTATTGTATCAACCATGAGCTCATTAACCTGACCATTGGGAACAACTGGGAAAGTTTGCCACGAACTGCCTCCGAGGTATTTTCTCACTCCCCAGTATCCACCTGCATATAATTCATCGTTAAAAACAGCCAGTGCTCTGCAATACATTCCAAAACTGCCAACATTTACCCAATGTTCTCCAGTATATGCTGCAATTTTATCACAAGCCAGACTACCTATATGCCCGAAATTGCCAGCAACAAACAAGGTGTCGTGATAGATACAAAAGTCCCGAACTTCCCCATCTGCCTGCCCAATAGTTGTTGACTGCCAGTTGTTGCCGTTCCATACTGCAAGGCGGGCAGTGTTTGGATAGCTGCTGGCGCTTAAGAATGTGCCACCAATATAAAGAGTGTCTTTGTAGCATATTATCGAAGTAACATAACCAGATTCTACTCCCTCTTGATATCCTGATGGAAAGGATGTATTCCAACTTAAAATGTCGTTAACCGTATCATTATTTACACATCTAATACTCCCTCCAATATAAAGTATATTATTGTTATAATTATACAAATCACGAACAATCGCATCAGCTCCATAATTATTCCATAAACTATCAACGCCAAACATTTCATCTGTCCAAGTTTGAGCAAAAGTAGATAGTATTGGAATATTCATAATCAAGCAAAATAGTAATAATTTTTTCATAATAAGTGTAGTTTAATCAGCACACCGGATTTTTCCGGTGTGCTGAAATTTATAACTATTGAGTAATAACCATCTTTTTAAACTCTATTGCTTTATCATTCACAATCATTCCGTAACTATAAACTCCTGGAGCCCAGTCATTATTTATGATCTCCAGAGTATTCTCACCAACTTCTAGTTTGTATTCTGCAATAATACGCCCGAACATATCATTAACTACTATTTTGCCTGTCATTTCTTCCGGCAGGTAGTAGTTAATAAGTGTATAATCGGTAAATGGATCGGGAAAATTATCTTCCATGTATGCATCACAATCAGGCTTCACAAAGTCAACATCCCTTATCATCAACTTGCTATTTCGACTTTGCATTTCAACGCAAGGTGGTACTTCTTCGCCGAACAAATAATATAATACAGCTTGTGCACTAAAACTTGTACGGTCGGGTGGACATTTATATGCTAGTTCTTGTACAAAATTCAACTGAATGCTATCCATATCATAAAGTGTCTTTTCTTGTTCTTCCAAAGATACAAAAATTTCTTGTAATCTAATCCAATCATTGTCTAAATATTCAAGAAGGTTTCCCCCCTCAATTGCACGTTGTAAAAATATTATTCAAATACTGATTAAAATGAAAAAGTGTTTTATTAATATTTGTTTAACCCTCATACAATTTTTCAAAAATATTTCGGTTTGTAATTGTATTAAGTATTTTATTAGTTTTGTGATATGAAAAAAGCTTTTTTAATAGTTTTGTTTTTGTTGACGTTTGTCGGTATTACAAACGCACAAATTAAGGACAGTTCTATTAATATGTTGAAATGTGAAGTAAATTATTCATTCCAAATGCCTTTTGGTGATATGGCAGACAGATTTGGACTTTCTTCAACAATAGGATTTGGTCTTGATTATCAATTAAAGTCGGGTTGGACTATTGGAACAGAATTCAATTATCTTTTTGGAGGCAATATTAAAGATAGCACAAGTATTTTGACGGGTTTAATGACCGAATCGGGATACATAATAAATGAATACGGGGAGTACGGTACATTTTTATTGTCTGAAAGAGGTTTTTATGGTGGAGCAAAGATTGGTAAACTGATACCCGTATGGGGTCCGAATAAAAATTCAGGCATCATAGTTAATGTTGGTGCGGGATTGCTTCAGCATCATATAAGAATAGAAAACAAGGACAATAATACTCCACCTATTCTTGGCGATTACAAAAAAGGTTACGACAGGCTTTCTAACGGATTGTCATTGAGAGAATTTATCGGCTATCAATATCTGGACAATAACGGGACAATTAATTTCTATTTCGGATTTGAATTTTATCAGGCTTGGACACAATGTCGCCGCGATTATAACTTTGATACTATGCAAAGTGATAATACTGAAAGAAAAGATTATTTGAGTGGTTTCAGAATTGGTTGGATATTGCCACTTTATAAAAAAGCCCCGAATAAATATTATTATTACTAGGATGTTGTTCTATAGGATCATTACAGGTTTTTATTTTTTTTCAGTCAAAATAGCTGCTTTTTTTAACCCTAAAGCAAAATTGATGATTTCGGGGCGAGTAAACTGGCGCAATGAACTTAAGGCTAAAATAGACAAAAACAAAAGCTATGTTTGGATACATTGTGCCTCGCTTGGAGAATTTGAGCAGGGCAGACCATTAATCGAAAAAATAAAAAGCGAAAATGCCGGAGTAAGTATTTTACTGACATTTTTCAGCCCGAGCGGATATGAAATCAGAAAAAACTACCAATTTGCAGACATTGTTTGCTATTTGCCATTCGATTCAAAAGCAAACGCAAAAGATTTTATTGATATTGTCAAGCCAAAATATGCAGTTTTTGTAAAATATGAAATCTGGTATTATTTTCTAAAAGAGCTATCCATAAGAAACATACCGGTTTTTCTTATTTCGGGAATATTTCGCAAAAACCAAATATTTTTTAAGTGGTATGGCAAATCATATAGAAAAGCTTTAAGTTTCTTTTCTCATCTGTTTTTGCAAGATGACAAGTCGGCTGAGTTATTAAAAAATTTTGGATTCTCAGATTACAGTGTTTGTGGTGATACCCGAATGGACAGAGTTATGAACATTGCCGGAGAAAATTATGTTAATCCGTTGTTAGAACAGTTTTCCGAAAATAACAATATTATTGTTTGCGGAAGTACCTGGGAAGAAGATGAAAAAATATTGTGCGCTTTTATCAATGAGTTTTTCGGAAAATATAAACTTATAGTTGCTCCGCATGAAATAAACGAAAAACATATTGAGAAAATAGAAAAACTTCTAAAAATAAAATCGGTCAGATTATCAAATCTGAAAGCCATTGATGATTCGATCTCTGTAATTATTGTGGACTCCATAGGCTTGTTATCAAAACTATATCGTTATGCTAAAGTGGCTTATGTCGGAGGCGGATTTGGAAAAGGAATTCACAATATTCTCGAAGCAATCGTATATAATATTCCTGTAATTTTCGGACCGAACTATAAAAAATTTAAAGAAGCAAATGATTCAATTTTAGCAGGAACAGCATTTGAAATTAAACATATTGATGATTTAGAAAATATAATAAATAAGTTGTTTTGTAATGTAGAAAGATATGTTACAATCAAAAACGATACACAGAAATATATTCAAAAATCTTTCGGGGCTACAGCAAAAATTTACGAAAAATTGCAGAAATTTGATAAAAGCGAGCAGTAAATCTTATTGATAAGTTTATTAAATTGTTAATTTCTCAGGAATAACTCTTCTTTAATATCTAAGCCTTAATTATTTATAAATCAATGAGATGCCGTAAATTTTCACAATATTGATTATAAATAAACATTTGTTTGTTAAAAAATATCAATTAAAATTCCGAAAAGCTTAAAAATTAAGCATTTATACGGTTAATATATTTTTTTACAAATTTTCTTGCAATTCAGTAAGTGCCTGATATTATGTAAATTATGAATATTGCTGAGTTATAATTAATTTGTTGTTAATAACCTATTAAATATTTTTGTTGCAAATGATATAATTTAGTGGTTGCCAAAATTTCCCAAATAAATAGGCAGGGAAAATTCAGATAAAAGTAAAAGAGAAAAAGAGACTAAGATTTAAAATATTTTAACAATATGTATCAGAACGAACAGATGAAAGAGCAGGAATTTAAAACGGATGTAAAGAAAAAAGTATTCAACGATGCAGAAGCATTATTGGCAAGTCAGGAATACTTTAAAGGAGACCAGTTAGCAGCCAGGGTATGGATAAATAAATATGCCCTGAAGGATTCTGATGGTAACTTATATGAATTGACCCCTGATGACATGCACAGAAGATTGGCGAAGGAAATTTTCAGAATAGAACAAAAATATGAAAATCCGATGCCTGAAGTTCAGATTTACGATCTGCTTAAAGATTTTCGCTATATAATACCTCAGGGAGGACCTATGTCCGGTATTGGAAATAATATGCAGATAGTATCATTATCTAATTGTTTTGTTATCGGACATGATAAATTAACAGATTCCTATGGGGGAATTTTGAAAATTGATCAGGAACAGGTTCAGTTGATGAAAAGACGTGGTGGCGTAGGGCACGATCTTTCTCATTTGCGTCCAAAAGGTTCTCCGGTAAAGAATTCTGCATTAACATCTACAGGAATAGTTCCATTCATGGAAAGATATTCAAATACTACACGAGAAGTGGCTCAGGACGGAAGACGTGGTGCGTTGATGTTGAGCGTTTCAATAAAACATCCCGATTGTGAAGATTTTATTGATGCAAAACTTACCGAAGGTAAAGTAACAGGTGCGAATGTTTCTGTTAAAATTACGGATGAATTTATGAATTCTTTAATTAACAAAGATAAATTCGTTCAGCAGTATCCTATTGACGATAAAGCTCCTAAGTTTATTAAAGAAGTTGACCCACAGAAAATATGGAAAAAAATTATTCATAATGCATGGAAGTCAGCAGAGCCGGGAATTTTATTCTGGGATACTATCATAAACGAATCTGTTGCCGATTGTTATGCCGATTTAGGATACAAAACAGTTTCTACCAATCCATGTGGAGAAATTCCGCTTTGTCCTTATGATTCATGTCGGTTATTGGCTCTGAATTTATATTCTTATGTTGATAATCCTTTCACAGCAGAAACAAAATTCAATTTTGACAAGTTCACTCAACATGTTCATTATGCTCAAAGGATGATGGATGATATTATTGATCTTGAACTTGAAAAAATAGACTCAATTATAGGTAAAATAAATGCTGATCCCGAAGATATTGAAATTAAAAGAGTTGAAAAAAGATTGTGGGAAAACATAAGAAAAAAAGCTGAAGAAGGCAGAAGAACAGGAGTTGGTATTACTGCAGAAGGTGATATGTTAGCTGCTTTGAATTTGACTTATGGTTCTGATGATGCTGTTGATTTTGCTGTCGAGGTACAAAAAACTCTTGCTGTTGAAGCATACAGATCTTCTGTTAATCTTGCAAAAGAACGCGGATTCTTCTATATTTTCGATTTCCAGAGAGAAAAAAACAATCCGTTCATAAATCGTTTGAGAGAAGCTGATCCGCAATTAATCAAAGATATGGAAACGTGGGGGAGAAGAAATATCTCTCTTTTAACTATTGCTCCTACAGGTACAACAAGTTTGATGACTCAAACAACTTCCGGCATCGAACCGGTATTCCGCCCGTTTTACACTCGCAGACGTAAAGTAAATCCAAATGACCCGGAAACAAGAGTTGATTTTGTTGATGAACAAGGAGATAAATGGGAAGAATATAATGTATTTCATCATAAATTTCTTACTTGGTTACAAGTCAACAAATACAATGTCGAAGAAGTTAAACAGATGAGTGGCGAAAAGATTAACGAACTTGTTGCAAAATCCCCATATTTTAAAGCAACCGCTGAAGATGTAGATTATCTGAGTAAAGTTAAAATGCAGGGAGCTATTCAAAAATGGGTAGATCACAGCATCAGCGTTACTATAAATATGCCCGAAAATGTTTCTGAAGAAACTGTTGAAGAGTGCTATCTCGAAGCATGGAAAAGCGGTTGCAAAGGAGTAACGGTTTATCGTGAAGGTTCAAGAGACGGAGTTTTGATAGCTAACAATAAAGATGGAGAAAAGAACAGGGTTCTTGAGTTGAAAAGGCCTAAAGTTCTCGAAGCTGATATTGTAAGATTTCAGAATAACAAAGAAAAATGGATAGCATTCGTAGGTTTGATGAATGGAGTTCCTTATGAAATATTTACAGGTAGGGTAGAAGAAGACGCTTTGAATATTCCCAGCACAATAGAATCAGGAAGAATTATTAAAGAACGCTTCGAAGACGGCACCTCTAGATACGATTTCCAATATACTAATAAATATGGCTATGCAACAACATTCCAGGGTCTTTCACATCAATTTGATAAAACCTACTGGAATTATGCAAAACTTATTTCAGGCGTTCTCAGACATGGTATGGCAATAGAAAAGGCTGTCGAATTGGTATCCTCACTCGAACTGGATAGCGATAATATAAATACATGGAAAAATGGCGTGGAAAGAGCACTGAAAAAATATATACCGAATGGGACAAAAGCTTCCAAAAAAGGAGTTAAGTGTCCCGGTTGCGGACAAGAAGACACTCTTGTTTATCAGGACGGTTGTGTAATTTGCTCCGATTGCGGATATTCAAAATGCGGGTAAAAGTTTCGGGGCTTTCTCAATGCCCCGTTTTTATGTCCTTTTATGTTTGGTTAATCAAAAGAGGTTGTTTTTATACAGCCTCTTTTTTATGTTCTTTGCCGAAAACTGTTTGAATAAAAAACAATTGTGTTAAATTTGTTGAAATTATGGAATATAAAACCAACATACATTGCGAAGTTTGCGGAAATTCAGACCCTGAAAAGTTTTTCACTAAATTTGAACGGAAAGACTTTAAAGTTGCTGAATGTATGAATTGCGGATTTGATTTTATTCCACAATTCTATCGTGAACAAATTCCTTATGAAAACTACAGGGATGAAGAAGTTCTGGAATCAGTAAGACGTGGAAATAACTACATAAAAGTCCGCAGACATAAATTAAGATTAAAGCTAATAAAGAAATATGTCAAATCCGGTAAACTTTACGATATTGGAGTAGGATGGGGGCACTTTTTATATACGGCTAAAATTATGGGATTCGAAGCAAGCGGAGTCGAGATAAGTGAGCTTATGCACCATTACGCAACAAATGATTTAAAACTTGATGTAGTTCACGACAATTTCTTTAGTTTGGATTTGCCGGCTGATAATTGGGATGTAGCAACAATGTGGGATGTCTTAGAACATATTAACGAACCCGATAAAGCCATTGAAAAAGTACATGGTATTTTAAAAACTGGTGGCTATTTTGTTCTTCAGGTACCCCAGATTGATTCAAAAGTGGCTCGTAAGCAAAAAGAAAACTGGAGCATGATGTCAATAGAGCATATTAATTATTTCTCTAAAAAATCAATTAAAACCCTACTTGAAGCAAAAGGCTTTGAAGTTGTTAAATATAAGTCGTCTTATGAGCTTAAATTATTTCTAATGTTTACTGTATTGCCTTGGTTAAGAAGGAGAAAAACAAAATCGAAAGAGAAACCTGTCCTTACAAACTCAGAAAGACAGAATTTCTTTAATAAGGTAACAAAGTTGCCGAAATTTGTTGTTTGGTTAGGCTTACTAATGCACGACATTGTTTACAATACACTTACAATGCTTAATTATGGCGAGGAAATGATTGTAGTGGCAAGAAAGAAGTAAAATATGTTGAACCAAACCAAAACCATAATATTCGATTTTGACGGTACCATTGCCGATACTCTTGACACAATTTTTATACTTTATAATAAAATAGCTCCTGAATATAACTGCCAACAATTAAACATGGGTGATTTAAAGGTGTTTAGATCAATGAATATTCATCAGATTATTAAAGAGTATAATTTTCCGGTTTTTCTCATTCCAATTATTACAATTAGGGTTAAGGCAGAGCTTAAAAAAGAGATAGAAAATCTTAAACCGATAAAAGGGATAGAAAGTGTTTTATCTGATATTAAGCAGGCCGGATTTAGGCTTGGTGTTATGAGCTCTAATTCGACAGAAAACATAAGATTGTTTTTAAAGAAAAATAGTATTTATAATTTATTCGATTTTGTACATTCGGGGAAAAACATTTTCGGAAAAGACAAAGTCCTTTTGAGATTATTGCACAAATATAAAATAAAGCGTAACTCTGTAATTTATGTTGGTGATGAAACCCGCGATATTGAAGCACTAAAACGCATTAAAATACCTATAATAGCAGTAAGCTGGGGCTTTAATTCACATTCAATACTTGAAAAATTTAATCCAAACGCTTTGATTGATGACCCTAGCGAATTAATAGGGGAAATTAATGATTTATCCGGAACCCAGTTGATTAATTTGTAATTGTTAATTTGTGATATCTTTTTACAAATAATTTTACCAGAAAAATATGCAAAACTTTTACTCAGCCTCACAGATTAAGTAAAGCATTGTTCCGTCATAGTTGCTAAAAGGGGTTGTTGAATTAAATAATTCATCGTAAAGCAAAGTCATTTTCTTCTGTTTCTTAATATATTCTATTGAGAAATTTATGGTACCATATCGATACATAAGTCGGTTACCTAACCTGCAATCATATAAAGTTATGCGATTTGGACCGTTGCTCTCTCCTGTTTCTTCGGGATGATCATCTTGTGGCCAAGGGCTTGCGAAATATTCAATCTCGTATACAAAATCAGTATCCATGGTGTCATTTTCAAATTCAAAGTAAAGATGTCCAGTGCCATCTTCATTAAAATTAATATATCCAGGTGAAGAAATTGAAACCTCAGAACCACCTAACCCAATTGCCTCAACTATTTTCCAATTTATTGCAAAATAGTTTTTCCCCTTGTAATTTTCTCTACTACAACTATTTGCTAGCATTACTAAACTGAATAAAATCAGAATACCGGAAATAATATTTTTAGTTCGTCTTTTCAACATACATTAGTTCGTTAGCTCCTGATTGGAAATTTAATGAGAAGTCTGCATACCAAACCTGTTCTTTTTTGCCAAAATCGACAACTATAATGTCCTTAAGAGGCAACCCTCCACCTTCGGGATACAAAGTTATATCTACAGAAGTTATAAGGTCGGTAAGAACAAATGTACCCGAATATGAACATAAAGAATAATCAGATGTTACTGGAATTCTTTCTTCAGTCGAAGTAAAGGTAAATGTTCCCCCATAATCGTCAGTTTGATGAAACTCATATATGCCAGTGTCGAAAAGCGTTGTGTCGCATGTAATTTCATTATACTGCCCTATAAAAAAACTTATATGATGTTCTGTAACCTTCCATTTACCTTCCAATGCTTTTAACTCATGATAGTTAACCTCAAGCCGATTGCATGAAATACCTACAAACATAAGAGTCACACAAACAATTAAGAAAAACAATATAGAAGAAACCCTGATTTTCATTTAGCAAATTTAGACATTTTTTTTAATCCAAATAGGAAAATCAAAAGTTTTACAAATTATAATAAACAAATAGAAAATCAGGCTTAGAATTTTGACTTAAGTATTAAGATTCGTACTTTTTCTGTTGCCGGATTATTGATACAATGGAAACATTCTGCCGGACAATGTATAAAGAAATCTTTACAGAAAATTTCTGTTTCATCATTTACAGTTATTTCGGGGCGACCTTCGAGAATATAGAAAAATACAGCTAGGTCGGTTTTTACTTTTGATAGATATTGCATTGGCTCTAGTTCGAGATGATAAATTTCAGTTTGATTATCAGCGAATAAAATCCAACCTTTGTATTAAATGCATTATTATTCTTTTCCGTACTAGTATAATGAACAGATTTCATTTAATTACTCTCAAAAAAGTTGATATTTATTCTTTTACCATTACTAACATCATTTTAAACCTCTCTACTGCATTAACAGCGTGTGGAATGTTAGCAGGCATCAAAATCATTTGACCAGCCTCTACAATATTCGGGTTTCCGCCAATTATAACTTCTGCTTTTCCATCTACAACACTTATCAAAGCGTCGAATGGTGCTGTATGCTCGCTTAAAGCCTGTCCTTTATCAAAAGCAAAAAGAGTAATATTGCCCTTTTCCTTTTTTACAATAGTTTTACTTACTATCGAACCAGTCTGATATTCAACTTGTTCTGACGGGTTTACCGTTTTTCCTTTTGAGAATAAATTTGTTTCCATAAGTTTGTTTTTATAATAGTTTTGTTACCGATTGTGGTTTTGGTGCTTTTACAACCAATATCCTAGCTGTTTTTTCAGAGTTGTTGTACAAGCAATGAACAATGTCTTTTGGACTTTCAACAAGACTATCTGTGTCAATTTTTACTGTTTCGTCACCAACTCTTATTTCCGGACTGCCTTCCAAAACATAGAAAAAAACATCTACCGGAGTAATGTGTGGCTTTAATGCTTCTCCCGGCATCAGTGTTATATGCATAACCTGAGCTGATTCTTTGTCATATATTTTGCGTACATCCACCTTATGTGGCGTTTCGACAATTGCGGTATCGCTTACTTTTTTTATAATCATGTTGAGGCAGATAAAAATTTATTGTTATTTTGATAATTCTCTCTTAATAATTTCTTCAATTTCCTCAACACATCCGCCACAACCAGTACCGGCTTCTGTTTTGTCACTCACTTTTTCAACTGTATCACATCCGTGATTTTTAATTGCATCAATAATTTCTTGTTCTGTTACACCCATGCAATTGCATACAATTCTTTCGCTGTTTTCCATAATTTTAAGTTTTAAATTAAATTAAAGAAGTCCTGAGTTCATTCTACAGGACTTCTATGTATTAAACAAATTAACTCAAAAAAAGTTTCATATCTTCATCAACGGTTCCAATTCCCGATATTCCAAAGTTTTCGACAAGAACTTTTGCAACATTTGGAGAGAGAAATCCCGGCAATGTTGGACCTAAATGAATATTTTTAACACCCAAATACAATAAAGCTAGTAGGACAATAACTGCTTTTTGTTCGTACCATGCAATATTGTACGCAATGGGTAAATCATTAACGCTATCAACTTTAAACACATCTTTTAGTGTCAACGCGATTACTGCAAGAGAATATGAATCGTTACACTGTCCTGCATCAAGAACTCGTGGAATTCCGTTTATGTCTCCCAGTTGAAGTTTGTTATAACGATATTTTGCACATCCTGCTGTAAGAATAACAGTATCTTTAGGTAATTTTGATGCGAACTCGGTGTAATACTCACGCGATTTCATTCTACCATCGCAACCTGCCATCACAAAAAATTTACGAATAGCACCTGATTTTACAGCTTCAACAACTTTGTCAGCTAATGCAATTACTTGATTATGTGCAAATCCACCAATAATTTTACCTGTCTCGATTTCTACTGGTGCTTTACATTTTTTTGCATGTTCGATAATCTCCGAGAAATCTTTTGTCTTGCCGTCTTTACGCGCAGGAATATGTTTTGCTCCACCTAATCCAGAAGCACCGGTAGTATATATTCTGTCTGTATATGTTGCTTTATCAAGTGGAGGAACTATACAGTTAGTTGTAAAAAGAACAGGTCCATTGAATGTTTCAAATTCGTCTCTTTGTTTCCACCATGCATTGCCATAATTTCCCACAAAGTTTTCATACTTTTTAAATGCAGGATAATAATGTCCGGGAAGCATTTCGCTATGTGTGTAAACATCTACTCCAGTACCTTTTGTCTGTTCCAGCAATTCTTCAAGATCTTTAAGATCATGTCCGCTGATTAAAATGCCTGGATTATTGCGAACGCCAATATTAACTTCGGTAATTTCAGGATTACCATACGATTCCGTATTTGCCTTGTCGAGTAATGCCATAGTATCAACACCGAATTTTCCACATTCGAGAACCAAAGCAACCAATTCATCTACCGACTTTTCTTCTGTAGTTGCAACAAGAGCTCTTTGCATAAAAGCAAAAATCTCGTTATTGTTATAACCTAAATTAAATGCGTGTTCGGCATAAGCAGCCATCCCTTTCAAACCGTAAGTTACCATTTCTTTTAGAGAACGTATATCTTCGTTTTCAATTGACAAAACGCCAATAAGCTTTGATTTCCTTTCAAATTCTTCAATCGAATCGGCTGTCCATGTTGCACAACCATGTAGATTTAATGGTAATTTTCCGCCAGCTTTTAAGAACTCGTTTTTTATTTCTTCACGAATTTTTAGTCCTTGTTTCACTTTTGCAACAATAGCATCATAATCAAAATTTGCATTTGTAATTGTAACAAACAATGAATCAAATATAAATTGATTTACTTTTGCATTTTCTACCCCTTTTTGGCGAGCCAAATTTGCAAATACTGAGACTCCTTTGGTTACATAAATAAGCAAATCCTGCATATTCGCAACTTCATCAGTTTTACCGCAAACGCCTTTAATTGTACAGCCGGTGCCTTTAGCTGTTTCCTGACATTGATAACAAAACATTGACATAAATTTTTCCTCCTATTTTTAGTTATTATTATTTTTCATATTGCTGCCTTTAGTTACACTCAATCAGCGCCACATTATGTGCCTGAGCGTAGCCTAAGGTACCTAATTTCAAACCCATTCCTCAGTCAAAACTTCTCCCGATACCGAAACAATCATTGCTTTAACCGGAACTTTCCGTTTTGCAATATTTTGTGCCTCTTTAACAAATCTAAGTAGGCCACCACAACAAGGAACCTCCATCATGACTACGGTAATAGTATTTACCTGAGCCACATCAATCAAAGATACAATTTTTTCTATATATATATCTGTATTTTGGTCCAATTTTGGACATAAAATAGCAAGAGTTTTACCACGTAATAGTTTTGAATGAAAATTACCCATGCTAAATGCTACACAATCGGCAGCTAAAACTAAATCAGAATTGTGAAAATGCTGTGCATTCGGATTCAATAAATGCATTTGCACAGGCCAATGGCTTAGAGCCGAAGGAATTTCTTCATTACTCTTTGCCGAAGGTACCGCATTAAAAGTTTTTTCTGCAGATCCCGGACATCCACATTGAGAAGATTTTGCCATTCTTGACTTATGCACTTCGCTTTTAACTTCTGTTAAGTCCCAAGGTAAATTCTCACGATTTGCCTCAAGATATTCTACTGCCTGTCTGAAAAAATCTTGCTCGTTGTGATCATTCAGATGCTTAAGATGGGCTATCATTACATTTTTGCCTTTTGGAATAATATCCTTAACTACCTCAACTTCATCGTATTGAGCAGCTTCACGTTTTTCAAGCCTTATTGCTCCCTGAGGACAATGACCTAAACACGCTCCAAGACCATCACACATTAAATCGCTGATTAGCCTTGCCTTACCATCAATAACTTGTAAAGCTCCTTCGTGACAGTTAGGAATGCATAATCCGCAACCATCACATTTTTCTTCGTCTATTTTTACTATTTCGCGTATCATAATTTTAATTTTTATTCTAATTTTGAAACAAAAATATAGGGAATTTTAATGCCAGTTGTGTAACATATGTTACAAAAGTGAAAACAATTGTTATATTTGTACCTAAATGCCGAAATATGAATCAAATATTGACCAAATGTGCCTTGTTTAGTGGGATAGAAGATGCTGAAATAAAAAAAATCTTTGATGGGATTTTTTATCAGACAAAGGAATATGTATCAGGAGATATCGTAGCATATCAGGATGAAAAAGTTGAGTTTTTGATGATAGTTTTAGAAGGTGTTGTTAGGGGTGAGATGGTTGATGCTTCGAGAAAAGTAATTGTTATTGAGGAGATAGAAAGCCCTAGACCGCTTGCGCCCGCATTTGTTTTTGGTATGAACAATCTCTATCCAGTGAATATCGTTGCACAAACAGAAACAAAGATTGTAAAAATTCCTAAAGCAGAATTTGTTAAAATGATGCAGCGCAGCGATAAACTACTTATTAATTATATGAATAATGTCTCGGGTAGGGCCCAATTTCTTTCGCAAAAACTCAAATTTTTAAGTTTTCACAGCATAAAGGGCAAATTTGCTTATTATATATTGAATCTTGCAAAAAATAACAATAGAAATTTTGTCACGCTGCCATTATCACAGGAAAAACTTGCAGAATTATTTGGAGTTACCAGACCATCTTTAGCAAGGGCAATACGCGAGATGCACAATGACGGTCTTATACGAGCAGAAGCAAAAAACATTCAGATTTTAAACACCTATGAGTTGTATGAATTGATGAAATAGAGAAGGGAAAAAAGGATTGGTTAAACAGACTGCAAAAGTATAGTTTGGTTTCAAACCAAACTATACTTTTGCAGTCTTTAAAGTACAGAAATATGGTTTTTTTTCAAAAAATATTTAAAAGTACTGGAAACAGGTTGCATGGTTACGACTATACGCAAAACGGCAAATATTTTATAACAATAGAAGAAAAAAATATGGAACATATTTTTGGTAAAATTATTAATAGAGAACTGATTTTAAACGAATATGGGAAAATTGTTGAAGAATGTTGGTTTGATTTACCAAATCATTATGAAAACTTAATTCTTGATGAGTTTTGTATTATGCCGAATCATGTTCATATGATAATGATTATAAAGAATATTGATGGCGTAAAAAAACATGGCATATCTGAATTTGTAAGAGCGGTTAAAACATTTTCATCAAGAAAAATTAATGAAGCCAGAAATACCCCCGGTAAGAAAAATTGGAAAGTAGATTTTTGGGACGAAATTATCCGTACAGATGAACGTTATTACGAAATAAAAGAATATATTCGCAACAACCCTAAAAATTGGAGGGTCTAATTATTATGACATCAGAAATTCTATATATTGTAATTCTAGCAATTGTAGTTTTTGGGTTTTTTGCTCAACAAATTCTTGGTTATCTTAATGCAACCTGGTTTAATAAACCTATTCCTGAGATTTTAAAAGATATTTATAATCCGGATAAATATCGAAAGCAACAGAAATATAAACTTGAGAACTATCGCTTTGGGATAATTTCAGCTGCTTTTAGTTTTGTCCTTATAGTCGGAATGTTGATTTTTGGTGGATTTGCTTTTGTTGATAGCATTGCGGGGCAAATAACTGAGAATTTTATTTTAAAACCGCTGATTTTCTTTGCAATTCTTATGTTTGCAGCAGATATCTTAGGCACACCATTCGCTATTTATGACACTTTTGTTATTGAAAATAAATATGGATTTAATAAGACTACTCCCAAAACATTTGTTTTCGACAAAATTAAAGGCTGGTTATTAGGCGGAATAATAGGAGGGGGGCTACTTTCTTTAATAATATGGATTTATAATCTTGATCCAGAATATTTCTGGCTATATGCCTGGCTTGTCGTTGTCGCATTTTCTTTGTTTATGAATATGTTTTATTCTGTTTTGATAGTTCCTCTTTTTAACAAACAAACTCCGCTTGAAGAAGGAGATCTTAAATCAGCAATTATGGAATTTGGGGAAAAAGCAGGGTTTAATATTTCGAAAATATTTGTTATAGATGGATCAAAACGCTCAACAAAGGCAAATGCATATTTTAGCGGAATGGGACCCAAAAAGCGAATAGTTTTGTATGACACATTAATAAACGAAATGACAACAAACGAAATTGTTGCAGTTTTGGCTCATGAAATTGGACATTATAAACATAAACATATCTATAAGTCAATGTTTGCTTCGATAATCGAAACAGGAATTACGCTTTTTATTTTCGGTTTATTTGCGGGCAGCGATATCTTATCTCAGGCTTTAGGTGTTGATGAGGCAAGTTTTCATATTGCTTTGATAGCATTCGGAATAATTTACAGTCCTTTATCATCGGTCTTGGGGATAATTTCGTCCGTTTTTAGTCGAAAAGCAGAATATCAGGCCGATAATTTTGCCGCAAAAAACGCTCTTGCTTCAGATTTAATCTCAGCATTGAAAAAACTAACTTCGCAAAATATGGGAAATCTCACACCACATCCTTTAGTGGTATTTTTATCTTATTCACATCCACCCGTGTATGACAGGGTAAAAAATCTGATGAGTAAAAACACTAGATAGAACTAAAATTTTGTGTGGATTTGCAATATATTTTAAAACACATCGTTTTAAGCAGTAAAATATCGAAAATCTAATAATTAAGATAATTTGAAAATTTGTTAGTTATGAAAAAAAGCGTATTTGTAGTTTTGGCGATTTGTTTTTTTGCAAATCTTGTACTAGCCCAGGAATCAAGTAATAAATCGAAAGAGTTTTATTTTACATTACCGATGCCGTTTAATATAACTACCATTAATCCGGAGTTTTCAATTAAAACTCAAGTTAAAGACAATTTTTACATTGATTATAATTTAATAAATCTATCATTTAGATATGGTAAAACAGGTGACAATACAAATATCAATTATGCACAAAGCAATATTTCTTATTCGGGAGGTATTGGAATTGGTTTTGAGTGGAGAAAAAACATAAGCTCAAAATTGCAATTGTATTATGGACCCGGATTGTTTGCGTCTTATTCCGAATCCATTTCGATTATAGAAAACCCAGGCTTACCGATAGATGATAGGAAGCAGTCTAATCAACGAATTGAATTTGGTATACCCTTTAATTTTGGGTTAATTTTTAATCTTTCGGATAAGCTTGCTTTCTCTGCAGGGATAAATCCTGTATTATCAATGAATATTGACTATAGAAAGTATCCATCGTTAACATCAACTACTCAAAGTTTTGGATTAAGTTTTAATGATCAGATAGCTTCATTATCTTTAATAATTCGCAGATAAGCAAAGTCTAAGTTCTAAAAATATAGGCAACCTCACACCACATCCACTGGTAGTGTTTTTATCTTATTCGCATCCGCCGGTGTATGATAGGGTAAATAACTTGATGAAGTAATTGAAGCTTCAGTAAACAGAAGTAATAATATTTTATTGTTTTTGATGTAATCTTTATTACAAAATCACGCAATATTTCAGAATTAGTAGAAAACTGGAAATATTAAATCCGATTAGTTAAGGAATAAATTATTGGATTGCCTTTTCGAATAGATATTTTGAAATTGTCAATATTGAAGGTGTTTTTACCTCGGTTCCACAAGTATATTTTTATGATAATATTTTTAAAATTCAAATTGATGTCTGATAATTTAAGACTCAAATGAATATTTGTGTAATGATTTTTGTTACTATTTGATTTAAAATCAGAAAAATCTGATGCAGTATAGTAAATATTTTTACCATTTGATTCAAAAGATGCAACTAAAAAAACATCACTTAAATCTTGTTTTGCAAAAGCTTCAACAGAAATATCAATAAAATCGTATTTTGAAATTGTTAAACTATCAAAATTAATGGTGTAAGATGGAGACCATTCCATGTAATCATAAATATTGTAAATGTAATTATTAAGGCTGTCTGTAGAAATATTTTCTGATTTTACGCCTTCCCATTTTTGATCATATGGATATGAAAAGTCTAAAAAACTAATAAATTTATTTTGTGTCTGTCCGTTTTTACTAAAAATGTATGTTGTGCCACCGAAATAATTATTTTGTGATTCTATTTTCGGAAGATAGTCCATAATAAGTGGAACAGCTATTGGGTCTATATTAGAAGTACATCCCAAATATAAAATATCATTATTTTTTGACATTTCGCAGATTAGTTTAATCAATTCTGCCCTTGGAGTCTCTTTATCAATAAAAGCAAAGTCTTCAGGGACTTCAAGTTGTTTTAAATAGTAATCAGTAATTTTTTTATGTGATTCAATAATTGCCGGTTTTTCGGGGTTTTGGTTTCTAAATGCGACATATTCAGTAATGATTTTCTTAAATGATGACTCATAAAAGATTTTGTAATGATCTCTTGAGTAGATTAGCGTTAAGATGTTTACTGTTAAAATACTTATTACAATAATTAAGTTGAGATATGGTTTGAGATTTTTAATATGCCCAAAAATAATAAAAAACAAAAATGGGAAACTGAAAATTAAAACCGAATATTGCAAAACAGCATTAACATAAACGGAATAAAAATATCCTATTATTATTGGTAATATAAACCAAATAGAAAAAATTATCAGATTTTTCCACTTAAAAGATTTTTTTTCATAGACAATACAACTAAAAGAAAATATCACTATTACTAACGCTATACAGAATATGGAAAAATGGAAAATATATGCTAAATAATTACCCCAAAAATTTATTGTAGGTTTTGCTAACCACCCCTCAATACCCTTCATATTAAGTTGTGCAATAAAAATGTTAATATGAGGGATGAACAAAATAGCGATTGCAATATTTGCGAATAAATATTTCAATAATTTATTTTTGTCTATGATAAAAAATCCTGTAACAGCGACAATTCCTGCAAAGAGTAAACTGAAATAATGATTATATGTGCATAGAGATGCAAATAGTGCATAAAAAATAGAGTTTCGGATTAATTTAGTATTATTTTTAATTAGGAGAGTCCAAAACCAAACCATTGCAAGAGATAGAAAAATACCACTGCCGTATGGTCTGGCAATTTGACTATGCATAATGGGATATTGTAAACTAGCCAAAAATGCTGCTGAAATCAATCCTACAGTTTCATTAAACCAAAGTTTTCCAATTTTATAAATTAGAAAAACGGCTAAAATACCAGATATTAAAAAAGGTAATTTAACCACCCACTCGGCTTCGCCAAAAATTCTAGTGTAGTAATATAAAAATACTTGCACACCTGCTGGATGCGTATCTACTGTTTTTACTCCATATTCAATAAGTTCTGAAAAACTACTAAAGTATGTGCGAAAAAGTGCACTAAATTCATCATGTGTAAAAGGGATTTCAAAAAAATTATAGAAACGTAAAATCGCAGAAATAACTAATATTATTATCAAGATGTGTTGATTCGAAATATTGTTATATCTATTAATAAAAGGCTTCATTATTTTTCGTTGTGACAAAATTAAAAAAAATGTAATTCAAACAAATTACCAGAATATTATAAATGAGTAAATTTATTAATTTATTGAAGTAATGCTAATACACCATTTCCCTCTTCACAAAATTCGACTTTACCCCAAAATACAGATAGATTTGTTGGCTTTCCTCACCAATTTCGGGAGATACCTTGCGGAATATTACGCCTACATTTAAAGACAAATTTTTATTCTCTTTTAGGATATAGCCCAAATCAATTCTTGCAGTTATAACATTTGTTTTAATCCCTTGCAAAACAGTATTGCCATAAGAATTTACAATATAAGTATATCCTTGATTTCCGTCCATTGTAGGCTTAAAAATATTCTGCCCGAAATGTGTTCCGGTAGTATCGGCACCAACTAAAGCATACATAAGTTTTGCATCAATAATTATTCTTTTTCCCAAATAACTTATGCCAGATACCGATTCAATAAAATTTGCCCCAAGTGGGTGTGCCAATGGCTGCCATTTGTGGGAATAATTTTGCTCCGAATATGTGTGCGAATATGTATAGGGTCTGGCTATATTGAACTCGGTGAAAATATCGAGATTTTTGATTTTAAAAATATCAAAAGATTTATAACCCATTTGTGCAGCCCATTTATTTGCAAACCAACCGTATTCGCCTTCATATTCAGGATTTATACTATGTTTTATGTCGTTTATCAATTGACCGACAATTATATCGTCTATAATAAACTGTCCGTATAACGCATTGCGGTTATTTATGGCAAACTTAATATTAGTACCAAGCAGAGCATTATCTTCCGAACCAAGATTAAATTCTACAGGGCGGAAAAAGATGATTGGATTCAGATATTCATAAGTAAAAAAATTATTATTTCGTGTAATTACTGATTCAAATATTCCCAGATTAAGTCTTTTACCAATTTTCCAGTCAAGATAGTGAAATACATTGAATTTGTTGTAATTATTGAAATATCCACCGCCATAGATTGTGTCCATTTCAAACAAATAGGAATTGTGTACTGCCCAAACACAAGAATATTTTAGTGATAAGAAGTTTGTCTCAATTTTAAAATAAGGATAATTTGATGCAAAATCAGACAGAAGTAGTGACCGATAACCATCACCATAAAAGTTTTTACTGTTTGCAATCTCCAGACGTAAAAAGCTATAAGGAGAATATGAAATTCGGATATCATTTTCAATAATTATATCACCAGTATCAAGGAAACTATTTCCCAATCCATTGTAAATCCACTGATAATATTTTTTTGCAAACATATAGTCAGGAGTGTTTTGCAATAGCCAACCTGTTAATTGATAACTAATGCCGAAATTATCGCCAATAGAATAATCAAATAAGCCGATAAGATGGATATTTAAACCGTAGAGAATTTTTTTGTCCAGATCAAACCAGTTGAAAACCTCGTAAACAGGCAGAGCATAAAATGATGAGGGCTTTTTCCCGGACTTGCTTTTCCAACTGTAATACAAAAAGCCTTTGTCATATTGAGCTGAATCTGCACAGATATTTTTGTAATCGGAAAAGTAATATGGTTTTATGGACGAATGTTTTGTTGTGTCATTCAATAATGTGGATTTTTCAATATCACGAATAAAAAACGGATCTCGCACAGGTATATTTTGTGCAAAAGATGTTGCAGTAATTAATAAAAAGACGATATGTATAAAAATCCGTTTCATTTAAAAATCATAATAATTGCTACGTATAGCTGTTCTCACTCCAGTCTGAATAAATGTAATATCGCTATTCGAAACAAAATCAATACGTGGGCTAAATCCTAAAAATATTTGTAATTTATTTGTTCTATTGATATTATAAATTATTTGAAAATCACCGTTTACAATATATGGGGCAGTTGTATTCAGGTTATAATTATCATAGTTTTCGTTAGGTTTATAAAAATCAAAAATATTCTGAATACCAACTTTTAGCAAGTTCAGTTTAACAACAAATTCAAAACGTTTTATCGAATATGCCGACATAATAATAATTTCGTTGAATTTATTACCTGTCGGATGTGCAAGAGGCTGATTATAATGGGAGTAATGCAATTCGTTATCATAAAAAGTATATGCTTTTGCCGAGGCCAAATTATATTCAAGCATAAAGAACAGATTTTTCACATTAAGGAAATCGAAATCTTTATATCCTAATTGCAAAGCCCAGTCCTGACGATTGCTTCCAAATAGTCTGTCAATCATTAGCTGTGAGTACAATACTCCGAATTTTGGAAATAACTTGGTAATATTTAACCCTGCCAAATCGTTGGTTGGTTTAGACAAAATGTTGTTGTATGCTCCTCTGATATAAGGACTTGCATAATTGATAAGAATTTGCCAACCGGGAAGATCTTCGGGCATAACTAATGCTTCAATAACTGAAAATTGCCAGTTCTTATAATTATATGTGAGAGTATTGTACGAGATGAATTTTGCCGGATAACGACTGTTCACACTTGTAATTTCGGGCAGATTGGCAATGTTGTTATAATTGGGATTAAGGGCTTTTGTAAAAATATTATTGTATTCGAATTTGCCGATTTTTGCATTAATTTTAAAATACATCATTGGTGCTGAAAAATCTGACAAAATCATAGAACGATATCCATCACCGATAAAAAGTTTGTCATAACCGAGAGTAAAATTTAGATTGTCAGTTGCTTTGATTGCAACATTTCCATAAGCTGCTGCAAAATCATACTTATAATATCCGTCTAATTGTTTTACTCTGCCATAGCCTGGGATTACTCCGAATGAATTGTAATAACTTGCTATATGTATTGGCATTACTCCCTGATTTTCATAAAACGAACTGTTGAAATACACTTTTGACGCCAGATTTCCCGAAACGATAACTCCGCGGGTATTTAAGTAACCAAGATTATGAAGCTGGTCATGATTTAATCTGAAGTCAATTACCGGATCTAGAATTATTTTAAAATTTTCATCCTCAGCCACAATAAAGTGTTCGTCAAAAAGCTTTCGCCCAAACCATGTTTTTCGTTCGCTTTTGGGGGTAGAAAAGATAAGACTATCGTAAGTTTCGTTTTCTACACCGGTTGCTGGTCTTATCAGAGTGTTGTTATTGTCAAAGTAAATGTCTTTTTCGTTTATGTTTTGCAAATGTCCGGTAAGGGGGTAGTCTTGTGCAGTAATAAAAATTGAATTACTAATAAACAATATGATTAGAAAATACCGCATTAAAAAGTCGTAATTATATAATTCTACAAAGTTAGATTTTTAAGTTAGAAATATTCGTATTTGCGCCCAAGAAAAATTTGTTTTAGTATTATTTTTAATTTAATTTTGTAACTATATAGCTATTTTTTAAATTACTACTCTTAAAATTTAAAACTATGAAAAGAGCCATTAAAATTTTTGCAACAATTGGTATTGTTGGCATAATGATTGTGGGGGGGGGGGCAATTTAGTTTCCCAAAATTCTATTGTTGACACTCCTGATGATTGTCCTTTTTACTATATGAAGGAAGGGAAAATATATTATCAGGATGAGGAAGTTTTTCTTAAAACATGTAATTATGTAATTTCACTGGTAGTAGATCCAGCGACAAATGAATTGCTTGTAGGTCCCTATACTCTTTATTTCAATTATGCATATTCTGATAATCAGGCAGAGTTAACCAAACATTTGCACGCTCATTTCAAATTAATTAAAGACATGGGGTTTAATTCTGTTCGTATTATGAATGCAAGCATCCAGCCAAGACATGATTCAGATAATAAACTCGCAATAAAAAGTTTGAATTGGCCCTTACCAACTTATTCAGACCCAATACCAAATGCTACCACAACGGGCAATACTTGTTTTAATTATGAAAACTTAAATGAAAACGGTATGGATTATTTATTATTCACTATGCAGACGATACTTGATATTGCTGATATATATGGATTAAAAGTTATCTGGGTATTAGGTACTGAATCAAGATATTTTGATGGAGAAAAGAAATATAATAGTTTGCTTAATTACACAAATGATCCAATTCATGAAGCGTATTCTCAAGCTCTTATGAGCATTGGATATGAATTTAGATCACATCCGGCTCTGTTTGCATACGAATTATTTCATGAAAATGAAAGTTTTATTGATAGTGAAATGCCTGATGGAATGCATGTAAATCAAGTTTCATTGGCAAATTCTGTTTTTGCAACTAATGATGTGATACAGAAAATGGATCCTAACCATTATACTACTGTTGGGATGTTTGATGTAAATCAATTTTTTAAACTGGGGGTAAAACCATTTTATTATACTGATTTTTTGAATTTCCACTTTTATGAACGTGATCCATATGAGTTTTTTAATGTTTTACCCGAAGGTTCATCATTAAACAGGCAATTGTACTATTTAAATAGAACAGTAGAATATCCTTGGATGATTGGGGAAAACGGAACCGAAACAAATATTGATTATATGCACGAACAGTTAGAAAACATATTTTCTGTTGACGAAACGATGCAAAGAGAAGTGACACAAAACATCCTAAATTATTCTGATATTTGTGGTTCAATCGGATATACATATTGGCAATTTTCAAATGCAATGGGTTTGAACAATTACGGAGTAATGAAATTTTCAGAAACTCAAATGCCAGTGGAAATAAATACAAATCCATATCAAACTGTTAATTGCAATTTAGACTATAAACAAATAGTTGATCCCGCAAACATAAGCATCTTTAATATGGTTACTTCTGGAACTGGTACATGTACATGCAATTCGAATATATATTATGATGTCAGACAAACACCATCTACGGGTAATCCTACGTACACTGGAATTGTTAAATGTAATAATGTACCCGTAAAAGATGCAATTATTAAATTGACTTATTCGTATGATGAAGATGGTGATGGAGAGGGAGAGTTAAAGGACTTATACACATTTACAAATAGTCAAGGAAAATACAATCTTTCTTTACCAAATGCTGTCAATGATCATGCAAGATTAAGTGTTAGCAAATATGGTTATGATGTATATTATGATCCGTATGTTTTATCTGCATCTTATAAAACGGTAAATATCAATAGTATATATTTTCCACAAAAGACGGAATATGATAGAAATATTGAGGTTCCTCATGATCAAATTAAAGTTATTGATTATGAAAGAGTAATCCCTGATAAAATAATAATTAATGAAAATGCTACACTTGTAATTAAAGATACTATTTATTTTGATAAGAATGCCTATTTGTTGATTAATAATGGTGGTAAGCTTATTTTGGAAGAAGGAGCCTGTTTAACTGCAATTAATGGAACATGGCAAGGAATTAAAATAAATAGTGACGGAAATAATATGCCGCAACTTGTATCTAACGGTAAATCAGGCATTTGTAATGCAGAAATGGGGATTATTGCTCATGGTAATGTTAGAATTGATATGTACAAAACAGATTTTATTGACAATCATTTTGATGTTGTTATTAATTCAAACGAATTGACGAAATCTTTATTTGATAAATGTAATTTTGTTACTACTGCATATGTCTCTGATTATTATATATCTAATTCAGCCGTCAGAATATCAAATACAATAGGTTGTAAGTTTACTGATTGTTATTTTATTGACGAACGTTTTCACGAAAACGGACCAAAACGTACAGCTATCCAGTCTGACGCATGGTCACGAATTGAGGTTATTGGGCAAGAAAAAAAGTGTATATTTAAAAATTTATACATGGGAATATTTGCAGATAATTATTCGGAATTATATATGTCCAATGCTGAGTTTATAGACAACACGCATGATATGTATCTTGTTCGCATGAAAGGGACAACCTTAGTTTATGATTGCAATTTTCTAATTAATGAAAACGCTCCTCTTGATCCTAATCCGAACATCTGGTACCCTTATCATGTTAAACTAAATATCTGTGAGCCCGTGTATTTCTATAATTGTGATTTTAAGGATAACAGACCAGAGGCAAATACCAAACCAATAAAAACGGGTATTGAAGCAGTGTATGTTCAAAAACTTAAAATTGCTCCATCTCCAATGATACAAATACACCGATCATCTTTTAACAATTTACTGTATGGAGTTTGTTCTGTTTCTGAAACAGGTAATTCTCTCGAAATTACAAATACGGATTTTATAACTTCACGTGGTATTGAAACATACGGATATAGTGGTTTCGGCTCATTGAAAATTTTAAACAATAATTTCACCATAAAGGATTATTACCTGAATATTCAAAGTCCCGAAGGGGAAGAAGCTTCTGCTGATGAAGTTTATCGAAGACCTTATGGAATATATTTGAAAGGATTAACGAATACTTTTGTAGTTGAAGGGAATAAGTTTATTTCAGAGAACAATGATTTTAATCTCAGGTTTGGAATTGTTACGAAAAACACAGGTGCTGTTGCAAATGAGATTTATCGTAACGATTTTAGCACACTTGAAAACTCTTTACAGGCGATTGGTAGAAATGGCGAGACAGGTACAAATCCTAACAATGCAGGCATGGAGTTTATCTGCAATAAGTTTAGTAATTGTAGAACAGATATATTCATAACACCAGATTATTCATACCCAACAGCAGAAATTGCACGAATACAGGGTGATGAGAACAGACCAGCCGGGAATCTCTTTTCGACGAATGCCTCTGCTGTAAGCATTAGAAACGATATTTATGATATTACTTATTTTACACGTAAACTCGACGATCCAAATTTTGACATTCGCGAAATACCAATAAATGTTTTTGATGGAGAAGCTATGGTAAATATTCAGCAAATAAACTTTATCTATGAGGACGAAATGTGTCCTGATAATACTGGAAATGTTTTTAAGCCTGTTAGACCTGTAGAAGAAAGAGCGAGTCTGGATAACAGCCTGCTTTTAGAAGATGCTATAGATGATATGTTAGACGATATAGTTGATGGTGGTAATACAGGACAAATTTTGTCATCTATACTTCATTTAGATGATAATTCGGCATGGTTGACCTATTATGAACTTATGTTTATTTCTCCTTATTTGAGTGATACAGTATTAAAAGAAGTTGCAAAAAAGGAACTGGGATTAACTGCTCCAATGATAAGGGATATCCTTGTTGCAAATCCGCAATCTGCCAAAAAGAGTGATATAAAAAAGTTGTTAAAAGATAGAAATATTGAGCTTCCTGAATATATGATATCTCAGATTGAGTCAGGTGCAAATATTATGTCTCCTAAAGAACATCTTGATATACAAAAAGCTCAGCAACGCAAAATATTCGACAATTCTTTAATGACATTGGTAAACTATTATTACCAAATAAAAGATTCAGTTGATTATGCTAATGATAGTATAATTGAGTTACTTACAATACGGGAAGAACCTAAATATATGCTTTTATTATCGGAATATATTGCTTCAACAGGTGAATATAAAGAAGCTTCCAATATTTTGGAAAATATATTAGTCCATTTTGATTTAAGTAGATATGAATATGAAGAAATTACAAGTCTTATTTCATATTATGATGCGTATCCGGGGATATTAAAAAGATGCAAAGGAGATATATTAAATCTTGATTCTAAATCTATAGGCTTACTAAAAGAATTTGCACATAATGACGATATGTCAGGATATAAAGCTAGAGCCTTATTGCTTGCCAATGGCGAAGGCTGTTTCGTATTTCCTGTGTATGAACCCGGAATAATTGTATCCCCTCGCAGTGCAAAAATAAATAACGAGCCTCATTCACTGGAGTCCTATATGAGTATATATCCCAATCCAGCGAAAGAATATATTAATGTTGAATATAAACTTGCCGAACAAAAAGGTACATTACAAATTGTAATTACTGATCTGACAGGGAAAATAATTTTAGAGCAAGAATTATTCGAAATTCAAGATATTGTAATTATTAACACTACAGATTTAAAGGAAGGTACATATAACTGTAGCCTATTTAATGGCAATAGTGTTGAATTTAATAATAAAATAGTAATTAGACAATAAATTTATAAATAGCTTTGAAGTACAGTTTTGTTTTGTACTTCAAAGCTGCTTAATAATATGAAGAAAAACTTATTTATATACTTATTTATACTGATTTCAATCAGTG
>DAOOPK010000010.1:0-27505 GCA_035388205.1 Bacteroidales bacterium
TGGACTCGGACTAATTGGATTGCAAGCACAAGAAAGCGTTAACGCCACAGGCGGAAATGATTCGGGGAGCGGTGGCTCAGTGAGCTATTCCGTTGGACAAGTTGTTTATACCACAAATACAGGAACAAATGGTTCGGTAACGGAAGGAGTACAGCAACCATATGAAATTTCAGTAGTAACTGGAATTGAGGACACCAAAGACATAAATCTTTCGGTTACAGCTTACCCAAACCCTACAACAGCTTATCTTACATTGAGTATTAATGAATTTGATATATCAAATTTATCGTATCAACTGTACGACATGAACGGAAAACTTTTGCAAAGCGAAAAAATCACTGGCAACCAAACAAGCATTGTTATGAGCAATCTTGTTCCTGCAACGTATTTTGTGAAAGTTATAGAAAGCAATAGAGAAGTAAAAACGTTTAAAATCATTAAAAATTAAGGAGGTTAAAAGAATGAAAAGAATTTTCACAATTTTAGCAGTCGTATTATTAACGGCAACGCTGTGGGCACAAAGCCCTGAAAAAATAAGTTATCAGGCAGTAATTAGAAACAGTAGCGATGCTTTGGTTACCAACACACAAATTGGCATGGAAATAAATATCCGCCAAGGTTCGCTGTCAGGAACTATTGTTTACACCGAAACTCAAACGCCAACCACTAATGCTAATGGTTTGGTAAGTATTAAGTTTGGTGGTGGTGCGGGATTTAATGCCATTAACTGGGGAGCTGATACTTATTATATCGAAACCAAAACAGCAATAGTACCTCCTTTAACAACTTATACAATAACAGGCGTAAGCCAATTGCTAAGTGTGCCTTATGCTTTGCATGCAAAAACTGCGGAAAGTGTAACAGGAACAATTACCGAAACCGACCCTGTGTTTACAGGCAGTCAGGCAGCCAACATTACGGCAGGTGATATTACCAATTTAAGCAATCTATTAGGTATAAACACAGGTGATCAGGACGGTTCTGAAACTAAATTGTTAGCTGGAGCAAATATTACTATGACGGGAACTGGTACAGATGCAAATCCTTATATAATCAATACAGTTTTAAGTATGACACAGGTTGAACGAGATGCATTATCACCTGTTGCTGGTTTAATTGTATATAACACTACTACAAATATGCCGAATTATTATAATGGAACCGAATGGATGTTGTTTAATGGAAGTACAGCCGAAACACTTGCTATTGGCGATGATTATCAGGGGGGAAAAGTTGCATACATATTACAACCAGGCGATCTGGGTTACATTGCAGGACAAACACATGGTATAATAGCTGCGCCATACGACCAAAGTTCAGGTGCAGAATGGGGTTGTTACGGAACCTTATTAGACGGAGCAGATGGCATTTCGATAGGTACAGGTTACCCAAATACCAATGATATTGTTGCAGGATGTGCAACAACAGGAATCGCTGCTGAAATTTGTTTAAATCTTTCGATGGGAGGCTATAGCGATTGGTATTTACCGAGTAAATATGAATTGCTTAAACTTTATGAAAACAAGGACATCATTGGCGGATTTACCACAAGTGGAGACTATTATTACTGGAGTTCGAGTGAACAGGGAATAAATTCTTCATGGGCTCTTGATTTCACTGATATGGCTTTTTTCGGTAACCCTAAGGATGATAATTCACTTCTTGTCCGTGCAGTTCGTAGTTTTTAATTTATTTTGCTATTTGTTTATACAACGAAATTGTCAATTTCATCAACAGTCAGGGCGAAAAATCCCTCGCTGGCTCGGATATAGCTGCGCTGAACTCACAGAAAATGCTTGGTTGTAATCCGAGTGTTTATAATGTCAAGGGCATGGGTTTCAAATCTGCGAGAGCCAAAGAGAATGAACATACGTGGACGATATTATTAATAACTATTTAACAAAATGAAGTAAAATGAAAAAGTTTATGTTACAATATTTAGTCATTGGCCTTATTTGTATATCGTGCCAAGGACAAAAGCAGAATTCTGATACAGAAACTCAAAAAATAAAAATTCAGTTAAATGATTTGAGCGATACACATCCTAATAAACAACAGATGGAGCACTTTCTTAATAACTATAAAGAAGAATTTATAGAGTCTGAATTGGAAACAGATTCTCTGAAAAATCAACATCTGATTCAAAAACAATATTGTTTTCAGACAAAACACTCAAATGTATCTTTAATATTAATATTTTGTGAATATCAAAAAGATGCACTTTCTGTGGCAGAAGCAAATTTTAACTCGGATAGTATTGGGCAAGAATTTGGCATAAATGGATCTACCTTATTTATCGTTGAAGGAAATGATAAATTAGAAGTTAATAGCGTATTATCTCATTTTGCAGGAGAAGAATAAAGCTCGCTCTGGCTCGGATTTAACTTCGTTGCGGTGCGATGAGCGGCTAGTCGAAGTGAGCTCGTCCTGCGGATTTCGATTGTAATCCTAGTGTCAATAATACCAAGGGCATGGATTTTAAATCTGCGACAGCAAGACACCAACTAATAATTTCGGTTACAAATTAAATTTCCCTAATAATTAACTAATCATCGAAATAAACTCATCCTCAGTAATAATCTTAATTTTTAGCGTTTTAGCTTTTTCGAGTTTTGATGGACCGATATTTTCGCCTGCAAGAAGGTAATCGGTGTTTTTCGAAATTGATGTAACATTTTTTCCGCCGTGTTTTTCAATCAATTCTTTAATTTCTTCTCTTGAATACTTGCTGAAAGTCCCTGAGATAATTATTGACAATCCGGCTAGTTTATCGGAAAATTTTTCAGTTCTTTCTATTTCAAACTGAAGACCTGCATTCATAAGATCAGCTATTAACTTAATGTTTTTGGGATTTGCAAAGTATTCTATAATACTGTCTGCAATGCGTTCACCGATTTCATCAACAGCTATAAGCTCTTCTCTCGATGCAGCAGCTAATGCCTCAATACTTTTAAATTCGCTTGCAAGTTTTTTCGCCACTGTTTCTCCTACATATCTTATTCCTATTGCAAAAAGTACATGCTCAAAACCAACTTTTTTCGAGTTTTCAATACTTACAATTATGTTTTCTGCTGATTTGTCAGCCATTCTATCCAGAGGAATGATTTGTTCCTTTGTGAGCTTATACAGGTCGGCAACATTCTTTATAAGTCCGGCATCATAAAATTGAGCGACAGTTTCTTCTCCCAAACTGTCAATATTCATGGCTTTTCGTGAAATAAAATGCTCAATTTTTCCTTTTATCTGGGGAGGGCAGTTTTCACTGTTAGGACAAAAGTGGCGAGCTTCGCCTTCGGGTTTGATAAGTTTTGTACCACATTCGGGACAATGTGTGATAAAAACTGTTGACTCCGAATCGGGTTCATGAAATTCAACACCTACAATTTTTGGAATTATTTCACCACCTTTTTCTACAAATACACTGTCACCTATACGAATATCAAGCAAGGCAATCTGATCAGCATTATGCAAACTAGCTCTTTTTACAACAGTTCCTGCTAATTGAACAGGTTCCAGATTGGCAACAGGCGTAACAGCTCCGGTACGTCCAACCTGATAGTCTATGCTTAATAATTTTGTACTTACTTGCTCTGCTTTGAATTTGTACGAAATTGCCCACCGCGGATTTTTTGCAGTAAACCCAAGCATATTCTGCTGGGCAAAAGAGTTTACTTTAATGACAATGCCATCAATGTCGTATGGGAGATTTCTTCTTTCTTTATCCCAATAATGAACAAAACCCATTACTTCATCAATATTTTTACAAATTCTAGCATGTTCTGATGTTTTAAAACCCCATTCTTTTAACATCTTAAGGCTGTCAAAATGTGTGGCCGCTGGAATTGTTTTACCCATCATATAGTAAAAATAACAATCAAGATTACGCTTTGCCACTTCTCTAGAGTCAATCATCTTTATCGAACCCGAAGTAGCATTTCGTGGATTTGCAAAGGGACTATCTTCATTCTCGATACGAATAGCATTTAGTTTATCAAAAACTTCATGAGGCATAATAATTTCTCCCCTTATCTCGAATTTGTCAGGCAAATTATTCCCTGATACAGATAATGGAATACTGCGAATAGTTTTAATATTGTCAGTAACATCATCACCTTTTGTACCATCACCTCGGGTTATTGCTTTTGTGAAAATTCCGTTTTCATATTTTACAGATATAGAAGCTCCGTCAAATTTTAACTCACAAACATATTCGGGCTCAGTTTCAAGTTCTTTTACAATGCGATTATGAAATTCCTGTAAATCCGATTCAGAATATGTGTTACCTAACGAAAGCATTTGGTAATCATGTGCAAGGGTTTTAAAAATGTTGGAGATGTCGTTTCCTACACGTTGAGTTGGACTATCAGGGCGTTTGAATTGAGGATATTTTATTTCTAATTCATTTAATTCAGCAAGGAGTTTGTCAAATTCAAAATCGCTGATTTCGGGCTGATTCAAAACATAATAATTATGATTATGTCTGTTTAGTTCTTTGGTCAGTAATTCTATTTTTTCTCTGATCTTATCCATACAAATTTTTTTGTTAAAATTACAAAAATTAATAAATAGTTTATTGTTTTAATATACTTGTATAATTTACTATTTTTGAATAAATAAGAATTAATTTCTATGACAGCGAAAATCAAACTGTTTAATATAATCGTTTTTTTGTTCACGGTATCATGTATCATTTCTTGTAAAAATGATGATACTAAACTAAAAGTTGGGCTGAATAAGGAATTGACGGATGGAGTTAGTTC
This sequence comes from Bacteroidales bacterium, assembly GCA_035388205.1. GTDB lineage: Bacteria > Bacteroidota > Bacteroidia > Bacteroidales > ML635J-15 > Bact-19. The sequence continues at coordinate 4,761 of DAOOPK010000010.1, forward strand.
TGCCGATTCGGTTATTATTAAGACAGCAGAAATTAGGCTTAGGGAATTTTATACGCTATTAAATGAAACAGATTTTGACAGTTGTATTTATTTTTTTAAGAAAGAATTGTATTCTAATGATAACAAAGAATCTCTTGTTAAAGCTCTCGAACAAAGAATAGTTTCGATGGGAAAGCCTGATAACTATAAGATCATTTATAATTACATTGATTATTTTCAGGAAAAGGATACAGTTTATTATTTCATTTTAAGAGTTTTTAATGCTCAGGGTGGTATGTGTTATGAAAAATATGGAATGGAAAATATTGAAGACGAATTCCTAATTGGTAAGTATGAATATAGTCCGGTTCCGTACATTGATACCAAAATTGCTAATGACGGAAGATCAGAAATATATCAAGCAGTAAACAATATTTATAAAAAAATAAATACAAAAGATTATGATAAAATTTTAACAGTAGTTGATCAGAGTCTGATAGACAAATTGGGGAAAGAAAAACTTATTGAAATGTTCCGAAACCAATTTAAAGATTATAAAAAGATTATAAAATTCGTTGTTAATTCTGTAAGTGCGGAAATTGTATCAGGAGCAATTTATGTAAATATGACCTTGCAGGTTGAGGATGCCGGCAAATCTGTGTTTAATGAGAGTATTGTGCTGATTGACAGGGCAGGAACTTACTATGTTGCAAATTATCAGCGAGATAAAAGAAATGATAAATCGAATTCGGATGAAGTAGTTTTGTCCGATGAGCAATATGGCAGGTTTAAAAAGGAATTTACTGTATTTTATCAAAATTTGTCATCAAATAATATTGAAGCCATTATGTCAAAATTCGATAGTTCTGTTTTTCAGAAAAATAGTTACAGTCAAATGAAAGATTATGTTGTAACTAGAACAAGTAATTATGGTTTGCCTGTTGACACAAAAAAGACCGAGCATTTGGTCAGATCGTTTAATGGTTCTATTGTTGTCGATTTTTATATGACTGTTTCAAACTCAAAAGGAGGTTTAACATACGAAAAGCTGAGTATTGGTTATAATGAAAAGATAGACTTTACAATTCTAGGTTATGAATATTCGCCAACTCCTTTAAAATAAGGTTTTATAAAAATGGATTATTCCCAAATAATAAGCTTTGTAAATGCAGGAGTTCCCATATCGCCTTCGTAATATTCTATGATAGCTGATTCTGTTCTTTGCAAATTAAATAAGTATTTACAATTACAGTTTTGAACTTTGGCAGTAAATGTCCAGCCCCCATCCTTATATACTCGTTGCCACAAGGGTTCCATTCAAATCTTTAGCAATTAAAGTAGAGCCTATAAGATATGGGCATTTTTGTACTTTCCCCGAAAAACTTTTCATAATTGTGTGATTGTCTTGTTTGCAAGTCGTGAATACAATAGAGAACAATACAAATACCGATAATATTACTATCCCTTTTATAATAAAATGTTTTTGATTTATAAGTATAACGATAGTTATATAGATATAGTTGTAAAAAGATCTACAATCAATCTTTATTGCTTCATTGGTTTTAAATCATCAGCAATTATCAATTCGGCATCTGTTGCTGCTTTAATTTCATCAAGACTGAAATCTGGATGTAATTCTTTAAGCACTATTCCTTTGTCCGTAACTTCCATAAAACCCATCTCTGTAACAATAGTATTAACCTGACCTTTAGCAGTTAATGGTAAAGTGCATTTTTTTAAGATTTTTGGGTCTCCTTTAGCAGTGTGTTCCATTGCAAGAATTACTCTTTTTGCTCCAACAATTAAATCCATTGCTCCACCCATACCAGTAACTCTTTTACCGGGAATTGCCCAATTTGCGAGATCCCCATTTTGGTCAACTTGCATGGCTCCTAACACAGTAACATCAACATGTCCACCTCTGATTATACCGAATGATTTTGAAGAATCAAATGCTGAAGCACCCGGGAAAGCTGTGATATAGCCACTGCCGGCGTTTGTCAAATTTTTGTCTTCTTTGCCCGGTGCAGGGGTGGGACCCATACCAAGTAATCCGTTTTCAGATTGTAATGTTACATTAACACCTACGGGAAGATAATTTGGTACTTCGGTAGGGAAGCCTATTCCAAGGTTTACGACATCACCATCTTTTAACTCCAGAGCAACACGTCTGGCAATAACAGCCTTAATCTGATTTTTATCCATAATGATCAATATTATTTTATATTAATTCTTCTGTTCATTTCCTGAGCAATGTAGCTGGCAACATCGTCGGCATAGGAATTCATGCTAAATCCGGCATCGTAACCAAGTTCTTTTGCAAGTTCATGACTTATTCTGGGACCTCCGCAAATCAGCAGTACTTTATCACGCAATCCTTCTGCCTCAAGCATTTCTACTAATTCTGTAAGATTCTTTATATGTACGTCTTTTTGAGTAACTGTCTGAGAAACCAATAATGCATCGGCTTTTAACTCTATAGCTTTGGCAATGAAGTCTTCGTTAGAAACCTGAGCACCCATATTTAAAGCTTCAAACATTTCGTATCGTTCTATACCGTAATGTCCTGCATATCCTTTCATATTCATTATTGCATCTATCCCGACAGTATGAGCATCGGTTCCTGTACTGGCACCGATAACAACTACTTTGCGTCCTATATTTTCCTTTATAAATTCATCGGTTTCCTTCATGTCCATTTTAGTTGATTCAACTTTAGGAACATAAATTGTGCTGAAATCCACAGTATGCTTGCATGAGCCATAGCAATTGAAAAATGTAAAACCTTTAGTTAGTTCTTTATAATAAACTACTTGAGGATTTTCCAAGCCCATTTTCTTTAGAAGCTGTTTTGCGGCTTCAATAGCTTCGTCATTACATGGTACAGGCAATGTAAAGCTAAGCTGAACCTTACCGTCATTCATGGTGTCGCCATAAGGCTTAACCTTTTTTAGATCAAGTGTTTTATCAAAATCACGTTTGTCCATCGAATATAGTCCACCACTCATTATTTTTTCCCTCCTTTCATTAATTCAATAAACGGATTAAAGTAATTATCTGATTTCGACACCACACCAGACAGTCCTTTTCCACCGGTTTTGGAGCGTTTGGTTTCAGCAAATAGACCTTTTTCAAGGGCATTAAATAAACCTTCTTCTTCTATTTGTTTAACTAATGATAACGCATCATCAAGAACTTTTTGAGCTCTTTGTCGAATTATTCCGTTTTGTTTGAATTCAACTTCATCTCCGATATTTTTTAAATTATTAAAAATATATTTTGCATTCTCAATAGCAAGATATCTGTCCGACATAAACGGAGTGTGAACAGCTTCTGTAATCATTCCAAGTAGTTGAATTCCTTGACCTGTCCAAATGGATATTTCGTTGAACAGAGCATCCTGGATGTGTCCCCTGAAAATATTTCCGGTCATAAATTTTGTAGGAGGCATATATTTCAAAGGAGCTTTTGGAAAAATCTCTCTTGTCATCTGAGCTTGTGCCAGTTCATATAAAAAGCCGTTATCCATGTCTGGATTCATTTCAAAAGCATGACCAAGTCCCATCTGTTCTTCGGGCATACCTGCCAGAAGTGCCAGTTGCTCGTTAATGAGGTCTGATGCTAAAACTGTGTGAGCTTGTTCGAAAGCATCTGCTGTTGTCAGATAATTATCTTCCCCTGTATTTATAATAACTCCTGCATAGCCGTTTATTATGCGTGAAAAATACTGATCAATTATTGTGCGTTGAGGATTAATATCTCTGAATAAAATTCCGTAAAGGGCATCATTTAGCATTACATCCAGTCGTTCGAAAGCTCCCATTGCAGCAATCTCAGGCATGCACAAGCCTGAACAGTAATTACATAAGCGAATATATCTGCCCACTTCTTTGCCTACTTCGTCAAGTGCTTCACGCATAATGCGGAAATTTTCCTGAGTAGCATAAGTCCCTCCAAAACCTTCGGTTGTAGCACCATAAGGAACATAATCCAGCAAACTTTGACCTGTTGTTCGTATAACTGCAATAATATCTGCACCCTGACGTGCTGCAGCCTGCGCCTGAACAACATCCTCATAAATATTTCCTGTTGCAACTATAACATAAATATATGGTCTGGAACCTTCACCTAATTGTTTTAATAAATTATTGCGGGTTTCAACATTATTTTTTATCTTTTGTATTGTTGATTTGATGTATGGCTCAACAGCAAACCGGATATCTTTAATGTTGTTAATGTGCAATTCAGAAATATTGAGCTGTTTTTTAGCGATTTTTTCTGCAATTTGTTGAGGATTTAAACCTGTTTCAATTATTGCGTTACCTAGGAAAAATAAAACACCTTCTCCTAAGAGTCCTTTTTCATGAATTTGATCCACAACAATATTAGGAAGAGGAACGTCATTTATATCAACTCCGTCAACACATAGTAAGCGACAAAGTGTGCGTTCTACTGCAACTGTTGTGTAACCATCAACAAATTGCTGTACTTCTCCGGCAATTTTCCCTGAAATTCTTTTTGCCTCTTCGACCTTTCCAAAATCTAATCCTAATTTGCTGGTTCTCATTATAAATAAATCATTATGTTTTAATAATTGCCAAAAATAAGAAAAATTCAGAATACTAACAAAAAGGCTTTTTTGAACTTTAGTCTCAGAAACCAAGTAGAAAAATTATTATAAGATAGGATTTGAATATTTGTATTTTATTCGAATTTCTTCTTTACTGATGCTTTGGTTAGTTTTATAAAATCTTCGTCAATATCAAGAATTTCGGCTATTCTGATTGCTTCATTCGGGACATTATCATCATTAACTATTTCAAGCGAATAATCCATGAAATCGTTTATGTTTTTTACAGTAACTTCATCAGTGTTTTTAATTTTACGAAGGCCTTTTACTCTCAAGCGTTTGCAATCTGAATTCATTCCGCTGTAATGAGTCGTGATAAGGGAACTGACATTTAGTTTAGTCATCATTTGTACAAACGCCGAGACAAAAGCTTTCCCTTCATCAGGGTTTGTAGTTCTTGCCAATTCGTCAACAAGTGCCAGAATTCTTTTACCGCTTTTTGCTTCTGATATTATCTTATTTATATTTAGCATTTCAACTGCAAATGATGATAAGCCATTCATTTCGTTCTGATTTTCACCTATGCTAAGCATAATTTTATCAACAATACAGATTTTTGCTGATTTTGCCGGAATATAAAATCCGAATTGAAACAAATACTGACATAGGGCCATAGTTTTTAATAAAACAGTTTTCCCGGACATATTTGCTCCTGTAATCAGAAATGGCTCATTTGTGATTGAAATATCTATCGGTTGAAATGATTTTCCTTCCGCTTCAAGAATTTTACTGATTTCAGGGTTAAAAACTGCTTTGTATTCTGTTTTTTCTGTTATTTCAGGACAGGAAAAATTTTGAGTTATTGATAATTCGGCTTTAGCAAGCATATTGTCAACATGGGCAAATTGCTCAAGATTATGTGATATCTTCAAAGCAGAATTAACGAGTCTTTTTGATAGGTCTATACGAATTTTATCTTCAAGTTCGTAGCATTTTACTCTTATTTTATCATTCTTTTCCTGATTGGTTTCAGTTTCGATGTTTTTTCGAAGTTGAGCAAGTTCTTTACTATAGGACGAATAGATATAAAATGTTGGTATCCCTGAATTTTCAGGGTCAAGAATCGAAATTACTTCTTCCAAATCAAAAATGATGACTTGAGCGAAACCTGACTTTTCAAAAATATCTTTTAATTTTTCTGAAATTATTGCAAATTTCTTGATTTCAAAAAGTGCTATGTCATCCAAAATATTTCCATCCTTGAGATTTTGTATTGATGCACTTATATCGTTAATGTCGCTTAAATGATGGCACAGTTTTTTATAATTTGCCGTATCATTATTTCTTTTAACATAGTCAACAGCCTTTGATAAACAGGAAAATGTAGTTTCAAGATCTTTTTTATCAATGAACAGTTTTGAATTCAATAATTGTTTTCTTCCAATAGAGGATTTAATATTGAGATTTTCATAGATAAATCTTAGACCGCTGATTTCCGCAATATGTTGTCTGAATGTATTCACAGATTATTTATTTTAGTTTTATATCATAAACAGGTATTCCCAGAGTTGTGGCAAGTTCATTGCATAGTTTTGGTGAGTTTATTACAAATCCATCTGGAGAAACAGGATTAACACATACGGAAATCAGTTTTGTTTTTAACAATACTTTGATTTTTCCACCTTTAGAGATAAAAGCAGAGTACTTTTCAGGACTGATAAAAATTTTAGTAAAATCTTTAACAATTAAAACAGTTGTGCTAATGTTTTTCTGAATTCGTGCAAAATCAAGTAATTTGTCAGTCAGAATGCCACTGATGAAAATAGTATTTCCGTATTTAAACAATTTATCAGATGACTTCTCCAGTATAAGGCTTGATTTAATGTCCAGGTCATGAATTTCATGATTTACATCAATTGCCCAGAGTCCTTTTTCGATTGAAAGCAAATCATCTGTTTTAAAAAATTCAAAAACATCTAAATGTATTAGAGTATGAATAAACTTAGTTTTTTTTACAATTGTTTTTATGTTTGCCGAGAGAGCAGCCCCTGTTGTCAGGATAATACTGTCAGTAACCGAAGGAGAACCCTGACTTTTTCTGGAAATAGCCCCATCAACCAATATGATATCAGGATTGAATTTTGTCAATTGATTGATAAGATATTTTAACCATACGGTATCGGAAGGGCCTGATAAAATTACTGTCCCGTTGTTTTTTGCTCTGGCAGTTACCAATCTTCCCAAAGCCGTATGTCTTTCGGATATATCAAGGATTTCGGCAGTCAGTTTTTTTTGTCTGTAGTGCATTTCTGAGGTTACAAAAATGCTGTTTTTAGGAATTTCTATCTCAGGTTTTGGGGTTTCGGTAACCTGATCAATATTTTCGCCATCAAGACCAATTGATGTAAGAGCAATTGACTTGCTTTTTGCTTCAAGTCGGTTAATGATATAATTTAAACATTCCGTTTTGCCGGTATTCTTTTCCATTCCGACAATCGAGAGACTTTTGTATTTTAATATTTCGTTAATAAATGGCAATTGTCAATATGAATTATAAATTATAAATCACAAATCTAATTATAAATTATGAATTACAAATTCACTAAATATAAAAGACAAAATATTGAGCAATATATCGTTTAAAAGCGATTATTAACAGTAAAAATTAGAGTTTGAAATCTCTATCTTATCTGTGTCTTTTTCTCCTTGAGAGATTTTGAGGCTCGAGTGATAATTGATCTCCTCTCAATAAAGCGGCAACGCCTTCGTTTTGAATTACATCTTTGCAGTCGTTACATTTACACTCGTTTATATAGTCAGTTGGTTCGGTATAAGTTGTAATTACACCTTCGAAATTCCTAAGAATTACTCTTCCGGGACTTTGAGAAATTATATAATCAGGCATTACAGGAATTTTTCCACCACCACCTGGAGCATCCACTACAAAAGTTGGAACTGCATATCCTGAAGTATGACCACGCAAATTTTCAATTATTTCAATGCCTTTGGAAACAGGAGTTCTGAAATGTTCCAATCCCATCGAAAGATCACATTGGTAAATATAATATGGGCGAACGCGAATTTTTACTAAATCCTGAACGAGTTTTTTCATTATATGAACACAATCGTTAACGCCACGAAGAAGTACAGACTGATTTCCAATTGGAATTCCGGCATCTGCAATTTTTGCACAAGCAGCTGCGGATTCAGGAGTTACTTCTTTGGAGTGATTAAAATGTGTGTTTAACCAAATCGGATGATATTTTTTTAGCATATTAACCAAATCGTCTGTAATTCTTTGCGGACAGACAACCGGTGTACGTGTTCCGATACGAATAATTTCGACATGAGGTATTGCTCTAAGTCTTTGGATTATTGATTCCAGCATTTTGTCACTAACCATCAAGGCATCTCCACCTGACAATAATACATCGCGTACTGCAGGGGTTTTAGCTATATAATCAATAGATTTCTGAATTCTTTCAGAAGGAGATTCTTTGTCTGTTTGTCCGGCAAAACGGCGTCTTGTGCAATGACGACAGTACATAGAACACATATCTGTGATCAAAAACAGAACTCTGTCCGGATATCTGTGAGTTAGACCGAGAACGGGAGAATCTTCGTCTTCATGAAGAGGATCAAGTAAGTCTGCTGCTGACTTATGTGTTTCAGCACCTGTCGGAATAGCCTGTTTTCTTACCGGGCAGTTTCTGTCATCCGGATCAATCAAACTCAGATAATATGGAGTGATTGCCATCCTTAAGGTTTTGAGAGATTGTGCAACACCTTTTTCTTCTTCTTTTGTAAGACTGATGTATTTTTTTAGTCCATCAAGAGTTTCAATTCTGTTTTTTACCTGCCATTTCCAATCATTCCATTCTTTGTCTGTAACTTCTGGAAACATTTTAGTTCTATTGCTGATCATAAAAAAATATATTAAACGTATAACTTTTCAAATAGACTTCTGATTTCAGGAGACTCCCTCAAAATATTAAGAGTAAGACCTGCATGACCTTTGGCATATCCATTTCCGACAATCAGATTAATATCTTTTCCAATGCCTTCGGCACCTAAAGCTGCCTTAGTGAAGGATGTTGCCATAGAGAAAAAATAAATCAATCCCTGACCTTTGGTTATAAGAATTGAAGTCATTTCCGTGCTTGGTACATTCACGTTGTTTATCACAACTTCGCAACCTCTTTCTCCTGTAATTGCCGTAACTTTGTTATAGACTTCCATAACATTAGTGGCGTCTGCTACAATTACATGGTGTGCAAGTTTAAGGTCAATTATTCTTTGTGCATTTTCGGGAGAATATTCAACAACTATTACTTTTCCATATCGTCCCACATTTTTCATTGCCTGATAACAACATAGAATACCCGATTTTCCGCCACCGCCGATAATACACACTGTATCTCCTTCTTTAACCAGTCTGTCAACCTGAGCAGGAGCACCGGCAACATCAAGGGCTGCCAGAGCAAGTTTTTCTGGAATATCTTCAGGTAATATTGCGAATATTCCACTTTCGAAAAGTATTGCATCTGCTTTTACATCAATCTGATCGTGGTGAGGATCAAGTTTAATAATTTCGTATATCTTCAATGGAGTAAGAGATAATGATACCAGAGTTGCAATTTTATCTCCGACTTTCAGTTTTTTGTCAGGAAAATTAGGACCTATCTCTTTAACAGTTCCAATGAGCATTCCTCCCGAGCCTGTAACAGGATTTTGCATTTTGCCTCTTTCTTCAACAATGGACAAGATCATTGCCTTCATTTTATTAGGATCATCTCCACATGCTTTACGAATTTGAGTATAACTTGCAGAGTCAATATTTAAGGATTTTACTTCTATAAGAACCTCATTCTCATAAACGTTCATAGTGTTATCCAACTTTAAAGCCGGTTGAGGTAAAGTTCCTTTTGGCTCTATAACTCTGTGAGTGCCATATCTGCAAGCTTTTTCCATATTCTGAATATATTAAAAAACTATTCGGGACATTTCAACTACAAAAATAGCTCAAATATCCCGAATAATGAAATAAAACTTAAGCGTAAAGCTCAGTAAATATTTTTCTTAATTTTTCACTTTCTTTCAATAAAGACAGAGTTATTTCTGCGTGTCCTTTTGTATAACCATTACCAACAATCATTGTAACGTCGCTTCCAACACCTTCGGCACCTAGAGCTGCTTTTGTAAATGATGTTGCCATAGAAAAGAAATAAACGACACCGTTATTTTTGGTACATAGAATACTTGTCATTTCGGTATCAGGGATGTTTACATTATTTATAGTAATGTCTGCCATCTGTCCGTTTGTCAATTCTTCAATTTTTTCCAGAATTGCAACAGGCTGGGTTGCATCACCAGAAAATACATAGTCACAGAAACCAAGATCAATAAGGCGTTTAGTACTTTTCTCGCTATGGCATAATCCGATTACTTTTCCCGTAACACCCGCACGTTTTTTTGCTTCGTAACAACATAACATTCCTGATTTTCCACCTGCACCAATTATTAATACATTATCACCCGATTTAACTAATTTTGCAGTTTGAGCAGGAGCGCCTGCAACATCCAAAGCTGAAAGTACAAGACCTTCGGGCATGTCTTTTGGGATTTTTGCATAAATACCACTTTCGAATAAAATAGCTTTACCGTCAATGTCAACCTGGTCAATATCCGGACGAATATCTTTAATTTTGTCAATTCTTAATGGGGTAAGTGATAATGAAACTAGAGTCGCAATTTTATCACCTACTTTCAGATCTGTTTTGCCAATAAGAGCATCGCCGATTTTTTCTACAGTTCCCAAAAGCATACCACCTGATCCCGTAACCGGATTTCTGTGTTTTCCTTGTTTTGCAACAATGCCCATCATTATTTCAGCGATTTTTGCCTTGTCTCCGCCAGCTTGTTCTTCAATTTGAGTAAAACTTGCAGAGTCAACATTTAAAGTTTGGACGTTAATCAAAATTTCATTATCCCAAATTTCATCCATGTTATTATCAATTTTATTTGCCGGTTGTGGCAAAACTCCTTTTGGTTCTATCACTCTGTGGATACCATATTTACTACCTTTTTTCTGCATGTTTTAAAATGTTAATATGTTTGTAATTATTTTATTCTTATTTTAATCCTAATATTTCTCTTGCTTCTGCAGGACTTGCAATTTCACGTCCGAGTTCTTTAGCCATTCTTACTACTTTAGCTACTAATTCTCCGTTTGATTTAGCGAGAACACCTTTTGAAATAGATACATTATCTTCAAGGCCAACCCGAACATGACCTCCGTCTATAATTGCTGCCATAGCTAGAGTGAACTCAAAACGTCCAACGCCGGCAACAGTATATGTCGAGTTTTGTGGGATGCTGTTTCTCATAAATATAAAATCTCTGAGGCTTCCTCCAATACCACCCTGAACGCCGTGAACAAAATCAAAATGCATAGGGTCTTTAATTATACCTTTTTTGTGTAGTCTTAAAGCGGTATCAATCATAGATTTGTCAAAAACTTCTAGCTCGGGTTTAACTCCCAATGCATTCATTTTTTCAGCAAAGTAAATGATCGTTTTTTCGGTATTTACAAAAATATCTACCGGACCAAAATTCAAAGTTCCGCAGTCGAGTGTTGCCATTTCAGGAACAAGTTCAAGAGGTTGAAGTCTTTCATCATCTGACATCCCAACAGCACCACCTGTCGAAGGTTGAATAATTACATCAGGGATTTCTTTTTTGATTGCCTCCATTATTTGTTTGAACCTAGCTTTATCCTGAGTCGGTGTTCCGTCATCCCATCTCACATGAAGATGAATTATACTAGCACCTGCTTCATAAGAAAGTTTAGCTTCTCTGACAAATTCCTCAATAGTGTAAGGAACGGCTGGATTATGTTCTTTAAGTACCTCAGCGCCACAAATAGCTGCGGTGATAATTAGTTTTTCCATATTTTAATTTTTACGTTGACAATTCTTTGGGACTACACATGTTCCGCTGGCACGACAAACAACAATAGGCTCTTCAAGAAAATCTGCGGCCGAATCGCTTATGTCAGGCCGAGGTCTAATAACTTTTTTCGCTTCAAAAATCATTTTTCTTGAAGAATTCCCGATATTTACTATTTCACCCGTTGCTTCGATAAAATCTCCTGCATAAACCGGTGCCAGAAATTCTACTTTGTCATAAGCGGCAAATAAACCTTCGTCACCATCATTAATAATTAATAATTCGGTAGCAACATCTCCAAAAAGCTGAAGCATCTTTGCTCCGTCAACTAAATTTCCCCCATAATGAGCATCATGAGATCCCATTCTTAATCTGATTGTAGAAGTAATTTTTTTCATTTATTTTGATTTTACGATATAATCAACAAAAATTGCCGGAGTATGTATATTCTCAACTGGTAACGTACCTGTTTCAACAACTTCCTGTACTTCAGCAATTACTATGTCTGCAGCGGTTGCCATCAGCGGATTGAAATTTTGCGTTGTTCCTTTATAGATCAAATTTCCTGCTTCATCACCAATGCTTGCACCAATCAAAGCAATGTCAGCCCTTAAAGCTTTCTCCAATAAATAATCTTTTCCGTCAACTTTAATTTTCTGTTTGCCTTCTTCAACAATAGTTCCAATCCCGGTAGGAGTAAGAAATCCACCCAATCCTGCACCACCACATCTTACTCTTTCGGCAAGCGTCCCCTGAGGTACAAATTCCACTTCAAGCTCTTTGTTATTATATTGTTCAATACTTGCCGGATTTGAGCCTATGTATGACGTGATTAATTTCTTTACCATCTTTTTTGCAATCAATATCCCAATGCCTCTGTCAATAAAAGCTGAATCATTTACGATTAATGTAATATCCTTTACACCTTTTTTAACTAATTCATCAATAATTGACACAGGAGACCCAACTACCAGAAATCCTCCAATCATCAGCGACATACCGTCATGAATCTTTGCAACTGCTTCTTCTTTGGATATAAATTTACTCATATTTGTATATCTATTAAATTTCTAAAATTAAAATTTTTCAAAATTAAATATTTTAGCTGAAAAAAAAAATAAATTGCCTGACACTGTGCGACTAAATTCAATATTTTATTAAATGAATATATTTCAAGTATTAATCTTTTACTATTTTTGTCGTACAATAATAATATGAATAAAATCAGTATAGCCATAATAACTTTGAATGAGGAGCGGAATATTAGAAGTTGCCTGAATTCTGTAAAAGATCTGACCGATGATATTGTTGTTGTGGATTCAGGCTCGGTTGATAAAACCCAAGAAATTTGTAATGGATATAATGTGAGATTTTTTCATAATGATTTTGTAGATTATAGTTCTCAGAAAAACTATGCAAATTCATTAACAAAATACGATTACGTGTTATCACTGGATGCCGATGAGTGCTTAAGCCCTGAATTAGCAGCCTCAATAAGTAAAATAAAGGAATTAGAAAATAACACAGTATATACATTTAATAGGTTGAATTTTCATTGTGGCAAAGCTGTCAGGTTTTGCGGTTGGTATCCCGACAAAAAGCAAAGATTTTGGAATAAAAATACAGGGAGATGGTCGGGGACAATTCATGAGTCTTTTGTTTTTGATTCACCACCACAATTCATTCATTTAAAAGGTGATTTATTACATTACACATATAACTCAAAAGAAGAGCATCTAAAGCAAGCAAAAAAATTTGCAATACTTAATGCTGAGCAAGATTTTAAATTAGGAAAAAAAACAAGATTTTTCAGTTCATATTTATCATATTTGTTAAGATTTTTAACGGTTTTCGTTTTAAAATTTGGCTTTCTTGATGGCAAAACAGGTTTTTTTATTGCAAAAACTACTGCCCATGCAACCTTTTTAAGAAATATGAAGTTATATGAAATGTGGAAAAATAAAAATTAAAAAAATGTTAAAGTATTAAAATAATTTGTATTTTTGTGCAACAAGATTATTAGTTAATTATATAAATGTTAAATTAAAATTAAAAGTTATGAGAAAATTTACAATTTTATTGACTTTGGTTGCATTTGCATCTTTTGCAATGGCACAAGTCCAAATGGATTATTCTACACAATCCATGAAAAATCAGGTTAAAAAATCTGATATTAGAGTAACAAAAGCTACTCCTGTTTGGCAGGTTACTTTTGAAGAAGAGACTCCAGTATGGACATTTGGTTCTGTAACAGGAACAAAAGCTTGGGCAGTTGCAGACACAACTCCAGATTTTGGATTTATGTATGATACTGATGATGATGGCGTTGACGAACTTACACCTCCACTTTGGCTTTATATGGGATGGAATTACGTTCATGATTATTCAGAGTCAGGAGCAAACTTTGCTTATATTGACGGTATTACTGATCTTCTTGAGTTAGGTGGAAATGTTGGTCAAGTTAGTGATACTTACATCCAGTTTGATGATATAGATCTTACTGGTGTTACAAGTCCAAAATTGACTTTCTATCAGGATTATAAAGCTTTGAATCAAGCTTTTTCATACATTGATTTTTCTACTGATGGTGGTGCTACATGGACATCTGTAGAAGTTAACGAAGACGTGGTAGGAAATGAGTATGGTGCAACATTTTTTGAGTTAGTAGCAACTGAATATATTGCTGATGAAGCAGATGTATCTATCAGATTCAGATGGCAAACCACAACTGACGAAATAGGTGGTTATGGCTATGGATGGCAGATAGACGATATCTCTATCATAGATAACGCTGATTATGACCTGAAATTTGTTGATGGAAGAATGAACTTTTATCAATATGAAGATTATACTGTTGCCGGAAGTGAAGATTATTATCATATTTCGTCACATTATGGTAATATTCCAAAAATACAGTATGATTCTGAAGCAGCTTTATCATGGTTTAATGTTTGTCTTGAAAATTTTGGAAATGTAACAGTTACTCCTGAAGTTACTGTACAGGTTTTTGATCCAGATATGAATGAAATATTTACTAATACTGTTGCAGGAGTTGCAATGGAAACTGCAGACAAAGATACTGTTGACCTTGTTGAAACGGACTTTGCTTTGGGGGCAGATCCAATGGTAGGTTTATATACAGTTGCTTACACAGTATCAATTCCCGGTCAGGAAGATGCAAATCCTGAAAACAATAGTGATACTACATATTTTATCATTAATGACAATCAATTTATTGGTCGTGATATTGACAGAACAAATGGTTCTGTTAGTCCATCGAATTGGTTAGATGGTGGTATTGACGGTGAAATGATAGGTACAGACTTTTTATTCTTATTCGAAGATGAAATAACATCTATGGACGTGTTCATTAATGATGGTACTACTCCCGAAACTTCTATTATTGGTCATATCATGCAATATGATGAAGGTACTACATCATGGGTTGATGTAAGTGCTTCTGCGTTGGTTACTATAACCGAAGAAGACCTTGGAAATTGGTTGAACATTACATTCACAGATCCTGTGCCAATTATTTATGACGAAGGTTATGAATCAAAAACTTTAATGGCTGCTATTGAATTCTATTATGGTACTGAAGGTAATGAAATTTGGATTGGTTATGACCCAACTGTTCGTGCCAGCTTCTGGGGAACAAAGTGGTTCTTATTGGCAGGTTCAAATGCTGAATCATGGGTTTCAATTACCAACTGGAGTAGTGGAGGTTTGTGCATTCACTTGAATTTCAATGATTACACTATGACAAATGTTGGCATGCCTATAGTTAAAGGAAATGTTAACGTTTATCCAAATCCAACAACAGGCACATTGAATATTGAAAACGCAGAAGGTTGCAATATTCAAATTCTAAACATGATGGGACAAGTTGTTGAAAATATCGAAAATGCTAACTTTGTAAATTCTGTTGATATGAGCAAATACGCTAACGGACAATATTTCGTTAAAGTTATCAACGGTAATGAAGTTTCTACTCACAAAGTTAATTTGATGAAATAATTCAGATAATAAAATTCTTGAAAGTAGGCTGCTTTTTTAAGTGGCCTATTTTTTTTATGCTAGTATCGTATTTATGCCAAAAAGACACTAAGGCACGAAGTTATACCAAATATAATTAATAATTAGTCCTATATTTTCATGAGTTATAAAATTTATTACCCTGCACTGGTATAATGCCGATGATAAAATTGTATAGTCAAACGACGAAGCCCTCAGCGAGATGCGGTGAGCGGTGTCGAACTGAAGCTAATCAAGCAGAGCGAGATTGGACTATTACAAGTTTACAATCGGTATTAAAGAATGCCTAACGACAGCGACAAACTCTTGCGGTCATCAGTATGACTTTGTGATACAACCATCCCTGCGTCCAACGGGTAGCTGATTAAAAGCTCTCTGTGGTTCTCTGTGGTACTCTGTGGCTCTCTGCGGTAAATTATTCTTTGTGTAACTTCAAGTAACTTCGTTTTTCCTTCGCGTAACTTTGTGAACCTAAAAGTAACACAGAGTCTCACTAAGTTCTACACTAAGTACCACAAAGTTTTATTTTCTTAGTGCAAATTAGTGTAATTATTGTCTTCTCTGCGGTTCTCTGCGGTTCTCTGCGTAAAAATTTATTTGTGTAACTTTGTGTTCCCTTTGCGAAACTTAGTGCAACTTTTTTCTTTGTGTTCTCTGTGCCACTTCGACTTCTCTCAGTGCATCGCTCCGTGGTTTATTTTCTTGTGTAACTTCGTGTTACCTTTGAGTAACTTTGTGTAACTATTATTATTTGCCTTTGTAGTTAATTTAAGTGAGGAATATGTTTTATTTTCTGTTTTTTAACAGTTTTTCATAAGCATACATTTCATCCCTCAGTCTGGCTGCTTCGATAAAGTCAAGTTTTGCAGCAGCGGTTTCCATTAATTTTTTAGTGTTTTTAATAACTTTTTCCAAAGCTTCGGCAGACATGTACTTAACAACAGGGTCGGCAGCGATTTTATTCTCAATATCTTCTATGTAGGATGAATATTCAAGAGGCTTATTCTTAACAAGTAATTCTCGCTGAGCTTTTATTATCTGAGTAGGAGTAATGTTGTTTTCTTCATTGTATTTTAATTGTTTTTGTCTCCTCCTGTTTGTTTCGTCAATAGTTCTTTGCATAGAACCTGTTACTTTATCTGCATACATAATGACTTTTCCATTTAGATGTCTTGCAGCACGACCTGCGGTTTGTGTGAGAGCTCTTTCAGACCGAAGAAACCCTTCTTTATCAGCATCTATTATTGCTACCAGCGAAACTTCTGGTAAGTCAAGTCCTTCACGAAGAAGGTTTACTCCAACCAAAACGTCAAACTGTCCCGATCTTAACTCCGAAAGTATTTGCACTCTTTCTAATGTGTCAACGTCAGAATGGATGTATTTACATCTGATTTCAAATTTTGTCAGATATCTGGTCAATTCTTCAGCCATTCTTTTTGTCAGCGTTGTTACTAATACTCTTTCATCTTTTTGTGTCCTAATATTTATCTCATTCATTAAATCATCAATCTGATTTAGAGAACTTCTGACTTCAATCACGGGGTCAAGCAATCCGGTGGGTCTGATTACTTGTTCAACAATCACTCCACCGCTTTTTGTAAGTTCATAATCTACCGGTGTAGCACTTACATAGATTGTCTGATTCATAAGAGATTCAAATTCAGCAAACTTCAATGGACGATTATCAATAGCTGCAGGAAGCCTGAAACCATAATTGACTAAGTTCTCCTTTCTCGACCTGTCGCCACCGTACATAGCTCCGATTTGTGGCACAGTTACATGGCTTTCATCAATAATAGTAATAAAATCTTTAGGAAAATAATCTATCAGACAAAATGGTCGTGAGCCGGGTCTTCTGCCGTCAAAATATCTCGAATAGTTTTCTATACCGCTGCAATGACCTAATTCGCGAATCATTTCAAGATCGTAAATGGTTCTTTCTTTTATTCTCTTCGCCTCCAGTGGCTTACCTATACTGTTGAAATATGCTACCTGAGCCATCATGTCATCCTCGATTTGAATTATTGCCTGTTTTATCCTTTCTTTTGTTGTAACAAAAATATTTGCAGGGTAAATCTTAGCTGTTGCAAGAGATTCAATCTTGCTCCCTGTAAAGGGTTCAAAAGAATAAATTTCTTCAATTTCCTCGTCCCAGAAAACAATTCGTAAAGCAATGTCATGATAAGCAAGAAAAACATCAACTGTATCGCCTTTAACTCTGAAGCTGCCTCGTCTGAAATCAATATCTGAACGGAAATATAAAGAATCTACAAGATGTCTGAGTAAAATATCTCTGCCATATTTTTGTCCAACGTATACCTCCAAAGTATTTGAATGAAAATCATCAGGGTTTCCTATACCATATATGCACGAAACAGAGCTTACTACAATAACATCACGCCTTCCTGACAACAAAGAAGAAGTAGCACTTAAACGAAGTTTCTCAATTTCGTCATTTATCGAAAGATCTTTTTCGATATATGTGTCAGTTACTGGCATATATGCTTCAGGTTGATAATAATCATAATAAGAAACAAAATATTCTACTGCATTTTCAGGAAAAAATTCCTTAAACTCAGAATAAAGTTGAGCAGCTAGGGTTTTATTATGACTTAAAACAAGAACAGGTCTGTTAATATTTTTAATAACATTTGCAACTGTAAATGTCTTGCCACTTCCTGTTACTCCAAGTAAAGTCTGGTGTTCTATACCTTTAAAAATACCATCAGTCAGTTGTATTATTGCTTCAGGTTGGTCACCTGTTGGTCTGTATTCTGATATTAGTTTATATTCCATGAGAAGAATAATGTATAAATTCTGTAAAATTATCAATATTCATCAAAAAAAAATCTATATTGCATAAAATTTATTTAGATGAAGAAGTTCGTTTTTATTGTATTTCTTTTCGTTAATTCACTGATATATTCTCAATCGCTATTTCAACTGGAAGAGAATTGTTATAGCTTAACGGAAGAAGGATTGGAATATTATGAACGAACTTTACCGGCTTCATTTGATTTAAGTAGTACTCAATATTTTCCTCCAATTTATAAACAGACGCATTGGGTTTGCAATCAGGTTGCAGCATCATATTATATGTTGAGTTATGAGACAAATTTAAAGAAAGATTTAAGTTCTCAGAACCCTCAAAATATTTTTTCTGTTTATTTCCCATGGAATATTGGTAATGGGGGACATGGATGGTTCGGAGATAATTATATAATTACAATGGAACTTTTTAAAAAGCTAGGTGTTCCAAAACTATTAGACAACCCTGCAGATATATACAAAGACAGCTCTTTATGGCTTGATGGGTATGATAATTATTATGCAGCAATGCACAACAGAATTTATGATTATTATGTAATCAAGACTAATTCAAATAATGGAATAACAACTTTAAAATCATGGGTTTATGATCATTTTGAAGGTGATGATCTGGGTGGAACAGCAACATTTCTTGCAAATATTGCAGAAGGAGGAGCTTCAACATTTCCATCCGGTTCGCCTCATGAAGGAGCTTATGTTATTACACGTTGTGGAGATGATGCCCTCCATGCAAGAACAATAGTCGGCTATGATGATAATGTTTGTTTTGATTATAATAATGATGAGCAATATACCACTGATGTTGATTTGAATGGAGATGATATAATTGATATGAGGGATTCGGAGAAAGGTGGTTTTAAACTCGCCGAAAGCTACGGACCGACATGGCAGGGAGATGGTTTTTGCTGGATAATGTACAAAGCTATGGCTGATGCATATAAGGATGGAGGAATCTTAAATAATAATGTTCACGTTATAAAACCATTAATTAATTATACCCCACATTTAACAGCAAGACTTAGAATTACTCATCCCAGCAGAATAAATATTAAACTTAGAATTGGAGTCAGTAGTGATACTCTTTCCGATGAATATGATTATATACAGGATTTTCCGATATTAAACTATCAGGGAGGAGATTTGTATATGCAGGGTGGGTCAGAAGAAAGCGATAAAACTATAGAGATAGGATTGGATCTGACAAGTTTTGAAGAATATATTAATTCTGATTATTGTGCGAGATTCTTTGTGCAATTTATTGAATACGATAACGCAGATATTAATGATGGAAGTATAGATGAGTTTACAATTATTGATTACTCCGGTTCCGAACCTCGTGAGTTTTCGAGTAACACTCCTACAGATATGGTAAATAATGGAATTACAGAACTTAGAGTAAATGTGTGTATGGATTGTGTAGATGCTCCAAAAATCTTGACTACTGCTTTGCCTATCTTTACAGAAAACTCTGATGTTTGGTATCCATTAAATTTTATCGGAGGAACCCCACCATATACATGGGAATTTGTTCCATATTTCGAAGTGACAAATTCTACCCGATCTTATGATGCATTCGAAGGTACAAAACTCACCCCGGATACTTATTTTGATGGAGAATTAACTCTTGATATCCCATTTTCGTTCCCATTTAATAATACTTCTACTCAAAAAATTAAAGTTCATACTAATGGATATATTTTCCCATTTTCTGAAACATTTAATTGGAATCAATTTAGAGAATATCTGTATCCGTTTTTTATCAATGAAAATGTTATTGCTCCTTTAGCTAGATTCAGTTTGGTAAGCGATCCTTCCAAATCTGATGGTATTTGGTATAAATTTAGTCAGGATACTGTTAAAATAAGATGGAAAGGTTGTGAACAAAATGCAGAATCATGGACATCTGTGCATTTTGGTTGTAATTTAATTTCTGATGGCAGTGTTGAGTTTACCTACGGGCAGAACTATTTAAGTAAAAGATATACTAATTTCGGTGGAATATCATATGGAAATAAAACAAATAATACTCTGACATTTCTTGATGATGTACCTTCAAGTAATACTGTTACTAAAATAAAATCATACCCAAAACCACAGGGTTTATTTATTTCAACCAGCGGAATAATATATGGCGAAATCGGAAGCTTTGATCATTATCCTGTAAAAGTATTGATGACTGATGCAAATGGAATTAAATGTACAAAAGTTTATGATCTGTCTACAGGTATAGAAGACCAAAGTATTGATTTGATAAAACCAGTGGAAGTGTTTCCAAATCCTGCTAAGGACAAAGTGATTTTCCATGTGAATGATTTGACTTTTGAGAAATCGAGTATCAAGGTTTATGATAGCTTTGGTAGAACCATAAATATATATAAGAATATCTATTTAAACGACTTCGTTTTAAATTTAAATGATTTTGAGTCTGGGAAATATTTTGTCAGTTTTATTTCTACTGATAATATCTATACAACAGTTTTTATAAAGTACTAATTTTTTATATTGGCGTATGTTAAGATTGTTTTTTGTTTTTTTGTTTACATTATTTTCATTTTTTTTATTTTCTCAGGATGAACCTAAAAGCATACAAAAGGACTTGCCTGTGTTGTCAAACAAACAAATTTTTGAGCTCAGTTCATTACCTGAATTAAAACTGCCGGCTAATTACAAGAATAAATCAATTCCATACGAAGTGGATAATACCACTCAGACTTGTTATTCTGGCTTGTTTTTACAATCGGGTTTGTGCTGTGGTCAGGCTGCCTGTGTTGGCAATGGGTTTACTTATGAGATGAATCGTATTAGAGGTCTTGACGGAAGTATAACCGAGAATAAGTATCCTACCCATTTTACATGGAATTGGGAAAATGGAGGGAATGGATATTCCGGTGCAAGTTATTATCATAGTTTAGCTGTTTTAAAGACTGTTGGAAATCCAAATATGGTGACTTATGGAGGAACACATGATTTTGGTGGTGCCAGCAGATTTATGAACGGTTATGATGAGTATTATGAAGGAATGCACAATCGGATTAGTAAAGCCTATGCAATAAATTGTGCTGATGAAGAGGGAATATTAACTCTGAAACATTGGCTGAACGACCATCTAGAGGGTTCGGATGTTGGCGGAATTGCTTTTTTCTATTCTCAACATCAGAATCCTTCAACAACATTACCTGCAGGTACAGAGCATGAAGGAGAGAAAGTTGTGGTTTCTTGGGGCTCTTCGCCAAATCATGCTATGACAATAACAGGATACAACGACTCTATTCGATGGGATTTCAATGGAGATGGTCATTATACTAATAATATTGATATAACTGATGATGGAATAGTTGATGTGAGAGACTGGGAAATTGGTGGTTTCAAAATGTGCAATACCTATAGTAGTCCATATAATGGTTGGATGATGTATCGTACTTTAGCTTTGGCTTCTAATGCTGGTGGAATATGGAATAATACAGCAAATGTATTGTTCCCGATAAAGGACTACTCGCCGATGCTCACAGGAAAAGTTAATCTTTACTATTCTAACAGAGGCAGAATAAAAATTATGGCAGGTTTTAGTACAAATCTCTCTGCTTCTGAGCCTGATTACTATATGAGTTTTCCAATTTTTGATTATCAGGGAGGAGAACAATCTATGCAAGGAGGTACCGAAGTCGCTGCAAGATATATAGAATTTGGACTGGACTTAACTCCATTTTTAAATATTCTAGAATCCGGAACTCCTGCCAAATTCTTTTTTCAGGTTCTCGAAAATGATAATGATAGTTGGGGTAGTGGACAGATTGTTAGTTTTTCTGTAATTGATTATACTTCCGGCAGTCCTGTCGAGTATGTGTCATCACAAGTAAACGAGCCGATAATACAAAATGGTGTAACTACTGTGAGTGTGCAACATACGCCGGTTTTTAATAAGCCGGAAATCACCACTGATATATTGCCAAATGCAAATGTTTATCATCCTTATTCTCATCAAATGGAAGCAAGCGGGGGCACTCCGCCCTACAGATGGGAATTTGATTTAGATTATCAGATGAGTGAGATTTCGTCACCTATTGAAAATACTACAACTGCATTATCAGGTACTTATATTGCTTTGCCGTTTGAATTTCCTTTCTACGACGAAACATATTCAGGATTCTATTTGAGTGACAAAGGTTATATCGATTTCTCTGGCGAATCATATTCTTTACCATACAATAATAATGCATTAAGCAATAATTCAGTAAGTTTTATGCATAGGAAATGTATCGCAGCTTTCTTATCAAATACAACTTGTAGTACATACTACATTTCAAATCCTGATTATTACATTATTAGATGGGAGGGTACAGGAGTAGATGTTTCGTTAAAAATTGAAAGTTCTGGTAAGATTACA